>NZLD01000053.1 GCA_002694095.1 Micrococcales bacterium | reverse complement strand
AAATTCGGGTAGCGCGCCGGCATCGCGGGCGTGGGCGGGCCCTGCGGCGCCGCGGGAGGACGGGGCATCGGCAGGGGGTCGGGCGTCGCAGGAGGTCCGTCGGTTGCCCCCTGCGGGGGCACGCTCGAGCCCTCGGGGGGCCTGTCGTCACTCACGAAGCTCAGCCGCCTTTCTGGAAAACCTCACCCTGTCGCCTCTAAGGCTAGGCTGCGATCGATCCCGGAGCACATCCACGGGGGCGTCGCACGGCAAAGGCCCCAAAGGATGGCGGAGAAAGCCGCCACTACCGGGACGAGGAAGAGAGGGCGTCTCCCATGTCATCGACATCGCCGAACTNCCNATCCNCCGTCACCTTCGCCCAATTCGCNGACTCCTGGATTCCCGAGCCAGAGCCGGTGGAAGCGGCTCGGGAACGGGCCNGGGAATTCGGCGTNTCGCCCGTCTCTCCCGCNACCGGNCGCTTCCTGACCTTCCTCGCNGCAAGCGTGCAAGCNCANACNGTCGTCGAGGTCGGCACCGGGACNGGNGTATCNGGNGCGGCNCTTCTNGNGGGNATGACGCCCGGNGGNGTGTTGACCAGCATCGACACCGAAGCCGAGTACCAACGGCACGCGCGTGAGGCACTGGTNTCTCTCGGACATGAGCCGTCCCGCGCTCGCNTTATTGCTGGTCGGGCGTTGGATGTTCTTCCTCGCATGTCCGACGGTGCCTACGACGTCGTTGTCGTCGACGCCGATCGAGNTGAGTACCCGGCCATGTTGNANCAGGCCAAACGCCTCTTGCGNATCGGTGGCGTGGTTGCNTTTCTCGGNATCGGGGAGGACGACATGGTTGCCGATCCCGCCCGCCGGGACGTCGAGGCGATGGCCGTCAAAGAGCTCGCCGAACTGATGAGGCGGGACGCAGATTGGGCCGCAACGCCTCTCGCCGAGGGAAACGGGATGCTCGTGGCGTGCCTGAGGCGCCGAGACTAGAAATCCTTCTGCGANAGCGGGACGTCACCCGCCGTAATGGCACNACAGGTCGGTGAACCTGCGGGTGTGGACTAGGACGGAAGTGCGCCCGTGAGCGCTTCGCCGAGGTTCTTGACCTCTTCAGCATTNAGTTCGACGACGAGGCGACCGCCACCTTCGAGGGGTACCCGCATGACATAACCCCGACCCTCCTTGGTCACCTCGAGCGGGCCATCGCCCGTTCGNGGCTTCATCGCGGCCATATCTGTCCCCTTCCGTNNGTCACCTCGAAACGCCTGGGAAGCGCCCNGGGAAATCACGGCTCGCGCACCCACGCCANCCNGANGNNTCTATTATCCCCGGNCGCCGAGATGTCAGCGCGGCAGGGTGCCNGACTCCACCANGGCAGCAAATACCCGNAGGGACTTGCGGACACCGGCGGCGAACGCCGGCTTCACNACNGGCCACCCCACTCGACCGAGAGCGCCGAGNGGTGGAACNAGCCCTTCGCTCCANACGAAACGACTNCGGCCATCGGGAAGGGCGAGCACTTCCATCGTTCCGGTCCCTCGCACCAGTGCTCCCGTGTGCACAACGTCCACCCGATAAGGCGGCTCCCACCGCGTGATCGTCATCGTGTCCCAAAAGCCAATCGGACCGATTCCCGTCCACCCGGCAATCTCGGAATACCGGCTGCGGCCATCTCCGTGGCGCACCTCGACCCGCGTTCCCATCATCCATTCGTCTTGTCGAGACCACTGCGTGAACGCATCGAAAACCGATTCCACCGGAGCGTTCACGATGACGTCGAGGGAGAGATGAGCGGTCATCGTTGGNGATCGTTCGTGCGCAAGGACTCGATCTCTGCTTGCAGCTGCGCGATCGTGCTGTCGACCTCGTCCATTCGNTAGCCTCGAAGGACGACGTCGAAGGCCGGGTNGTCATCTCGGGTATCCGGCTTCAGATCGCTCCCAGCATCNGGAAGCCACACCTCGAATTTGCCGACGACAAACCATGCGATGGCCGCCACAACAGCGGCACCGATCAGGAANAAGACNACNCCCACGNCGTCATTCCATCACGGAATCNGNGGACGGCAACACCGGTGCCGTCAGGGCCTCAATCGCGTGGTCGACGGTGGCGACCCACCNCACGCGGGTCAGACTGTCCCGGCNCACGAAACCCCCATCAATCCACGCGTCCACCTGCGCTCGAAGCANNGCNAAGTCGCCCCACGGATCCAAAGCGACGACCGGCTTGTCGTGCATGGCCAAGGCTCCTGCTGTCCACACCTCCATGANTTCNTCCAAGGTGCCGATTCCCCCAGGCAAGGCCAGGAAGGCGTCCGAGCGCTCNTCCATGATGCCTTTGCGNTCNCGCATGTTCTGCGTCACGACGAGTTCGTCGGCNTCGAGATCNGCCACTTCTCGNCCCCGNAGCGCCTCCGGAATCACCCCGACTGTGTNACCGCCTGCTGCACGCGTTGCGCGAGCNAGNCGGCCCATCATGGACACAGACCCGCCACCTGAGACGCACGTCCAGCCTCGTGACCCNAGAGCCGCACCGACATCGTCGGCCAACGTCAGATACCGAGGCGCAATGAGCTCACTNGAAGAGCAGAAGACGCATACCGATCGGGGCACGGCGCGCACCTAGAAGTTCTCGGCCGTGTCGAGCCAGGCACTCACCTTGGCGTAGACCTGATGGATCTCGCTGACGTCCACATGCTCATCGACCGAGTGCGCGATCGTCGGATCACCCGGACCGAAGTTCACCGCGGGCGTCCCCAACGCAGAGAACCGCGCCACATCCGTCCACCCATATTTCGGTTCGACTGTCCCGCCCATCGCATCNACGAACGACGCAACGATCGTCCGGTCCAGCCCTGGACGCGCACCCGGTGCTTCGTCGACCACCGTGAGTTCNAACCCGTCAAACACCTCGCGAAGGTGGTCGATCGCAGCGGCAACGGACAGGTCGGGGGCGAAGCGGTAGTTGACGGTGACGATGCACTCGTCGGGAATGACGTTGCCCGCGACACCTCCGCGAATTCCGACGGCGTTCAATCCTTCCCGGTATCGAAGGCCGTCCACCGTGGGTTCTCGCGGCACATAGCCGTTCAAGCGGTCGAGAATCTCGCNGGCACTGTGCACCGCATTGCTNCCNTGCCACGAGCGCGCGCTGTGGGCGCGNTCCCCTGGAACTCGNACNTCCNCCCGGATCGTCCCCTGACANCCGCCTTCCACGATGCNGTTGCTNGGCTCCATGACGATGGCGANGTCGNCTTCAACAACCGATGGCTCCTCCGCGACGAGGCGGGCCAAGCCATTGTGAACGGCCGCCACTTCCTCACAGTCATAGAAGATGAAGCGAACACCGACCGCNGGCGTNCGCATCTCNTAAGCGAGTTTCAACGCAACGGCCACTCCNCTCTTCATGTCACACGCGCCGAGTCCATACAGCCGTCCACCGTCGAGCCGGTGCGGCACGTTGCCCGCCGCCGGGACGGTATCGAGGTGTCCCGCGATGATGACGCGCGGTGCAAGGCCCCGCGTCTTAGCGATGATCGCGTTTCCCGAGCGATGGACCGATAGGTGGCCGCACCCCCCCAAGGCAGCTTCGACCAAATCGGCGATCTCCTGCTCGTGGTGAGACTCACTGGGAATATCCACCAGGGCAGTGGCGATCTCAACGACGTCTGCGGAAAGGTCCAACGGCACGTGGATACGGTAGCCCGGTGGGCAATTCATCTGTCGTCGAGGAACTCATCCCGGTTTCCGGTCCCGCATCGGGCTTGGGTTTGGCGACCGTCGACGGGGACACCATCCTGGACGTCTGGTTTCCGCGACCCAGCCTCGGTGCAGAGCCCATGGACGTCGCGTCGTTAGACGCAGGAACACGCAGCGACGAACTTCGCGGGGTGCGAACCGTGGCGGTGCGCACCATCGTCGACGATCTGGCAGCGCCTCCCGTCGACGCGGCGGACGCCTACCTTCGACTCCATCTACTGTCCCATCGCCTCGTTGGCCCCCGCACCATCAACCTCGAGGGAATTTTCGGCACGCTGCCCTTGAATGCCTGGACCAACCTCGGCCCCGTCGAACCCACGCGAGTCAACGACGTGCACCTGCGCGCGCGCTCGAAGGGCGTGCACGTCACCGTCTTCGGCGTGGACAGGTTCCCGCGCATGGTCGATTACGTGATCCCCAGCGGCGTGCGGATCGCCGATGCAGACCGCGTGCGACTCGGAGCCCACGTTGCGGACGGGACCGTCGTCATGCACGAGGGGTTCATCAACTTCAACGCGGGAACACTCGGCACGTCCATGGTGGAGGGCCGCATCAGCGCCGGGGTGGTCGTCGGCGACGGATCCGACATCGGCGGGGGTGCATCGATCATGGGAACCCTCTCCGGTGGTGGCACCGAGGTGATCAGCATCGGTCGCGGGTGCCTGGTCGGCGCCAACGCCGGCGTAGGGATCTCTCTAGGAGACGATTGCGTCGTCGAGGCGGGTTGCTACATCACCGCGGGCTCGAAAGTCTTGCTACCCGACGGGACGGTCGCCAAGGCGCGCGAGTTGTCCGGTCACTCGAATGTTCTGTTCCGACGCAATTCGCAGTCCGGGGCCCTGGAGGTAGTTCAGCGCTCGGGGAGTTGGGGCGGACTCAATGCCGATCTGCACGCCAACGACTAGTGCGTGTCGGGTCTGCTGTGTCGTGAAGCCGGCGGATTGATTCAGTCGATTAACGCGAGGAAATCGGGGCGTAGTCGCGCAGGATCTCTCCCACATACACCTGTCGAGGCCGGCCGATCTTGGTCGTCGGGTCTTCGATCATCTCGCGCCACTGCGCGATCCATCCAGGAAGTCGGCCAAGCGCGAACAAGACGGTGAACATGCGGGTCGGGAAGCCCATCGCCTTGTAGATCAATCCCGTATAGAAGTCGACATTCGGGTAGAGCTTCCGCTCGATGAAGAACTCGTCCGCAAGCGCGACCTCTTCGAGCCGGAGTGCGATGTCGAGAAGCGGATCGTCCACGTTCATCTGCTCGAAAACCTCGTATGCCGTCTTCTTCACCACGGCCGCGCGTGGGTCGTAGTTCTTGTAGACGCGGTGACCGAAGCCCATCAACTTGATTCCGGCTTCCCGATCCTTCACGGCGCGGATGAAGCGATTGACACCTCCGCCGGAGGCGTGAATGTTCTCGAGCATCTCCAGCACAGCCTGGTTGGCTCCTCCGTGCAGTGGACCGAAGAGAGCATTCACGCCAGCCGAGACGGATGCGAAGAGATTGGCGTGCGATGACCCGACGAGCCGCACCGTTGACGTCGAGCAGTTCTGCTCGTGGTCAGCATGCAAAATGAGCAATTGATCGAGTGCGCGCGAAATGATGGGGTTCGCTTCGTATTGTTCCGCCGGCACACCGAACGTCATGCGCAAGAAATTGTCCTCGAAACTGTAAGAGTTGTCCGGATACAAGAACGGTTGACCTACGGATTTCTTGTAGGCGTATGCAGCGATGGTCGGCACTTTCGCCATCAAGCGAATGGTTGAGATGTGGACCTGCTCGGCATCGAACGGATCCAGTGAATCCTGATAGAAGGTAGACAGCGCCGATACCGCGGACGACAACACGGCCATGGGATGCGCGTCGCGGGGGAATCCGTCGAAGAATCGCCGAAGGTCCTCATGCAGCATCGTGTGCTTGGTTATGGAGTCGGAGAACTCCGATAACTGGACCGCTGTCGGTAGTTCGCCGTAGATCAGTAGGTACGACGTCTCCAGGAAGTTCGACTCCTCGGCGAGCTGTTCGATCGGGTAACCCCGGTAGCGAAGGATGCCGGCTTCTCCGTCGATGAAGGTGATGGATGACGAGCAGGACGCCGTATTGACGAAGCCGTGATCCAAGGTGACGTGATCGGTTTCGCGCAGGAGAGCCGAGATGTCGAGGCCGGATTCCCCGACTGTCGACGGTACGACCGGAAGCGGCACCTCTCCGTTGGGGTGCTGAACCGAGTAATCAGACACGCAAACCTCCTGCGGACAGGCTACCCACGCGCACCACGGGCTCACAGCGGGGTGGCATAGACACTTCTGTGATCCGCCTCACGACGGCAACCCATCAACCGACGAGTCGTGACACCGCGGCATTCACNCGCTCATCGGTCGCAGTGAGAGCGATTCGAACATGGTCGTTGTCACCGTAGAACTCACCGGGAGTGACCAAGATCCCCCGTTCGGCGAACCAGCGTGTGGTCTCCCACGAGTCGCGACCCGACGTCGCCCATAAGTACAAGCCCGCAACACTGTGGTCGATCGAAAAGCCCGCAAATTCCAACGCTTGACGCAGATGGTCTCGTCGTGTCCGGTAGCGATCTCGCTGCACGTGCACATGTTCGTCATCGNTGTANGCGGCAATNGCAGNTCGCTGAATCGGCCCCGGAACCATCATCCCNAGGTGTTTGCGAACCGACAGCAGGTCNTCGATGATGNGGNGGTCTCCAGCNACGAATCCGAANCGGTAACCCGCCATCGACGANCGCTTGGACAGCGAATGCACGGCCAGCACATGGGAGAGGTCGCCNCCATTGACGCGTGGATCGAGCACGGAGACCGGCTCTTGCTCCCACCCCAGTTCGAGATAGCACTCNTCACTCACCACGACGANGTCTCGCTCCCGNGCCCACGNNACGATCTGTGAAAGTCGCTCNANCGAGAGCACCGCGCCGGTCGGGTTNCCGGGGCTGTTCAACCACACCATCGATGCGTCATCGACACTTTCGACGTCATCGGTGGCCNCNACGCGCGCGCCGGCAACCGTGGCGCCGACGGCGTACGTCGGGTACGCCACCTCAGGNATGACGACGGTGTCGGANAGGCCGATGTTCAAGCCGGTNGGCAGCCACGCNACTATCTCTTTCGATCCGATCGTGGGGAGAAAACCCACATCNGNGGCNCCGGTACGGCGCGCCAGCCATTGCGTGCAGGCGTCTCGCAACTCCGGCAGCCCAGCCGTCGTGGGGTAGCCCGGAGAATCCGACGCNTCACACAATGCGCGCTGGACNACGTCCGGTGTGGGGTCGACGGGGGTGCCCACCGACAGGTCAACAACGCCGTCGGNGTGCTCCCGAGCGCGCTCCGCAATCGGAGCGAGCGTGTCCCAGGGGAAAGCNGGTAACCGGANCGTCATCCGGTCACCGCCANATCAGGCGTCTTCTTTGGGCGGGACATTCGCGAGCNANGGAGCGTCGAACGACTGTCCACCGAGCNTGGCCGCCCCACCCGGGGAGCCCAGGTCNGAGAAGAATTCTGCGTTGGCNGCCGTGTAGTCCGACCACTCNTCNGGNACATCGTCTTCGTAGAAGATGGCCTCGACTGGGCATACGGGTTCGCACGCNCCACAGTCCACGCACTCATCCGGCTGGATGTAGAGCATCCGATCGCCCTCATAAATGCAATCGACGGGACATTCTTCGATACACGACTTGTCNTTNACATCCACACACGGGAATGCGATGACGTAGGTCACCTGAGGCCTCCGGTTCGAAACGTTGGTGCCCGGAACTCCCCGACACCGNGNNCAACGCTACACACCTCNGAGGAGGATCGCCGCTCACGGNCCGACGGACGTTTCGCCGATTCCATCAATCTCCCAACAGGCCGCTCCTTAGTGAGCCTGCCATGCTCTGCCGAGGGGCGCCNAGCCACCTAGGGTGANGTCCGTGAGGCTCTACGACACGCGNACGCGGACGGTCGAAACGATCACCCCNCAGCGCGAGCGTCACCTCACCCTGTATGCGTGCGGCCCCACGGTGTACCGCGACGCCCACGTGGGCAACATGCGGACGTTCCTGCTGACGGACCTCATCGCCCGGCTCGCGCGACTGCACGGCTGGCAAACGACGGTGGTCCAAAACATCACAGACGTGGGACATATGGCCGACGACACCGGCCTCGGAGGTGTCGACGAGGGCCAAGGGGATGGCGAGGACCGAATTNTGCGTCAGGCNGAGCANGAGGGCCGAGGAGCNCTNGCGGTTGCCCGCCACTACGAAGACGCCTTTCATCGGGACCTTGCCGCCCTNAACATNCACCCGGCCGANCATTACCCNCGCGCGAGCGAATCGATCGACGACATGATCACCTTGATCGNANCACTCGTCGATCGCGGACACGCGTACNTCGGTGGCGACGGTTCGGTCTTCTTCGACGCCCGCTCCGTCGCTGACTACGGCGCTCTCAGCGGAAATCGTCTCGATGAACTGCGGCCAGGACACAAATTCGACGCCGACATCGATTCCACCAAGCGCTTCCACGCCGACTGGGCCTTGTGGAAGAAGGCACCGGAAACTCGAACGCAGTTGGTGTGGGACACACCCTGGGGAGTCGGTTTTCCCGGCTGGCATACCGAATGCAGTGCCATGAGCATCAAGCTGCTCGGCACGTCAATCGACGTGCATACGGGCGGTATCGATCTGCGTTTCCCCCACCACGAGGACGAACGGGCGCAGAGCAATTCGGTGACGGGAACCGACGTCGTTCGCCACTGGGTGCACGCCGAACATCTGCTTTTCGACGGACGCAAGATGAGCAAGTCGGCCGGCAATGTCGTGCTCGTGGACCACGTCGCCGATCGCGGCATGGACCCCCTCGCGCTGCGTCTGGCTTTCCTCCAGCACCGCTACCGACAGCAAATGAATCTGACCTGGGCGGTCATTGAGGGTGCCCAAACAACTCTGGATCGTTGGCGAAAGAACGTGGCTGCGTGGGCGACCTCACCGTCTGAACCCATCCCCGATGAGCTTCAGCAGGGGTTTCTGTCGGCTGCCGAAGACGATCTCGACACACCGCGCGCGCTTCAGGTCTTGCGAGCCGTGGAGCGGGACAGCGATCTCACCGACGGAGCGCGCTTTGAATTCTTCGCCTGGGCGGATCGACTCCTCGGATTGGATCTCGTCCGCCGAGTGGGGCAGGCCACGGAAGCAGACCCCCTACCCGACGACATTCTCGCGTTAGCCGCTGAACGCCAGGAGGCACGAGCGCAACGCGATTTTGCCACCAGCGATCGCCTCCGAGACCAACTCGCCGCCCGCGGGTTCACCGTGACCGACACAGCCGACGGGCAGGTTATTGATCGCAGCGATGCCTAGTTCGCGTCAGCCGACGTCGATTTCCTCGGCTGGAACGTTCTCGAACGTTCCGTCGTCAGTCGGTGGGGGAGCATCATCGCTCCCCTCCGGCGTGTCCCCTGTCGGTGCATTTCCCGCCGGTGACTCATTCGGGTTCTCTTCGTCGGTCTCGTCCTTGTCTTTGTCCTTCTTCGGCTTCTTTCCGCAGATGACCTTCGGGGATGCCTTGTAGATGGTCTTGATTGTCTCTCGCTTGACCTCTTCGTCACCTTGGTAAAAGACCCGGTCCACGTTGATATGAAAGCCTGGACTTCCTGGTTGCGGATTGCAGAAATTGCTATTCCTG
This sequence comes from Micrococcales bacterium, assembly GCA_002694095.1. Taxonomy (GTDB): domain Bacteria; phylum Actinomycetota; class Actinomycetes; order S36-B12; family S36-B12; genus S36-B12. The sequence continues at coordinate 5,348 of NZLD01000053.1, read as the reverse complement.
TAAACGGTCTTGGCTTTCTTCACCTTGGTTCGAGGTCCGAATTGTGCCTTTATTCGGTCGTAGGTGCGCGTTCCCCAGAATTCGACGGTCATCGACGTATCGGTCATTTCGGTCGATATGTAAACGGGATAGGGGGAATCATTTCGGAACTGCATGTCAAAGTTACCCCAGGCCACCGTTGCCTCAAGGCCTTGTATGTAGCGTGGAATGTAGACGCTATGGGCCCGCGTGAAGACTCTCTCCATTCCTGCAAAGAAAGCACCTGTCCACACCGCGGTTGTCGCCGCTGAGACACCCCCACCCAAGGCCTCAACGAAGATTCCCCCTGGTCCAATGATGGCTCCATGGGTATACCCATTCTTCTTTGTGCGTTCACGAATGGTGTCGTTCATAGAAAACACCTCTCCGGGCATCAAGACTGTTCCATCCACATATTCGGCTGCCTGCCCGATGTTGGTTACCCGATAGGGCGCATAAAGAAACTTTTGAGTGAAACTTGAGAGCTGCTCCTTGATGCCGAGGGCTTCCGCATCAGCTGTGGTGAAATCTGCGGGGACCTGGCCTTCAGTTACCACCACCTCCCTCTTCCGCCCTTCCGTCACTTCTTGCGATAGAACACTCATCACAGCTTGCGCTAGGGCAGCTTCGTTAACTCCCCCGCCCGCCCTACTCGGCACGATTTGAATAGATCCGTCTTTTCTCACCTCGAATCTGGCATTTCTGGGCTTCTCAGAACCCTGCAAATCTTCAGAAACGGCTTCGTACAGCACAGTCGCGTCCAGGGAAGGCACATACTCACCATTGACAACACCNAANCTAAGGGCGTCTCCAATCACNGCTGCCGGGATAGTTGCAACGGCNGAACCCGCCGCTACCTTCACCGGCCCTGATACNGCCGAGAGCGCNAAGGCATTGGCAGCCTCGGCACTGGCNACACTNACAGTCGGCTCTTCGANAATGACCGGCACATCGACTTTCGCTCGCGGCTCGGTAACTNNGGACNTGATTGAATTCNTNAACTCCTCAACATCGACCGTCTTGCCTTGACGACCGGGGGAATAGTCGACTGATTNCNCATTCACCGATAGCGAAGATTCCACTGGGGTGGTCGTCAGCAATCGCTCAAAAACNGCAATCTGACGNANCATTTTCTCTTCATCGACGATGACAACGGGTTCGACATTCGTTCTGTCGGTTCCAAGAAGATCCACTATCCACTGGAAGCGACCCGCCAACAGGGAATCAACCGTCTTTTCGGCATTTACCCACACTCCAGCCTGCCGAGGCTTGACGACGATTTGCTGCCCGTCCTCCTCAAATTCCAACGGCCTGGCGGCAGGCTTCGCGATGCGATCGCGCACAACAGTTATCGCCTCGTCACGAGAAAGACCTCCGACGTCTACCCCGTCGACGTAGGTTTTTGCAGGGACCGAAGGAGAACTGACGGCACTCAGGATTGCAAAAGCCGCTGCTCCAGCACCGACGATCAGCACCGATATACGCAAAACTAGCCATTGCCTCTTGGACGGGCGCCACTGACGGCGATGCGACTCCGACACGGACCCCTCATCTCCCCTCAGCCACCAGCCGCTAACCGGTCCGGCGAGCCGGACGTAGCGACCGAGGACCAGGGTGATGGTAAGCACAAAAGCCCCCACATTCAAAACCGCCCCGGTCGTCACGACGTTTGGGTGTTCCGCACGTGGCGCCGCTCAACCTGGCGCTTTCAGGCTCACTGACTACGAGGGACGAAGTGGTCGACTCGGCAGCGTAGCCGCGGCTGACCCGAGGATCGCACCACCAAGCAGGTACGCCCACTGCCGGGCACCGCTGCTCACCGCGATATCCCCGCCGGCTGTTTCGCTAGCGAGAAAGATCGTCACGATGATCCAGCCGGCCAGAACGAGCCAGGCCGCCGCACGAGAGGACGACGCCAACGCGACGCCCCGAATGGACGCGATGAAGACCCCGAGAACGATGAGTACGCCCCACGGAATGACGAGGTACCGGTCGGAGAAGATCAGAATGGATCGATGCGCCTGAACGAACGCGCCGAGCAGACCAATCAGCAGACCGACTCCGAGCCCACCTAGCAGCGGTACGGCCTTGCGGACAACTGTCACTCGCCAATCCCGGCGAAAAGGTCCGTCTCTCGACCTCCGCGAGTGTCCAGCACCGGCGTACCTCGCACGAGGCGAAAGTACTCCGTACCCATCGCCTGGGACCCGAGGTTGTTGGACAGCGCGAAGAAGCCGCCGTCGACCGTCACCTGGGTCTTGTGGGCCGCCAACGCCGTCATTTTCGTATCGAGGAATTCGGTCGCATCGACGGCGGTCGTGATCAGTTCGTCATCGCAGGCGAACGGCAGGTCATCGGGATCCATTGCGGCGAANTCGTTGTCGGAATCGACCTCACGNANCGTCATGATTCCTTCTCTGATGACGCTGCGCGGGAACGCCGTCCAGTAGACCTTCGACACGCCCCACGCNGGCCCGANATCNGNCCGGAACGACGGCGACTCCGCCAANGCCACGGCGTANTGCGTCACGCGGTGAGCCTGGATGTGATCGGGGTGCCCGTAGCCTCCGAAATCGTCGTACGTCACGACAACCTGCGGCCGTANCTCGCGAATCACCTGCACCAGATCGCACGCAGCGGCGAGAAGATCTGCCCGCCAAAAGCAGTCATCGCGATCGTTACTCGGCACNCCCATCATNCCCGAGTCNCGGTACNTGCCTGCTNCNCCGAGGAANCGATGATCNCTCACNCCGAGNATCGCCATCGCGTCTGCTAACTCACCNATGCGATGCTCACCGAGNNTGTCTTCNTGGTCAGCCGCGAGGTGCTGCAGNTCGGNGACGAGCACTTCACCTTCTTCNCCGAGCGTGCACGTCACCAGCGTTACCTGCACACCCTCGGTCACGTACTTGGCCATGACCGCTCCCGTTCCGATCGTCTCGTCATCGGGATGCGCATGGACGAGAAGAAGTCGGCGGTCNGGCNTCGTCATACCGTCAGGCTACTTGCGCGGACGTGNCTCNNCACTCTCCCGTCGCCTCGGGCACGATAGGGCGATGACCGNACCGGACANNGGGGCGCGCGCCAANGCGCTGTCCGANGACACCGTCANGAGTTTTCCGCGACAACGGGCCATAACCCGCGGATTTCGGCTCGGTGCCCCGCGAAGCGTTCGGATCGCCCGGCGTCCGAATGGACAGGCGCGCGTGTTCTTCATCCGAAGCCGNGATGGGCGCACAGCAANCGGCGACCTGNGGGTGGCCGANCAGGGCGACGGGTGGCAGGAACGACTGCTCGTCGACGGTGCATCACNGGGAACCGACGGTGAANTGCCGGCCGCTGAACGCGCNCGACGCGANCGNCTNCGGGANGTNACCGCNGGAATCACCACGTACTCNCTCGACCGCACCGGATCTACCGCCGCATTCGCAGTNGACGGCACTCCCTACGTGGTGAATGTGGACGAGGAATCTNTTNNCACCGTCGCTCACCCAGGACCCGTCGTCGATCCGCAGATCAGCCCGGACGGCNCNCACGTGGCCTTCGTTCANGATCGCCGCGTCTGGTGCGCGAACNTCACCAGCGACCANGCCTCNCCGCTGACNCCGGTGGAAGACGAGCCCATCACCTGGGGGTTGGCNGACTTCATCGCCGCTGAGGAACTCGAACGNCACCGCGGGATGTGGTGGATGCCTGATTCAANGCGACTNATCGTTGAGCGCGTCGANGAATCCGANGTNGAGACTCNATGGATCTTCGACCCCGCCCAACCNGAGCGCGAACCTGTGCNGCACCGGTACCCGTCGGCGGGGACACCCAACGCGAGCATCTCTCTCCACCTCGTTNCNNTGGACGGAACCATCCAAGANGCGTCGTGGGATACCNACACGTACTGCTACCTCGCGAGCGTCCACGTNGGTCCCGAACACTCTCCCGTCATCTCTGTTCTCGACCGCACGCAGCAGCGCCAACANGTTCTCGCGTTGGTGGACGACGCTTGGNTGACACGNACNGAGAACGAGCAGGATCCGTGGATCACGGTGATCCCTGGATCCCCGACCTTGGATCGAGCGGGTTCACTGATCGAGGTTCTGGATCGACAGGGGCACTTCCGCGCCTGCAGGGACGGAGAGCCCTTCTCTCCGGAGGGTTGGAATGTGGAAGCGATTCTCGACGTTGGAGTCGATCACATCGCCGTCGTAGCGGCCGTGGCNCCGGAGACCCGNGTGCTCGCGAGACTTGGATTCTCCGGTGACGTCGACGTCATCTCCGACCCCGAGCACTGGTCCGCCGGGGTCGTCGAGGGCGACGTCAGCGTCGTTGCTTCCACGAATACATCGTTGACCTCGTCCACNATGCGGATCATNGACTCCCGCGGCNTTGTCACCATTGCCTCGCACGCCGAGCAGCCGNTTGTCACCGCAAGGCCGCACCTTCTTCGCGTCGGNGNCCGAGANCTCAGNGCCGCGGTTCTTCTCCCGCANCAGCACGAGCCNGGCGCGCGTTGGCCCATCATCTGCAGCCCCTATGGGGGGCCGCACGCCCAACGTGTNATCGCCGCCGGCGGNGCCTATCTNACCGAGCAGTGGCTCGCCGACCAAGGGTTTGCCGTGGTCGTTATCGATGGCCGAGGGACTCCCGGGCGCGGCCCCGACTGGGAGTACGNGGTGCACCACGACCTCGCCGGCCCGGTGCTCGAGGATCAAGTNGACGCTCTACTCGCCATCGCGAATTCCCACGANGCACTCGACNTTTCTCGCGTTGGTATTCGGGGTTGGTCCTTCGGCGGCTACCTCGCCGCGCTCGCGGTGCTCGATCGTCCCGAGGTCTTCCATGCAGCGGTCGCCGGAGCTCCGGTGACTGATTGGCGGCTCTACGACACGGCATACACCGAGCGATACTTGGGGAACCCCTCAACTAACGACTCCCCGTACGAGCGGACCTCNCTCCTGTCTCGCGCCGCGGCCCTCACTCGTCCCTTGCTGCTCATTCATGGCCTCGCGGACGACAACGTGCTCGCCGCCCACACACTGCAACTCTCTCGTGCGCTGCTNGAAGCNGGGCGGCCACACAACGTCCTCCCCCTGAGTGGTGTCACCCACATGACGCCGCAAGAGGTTGTNGCCGAGAATCTCCTGTGGACCGAAGTCAACTTCTTCACCNAGCATCTCGGTTGATCGTCACTNCTTTCGTTTGCGCCCGGCCTTCACTCGCTCGGTAACGTCCAGCAGGACCTTCCGCATTCTCACCGCCGACGGAGTCACTTCCACGCATTCGTCTTCTCGGCAGAACTCCAGTGCCTGCTCGAGCGATAACTCCCGGTGCGGGAT
>NZLD01000052.1 GCA_002694095.1 Micrococcales bacterium | reverse complement strand
GACGACATCGCGGTGCGCAGCGGTGTTTCCGCTTCTCAGGCGCGAACGTGCCTGGCGCAGGCCGAAGAGATGGGCTTGGTGCAGCAACGAGGACGGGATCGGTGGGTTTACGCACCCAGCAACGGTGCCCATGGGCGAGCCTGACGCACGTTCGTCTCCTGGGTTGCCACCATGTCTGCATGGCCAATCCGACGTCGCTTGCGTGGCAGCAGGCCGTCGACGGCTTCGCCGAGCACTTGCGTGACGAGAGAAATCGCAGCGCGCATACGGTCCGGGCGTACCTGGCCGATGTGAACGATCTTGTTGGTTTCTGCGTGGACCGAGACATCGAGTCACCCGCGCGGCTCGCTCTACCGACGCTGCGCGCCTGGTTGGCCGACGCCACGCAAGACGGCTTGTCTCGTTCCACGATTGCGCGCCGGGCCGCCTCGGCTCGCGCATTCACGGCGTGGTGCAGTGCGCAGGACATGTGTGAGAACGACCCGGGACATCGACTCGTGAGCCCGCGAGTGGGTGTGCGGATGCCCACGGTTCTCGATCAGAGTCAGGCGCGCCAGGTCCTGGAATTCGCTGCCCGGCATGACGGATCCCCGAGTGCCATCCGGGATCACGCGATGCTCGAAGTTCTCTACGGTGCGGCAATCCGCGTCTCGGAGTTGTGCGGTCTTGACACCGATGATGTTGACGACGGAAACCGCACCCTGCGGGTCCTCGGCAAAGGAGACAAGGAACGCATCGTTCCGATCGGATTGCCCGCCGCACGGGCATTGGAGTCGTGGAGCGACGCACGGCATCAACTCGCGAAGGAATCCACGCCGGCATTGTTCGTCGGTGATCGAGGTCTACGCATCGATCCGCGCGTGGTGCGCACCATCGTGAGAAGGACCAGCGATGGGGCAGGTGTTCCGACGGTCTCTCCCCACGCGATGCGCCACAGCGCTGCCACCCACGTGCTCGAAGGTGGTGCTGATCTGCGGTCGGTCCAAGAGTTGCTCGGTCACGCAAATCTGGCCACCACGCAGAGGTACACCCACGTCTCGGTCGAGCGATTGCGCAGCACGTTCGAGCAGGCGCACCCTCGGTCAGGGAACTAGAGGTTTGAGAACCGGGCGTCGCTCGATCCACGCCCATGGATCCACGTACGGATCGGTCGTGGCATCGCGGGCATCCCACGCGGGCCGTCGAAGTCCGAGGTGAAGGCCTCTGCGGGAGCAGTGGAAGCCGTGTGCCGCGAGATGGCCGATGAGGGTCCCCATCTCCACCCGGTCGCCTTCGACCACCAGGGCCTCGACCGGTTGATACGTCGATGTCCACGGCGGATCGTCATGCTCGATGCTGACCGTGGGCGTGCGGGCCACATCGCCGACGAACGCCACACGACCGGGCCCGATCGCTCGCACCTCGGCCCCCGGGGGTGCCGCGAAGTCGATGCCCCGATGGCCGGCGGCGAAACGGTCATCCGGGCGTTCGAAAGTCCGCAGCACCTGCTCCCAGCCGGTGGTCAGGGGAGGAGACCAGCCCGAGGCCGGTGAGCCAAATGCCAGGAAGGTGGACGTCAAGAGTGCCAGTAGCGGTGTCGTCACACCAGAACGCTGCCTGGGCGGGCTGCGCGAAGCCAGATCAACCGCGCAGGCTGGGGATAGTGAAGCCGTGCCCTGGGCATCGGGGTGCAACCCCGGCCCCCTAGACTAAGGCGGCTTCCTTCGGGGAGACATATTTCGCGCGATCTACCGCTGCGCCCCGCGCAGCCCGTCGGCTCGACGGTCCCGCTTCGGCGGGCGAGTGGACGGAGATCGCCAGGGGTTCGCCCGCCGGGTGGACCGACAACCGCACGCGGTGGCATGCCACCGCCGACGGGCGCGCGCGCCCGAAGAAGGAGAACGACCATGGCCGTCGTCACGATGCGCCAGCTACTGGAAAGCGGTGTCCACTTCGGGCACCAAACCCGGCGCTGGAACCCCAAGATGAAGCGCTTCATCTTTACCGAGCGCAACGGCATCTACATCATCGATCTTCAGCAGTCGCTGTCGTACATCGATCGTGCCTACGAGTACGTGAAGGAAACCGTCGCGCACGGTGGATCCATCATGTTTGTCGGCACTAAGAAGCAGGGACAGGAAGCGATCGCTGAGCAGGCGAATCGTGTGGGTATGCCGTATGTCAACCAGCGGTGGCTCGGCGGCATGCTCACCAACTTCAACACCGTTCACAAGCGCCTGCAGCGCTTGAAGGAGTTGGAAGAGATCAACTTCGACGATGTCGCCGGATCCGGGATGACTAAGAAAGAACTCCTCATGATGCGTCGTGAGAAGGACAAGCTCGAGCGGACACTCGGCGGTATTCGCGACATGGCCAAGATTCCCAGCGCGATCTGGGTCGTCGACACCAAGAAGGAGCACATCGCCGTCGGCGAAGCTCGCAAACTCGGAATCCCGGTCATCGCTGTTCTCGATACCAACTGCGATCCCGACGAGGTCGACTTCCCGATTCCGGGCAATGACGACGCGATTCGCTCCGTCGCACTCTTGACCCGCGTCATGGCCGATGCAGTGGCCGAAGGCCTGATGGCACGTTCCGGTGCCGCGGCAGCCGAGGGGGCCACCGAGGAGCCACTAGCCGAGTGGGAGCGTGAACTGCTCGCAGGCCAGGGTGCTGCCGATGAAGCGGCCGCCGCCGACGCGGCAGCTGCGGGCAGCGCGCCGGCTGACGCAACAAGCGCAGAAGCCGCAACCCCCGACGCCGCAGCCGAGCAGGCGTAGGACGTCACACTGACTTACACCGCGAAGCCCGAGCCTGGAGACGTGCGGATCGAGACTCCGAACTTCGCGACCCACCGATACACGAAGGAAGAANATGGCAACGATTAGCGCCGCTGACGTCAAGCGGCTCCGCGAGATGACCTCCGCGGGAATGATGGAGTGCAANAAGGCNCTNGAGGAGAGCGACGGCGATTTCGATAAGGCCGTCGAGGCTCTGCGAATCTCCGGAGCGGCCAAGGCCGCCAAGAGAGGCGCCGAGCGCACCGCCTCCAACGGCGTCGTCGCTGCCGTGGACAACACCATGGTGGAAGTTCTGTGCGAGACNGACTTCGTGGCCAAGGGTGAGGAATTCCAAGCGCTCGCAGGCACTTTGGCGCAGGCAGCNTTCGACGCCCAGGTGGCTGANCGGGATGCCTTACTGGCGATCACCCTCGACACCGGTGCCACCGTCGAGGCGACGGTGGCCGACATGGCCGGTGTTATCGGGGAGAANATCGAACTTGGACGCGTCACCACAGTGCAGGCTCCGGCCACCACGTACCTGCACCGCCGTGCCTCCGATCTTCCGCCGCAGGTCGGCGTCCTNGTCGCCTACGACGGAGACGAGGAAACAGCAAAGGGAATNGCGATGCAGATCGCGGCAATGCGACCGTCCTTCCTGAACCGNGACGATGTGCCTGCGGAGACGGTNGAGAACGAGCGTCGGATTGCNGAGACNGCGGCCAAGGAAGAGGGCAAGCCCGAGCAGGCCATCCCCAAGATCGTTGAGGGTCGGGTNAACGCNTTCTTCAAGGACAACGTGCTTCTCGAGCAGGCCAGCGTCGTCGAAAACAAGAAGACTGTGGCCGATGTGCTGGCCGAAAACGAAACAACGGTCCGCGCATTCGCTAGGTTCGAGCCAGGCCAGGCGTAACTCGGCGGAAGGGAAGNCTCATGGATCGGTCCACGGCAGGGGAGCCGGTTCAGCCTTCCCTCGACGGGACCNTCGAGACGTGGCCCGGCGCCCCCGAGGGTGGCTGGGATCGGGTTCTCCTCAAACTCAGTGGCGAAGCCTTTTCCGGCGGTGGNGGGCTCGGCGTCGATCCCGANGTGGTGGCGTCCATCGCACGGCAAATCGCNGATGTCGTTCGTNCGGGNACNGAAGTNGCGGTCGTTATTGGCGGTGGCAACTACTTCCGAGGCGCGCAATTGTCGGAGCGCGGNATGGANCGGGCCCGCGCGGACTACATGGGCATGCTCGGCACGGTNATGAACTGTCTGGCCCTGCAGGACTTCTGCGAGAAGGCAGGCATCGAAACGCGCGTGCAGACGGCGATCGCCATGGGGCAGGTNGCCGAGCCGTACGTTCCTCGACGGGCGATGCGGCACCTCGACAAAGCCCGGGTGGTCATTTTTGGAGCGGGACTCGGGCAGCCCTACTTCTCCACCGACACCACAGCCGCCCAGCGAGCGCTGGAGATCGGTGCCGAGGTCGTCTTNATGGCGAAGGGTGTCGATGGTGTCTACGACGACGATCCTCGGTCCAACCCTCAGGCCGTGCGCTACGACCGCTTGACCTACGACGACGTCCTCGCCCGCGACCTCAAAGTNGCCGANGCAACGGCCATCAGNCTGTGTCGGGACAACGCGCTGCCGATCGTCGTGTTCAACCTTCTCCAAGAAGGCAACATCGCCCGAGCGTGCCGTGGGGAGCGGATCGGCACGTTAGTCTCNTCNGAAACGTGAGGAGCACCCGTGAGTGAAGAGATCGAGATGATCCTGCTCGAGGCCACNGAGAAGATGGACAAAGCCATCGAGGTGGCCCGCGAGGACTTCGCGACGATCAGGACGGGTCGCGCGAACGCCACCATGTTCAACAAGATCGTCGTGGACTACTACGGNACNGCNACTCCGTTGAATCAACTCGCGTCTTTCCAGGTGCCGGANGCNCGGATGATCGTCATCAGNCCCTACGACAAGGGCGCGATGGCGGAGATNGAGAAGGCNCTTCGGGACAGTGATCTNGGAGTGAACCCGAANACNGACGGGGCGATTATCCGCGTNGTTCTTCCCGAGCTCACNGANGAGCGTCGCAAGGAATACATCAAGATGGCCAGGTCCAAAGCCGAGGACAGCCGTATTTCGGTNCGCAACNTNCGGCGTCATGCGAAGGAAGCNCTCGACAAGCTCCANAAGGACGGCGATGCCGGCGAGGACGATGTCCGTCGCGCNGAAAAGCAACTCGACGACGTGACGAGCAAGCACGTNGAGCACATCGACGAAGTTCTCAAGCACAAAGAAGCCGAACTACTNGAGGTCTGATGTGACCGACTCGTCCGGTCGGGACGGCGATCGCGAGCAGGACCCGCGAGAGGCCGACGGCGAGCGCAAGAAGGCCTCGCGCACCGGCCGAAACCTGCCGGCCGCGGTGGCGTCCGGCGTCGTGCTCGTTGTGGTGGTGCTCGCGAGCCTGTTCACCTACAAGTGGCTGTTCGGTGTCGTCGTCATTGTGGCGCTCGGCGTCGCGATGCGGGAGATGATTCAGGCTTTCGCATCACGGGGAATCAAGATTGCGCGGGTTCCGGCCTATGGAGCGGTCGTGCTGTTGCCGACGGTTGCCTATCTCGCCGGACCGATCTGGCAGTTGGTCGCGACCGGCGCCGTGCTGCTGCTCGCGATGCTGTGGCGAATCCGGCGCGGAGTCGACGGATACGTCCGCGACATCACTGCGTCCGTCTTCGTGATCGCCTCCCTGCCGTTCATGGCGGGATTTGTGATGCTGACGCTGGCGGCAGACGATGGTCCGTGGCGAGTCGTCGTCTTCATCCTGCTGACCATTTCGAACGACATCGGCGGATACTTCGCCGGCATCTTCTACGGACGGCACCCGATCGCAGCATCGATCAGCCCCAAGAAGTCCTGGGAGGGACTTGTCGGGTCGGTCATCTTGCAGTGCAGCGTCGGCGCTCTGTCCTTCGTCTTCCTGCTGGATGCTGCCTGGTGGCAGGGGGTCATCGCCGGCTTCATTCTGACGATCACCGCCACCGGTGGTGACTTTGCTGAGAGCGCCATCAAACGCGACCTCGGTATCAAGGACATGGGATCGTTCCTGCCGGGTCATGGCGGGATGATGGATCGCCTTGATTCCCTGATCCCCAACGCGTTCGCGTCCTGGGCGATCTTCACCGTCTTCCTGGGTGCCAGCTTCACGGGGGCGGCGCTGTGATGGTGAACCTGTAATGGTGAACCTGTAATGGTGGATCTCGTTCTCCAGGGTCCCGAACGCGGCAAGCCACAACGACACTTGCTGGATCTGTCCCGGCCCGAGCGTCGAGAGGCGATGTCTGATCTCGGGCTACCGGCTTTTCGAGCCGATCAGGTGTCCA
>NZLD01000051.1 GCA_002694095.1 Micrococcales bacterium | reverse complement strand
ACGATTTCGAGGAAGATGAGCCAGTAGTGGCTGAGGCCCCGGTAGTGGCTGAGGCCCCAGTAGTGGCTGAGGCCCCAGTAGTGGCTGAGGCCCCGGTAGTGGCTGAGGCCCCGGACGAGAGCTCTCCAGAGATCAGTGACGACGAGTTCGAGGAGTTCGATGTGGATGAGTTCGAGGATTTCGAAGATGAGGCCGCAGAGGAACCATCAACAGTTGCAGAGGTTTCAACGGGGAATCAAGCAGAGAGCACTGACGAGATTAGCGATGACGAGTTTGAGGAGTTCGACGAGGAACTGAGTCAGGATGAGTTCGACGAGTTCGATGACTTCTAGTGACGAGGTTAGAGGTTATCCTACGGGCTCCCCGCCCTCGCCCATGAATGCAAGCCTGGCCAGTGAACCCTCTGCTAACATGTACGAAACTACCTCGTCGGGAACCGTAGCCCCCATCACTGATCTTACGGCATCCTCGTCGTAGACTGTCGACAGCATCTGGGCCGTGGCCCTGACCCTCCAACCCTCATATGACTCGCGATGCTCCAACCCGCCCATTATCACTGGCCATCCTGAAGACTCGTAGAGCTCTGCGGTTCCGACGTCAGTGGTGAAGATAGACCCTGCACCGCCATGGTACTTCTCGGCATGCGAGACCCATCTTGGAGGATCCTCTATGTCTGGTATTGTGACTATCGTCGCCTCTATCCCAGCTGAATCCAACCATGCGTGTAGCATGGCTGCCCTCTCTTCCGAAGACCACGGGTTCCTGATAGAAGGCGGTTGGTTGGATGACCCTATGGCGATGATCAGTCCCTCTTCACTTGCATTTTCAGTACGCCAGCTGTCGGCGGCCTGAATCATCAGAGCATGCCCCTTGTGGACCGGTTGGAACCTACCCAGGACCACCACTCCTGGTCCTGGAGGCTCTGCCGGCGGCGCCGGTTCCAATGGTAGATCGCTCAACCCTGCGACCCCCAAGTCTCGGAAAGCGTCGATCTACCAAGCATCCACCTGCCTGCCTCTAGAAACTCCCGACCAGCCATCAATTCCATCTCAGACCTCCTGAGAGATTCCATGATGTCGAAGAGGGATTCGCTCAGTGTCCGATGGGATTCCATGGTAGGCAGTATCATTGGGTCCTCAGAGGGCTCCATAGTCTCTCCCATATCCTCTCTCCTAGACATCCAGTCCAATACCACTGACTCCGAGTATGAAGATCTGTCAGTCCTTGAAAGGGCTTCCGAGAATTGTTCCCAGACCTTATGCTCCAGGAAAGCATCTTGTCCATATAGTGGGGATTCTATGAACGGTTCCAGATAAAGAAAAAGGCGAGCATCCCAGCATGTCCATTGTGCTGTCGAGCACCATCGGGCAAGTAGTAGGGAGAGCTCCATCGCCGAGTCAGATTCCTCCTCGGCCAAACTGCTCCCCTCGCCCAGCCCTTCCGAATCGTCAATCAACTCTAGGACCTCCCCCTCTAGGTCGACATCGAAGTCCCTGTGGAATCGAGGATCGGCCTCCGGCCTGGAACCCCTGAGACTGGCTGACTCCATCGCAGATGATATTTCACCCACGCTCATGGACACGAGTTCGTCCAATGGTCCTCGGTCGACCAGATGGAGGATTACGTCGACCATGTGCTGCATGACCCGCTTTTGTCCAAATACCCTCGCTTGATAGATTCAGGTTCTAACCTTCCACCGAATTCAAGAATGTGGGGCCACGCCACTATCCCAGGTAGAAGCAAGGGGGCGATTGGCCATGGCAACGATAGACGAACAAATCAAGTCCCTGGAAGAAGAGATATCCAAGACGAAATACAACAAAGCGACACAGGGCCACATCGGTAAGCTGAAAGCGAAGATTGCAGCACTTAGGCAGAAGCAGGAAAAGGCGGCGGCCCATTCAAGATCTAGTGGAGGTACCCAGGGTTTCGAGGTGAAGAAGTCAGGAGATGCATCAGTCGCACTAGTGGGCTTTCCTAGCGTCGGCAAGTCGAGCCTGATCTCACAACTTACAGATGTTGAGTCCGAAGCTGGCAACTTTGCATTCACAACTCTGACATGTATACCAGGGGTTATGGACCACAGAGGTGCGAAGATACAGATCCTGGATTTGCCGGGTCTGATCAAGGGCGCTTCGGAAGGGAAGGGAAGGGGGAAGGAGATTCTGAATGTAATCAGAGGCTCAGACATGGTCCTCTACGTTATCGACCCATTCCAGAAGTCTCACTTCAAGATTCTAGATGATGAATTGTGGAAGGCAGGTATGAGATTGAACCAGAGCCCTCCACAAGTCTTCGTTTCTAGGACAAGAAGAGGAGGCATAGAGGTTCGTTCCACTCTGGAGCAGACCAACATGAGTGATGAGGAGATTCAAGGAATCATCAGAGGTTTCGGAATCGTTTCCGCCACTGTTACACTGAGGACGGATGTCACTGATGACCATATTGTGGATACGCTGGCTGGAAATAGAATTTACAGTAGATCTGTTGTGGTGGTGAACAAGATCGATCTTGCGAATGAGGAGGACCTTCGGAGGGCCTATGACGGCCTGCCAGAAGGATGGCCGGTTCTCAATGTCTCGGCCAAGACCGGAGAGGGGATAGAGGAGATGAAGGACTTCATCTTCGACAATCTGGGCTTCATGTCTATTTTCCTTAAGCCGCAAGGGCAAGAGGCGGATATGATCGAGCCGCTGATCGTGAAGGACACTTCCACGGTCAGGGACGTCTGTGCTAAACTACATCGAGATTTTCTGAGGAAATTCCGCTATGCACGGGTCAAGGGGCCAAGTGCGAAATTCGACTGGCAGAGGGTTGGCTTAGACCATCAGCTGAAGGATGAGGACCTACTGACTGTGATACTAAGGAAGTCTTGACACCCTATCGATGAATTCACCAATGTGATGCCTATCCTGTGACATGGGCGAGGGGTTGTTGGGGGCATTTGACAGTCCGATATTCCAAAGCATTAGTTCACACATCGACCGACGTAGGAAGCTATACCTCGGAATTTTCACAATTGGTTTCGTGGCAGGGTATCCGATAGGAGGGGAGGTCATCGAATGGCTCCTTGAATCCGAAGGGTACGTCCCAGATGGAGTCGAGGTCATCATTTTGCAGCCCCTCGAGGTTATTCTGCTGCAACTGAGAATAGCTGCACAGATCGCCTTCGGCATGATGGTGGCAACGGCGGTCCTGGATCTTGCTTGGTTCGGTCGGAGCGCTCTCCCCGATTCGACTAATCGTGTATCACCGGGTGTTGGTACTTCGAGAGCCGTGAGGGCACTGGCAATGATGTTGGCACTGGGCGGACTGGGGCTTGCTTATGCGCACAATGTTCTAATCCCGTTCCTCCTGGAGTATCTGGCTGAGGACTCTAGTGATTCTGGTCTGCTAAACACGTGGCAGTTGCAGTCATGGGTGGGATTTGTCACTGGTCTTTACTTTTCTTCGATCATTGTCTTCCAGGTGCCAATTGTGACTATTCTGCTTTTGAGGTCTGGGGCGATTAGCAGGAGTTCCATAGTTGAGAATAGGGGCCTGATTTGGTTCGCTGCCCTGTTCATCGGAGCTCTAATTTCCCCTCCTGACCCTATATCCTTATTTCTAGTCGGAGGTCCATTGTTGGCACTTTTGGAACTGACAATTTTCTACGACATAATGGTCCAGAAATGAGGTTGCCCTTGGTCCGATTAACTTGGAGGGCCCATGGCCCTGAACGACCTAGCCCCTCTTAGGGGCTGAGGCCGCTCAGTCCTTTCGTCTGCTGGCTACCAGAATCGCGGCTCCGAGTATGGAAGCGATTCCCGCGATTGCTCCGAAACCTGGGATTATGCTCCCTGAGTCTGGTTCTTCGACGTCAGCGTTGTCTCCAATGCCGTCTCCGTCCGAGTCCTTCTGTTCTGTCTCGTCGTTCGGGAACGCGTCACTGTTGTCGCCGACGCCATCGCCGTCAGAGTCCGAGTCCTCAGAAGCGTTGTTCGGGAACGCGTCACTGTTGTCGCCGACGCCATCGCCGTCTGTGTCAATCGATTCTGTGCCGTCGAATGGGAATGCATCGGCATTGTCGCCGATACCGTCAGAGTCTGAATCCCTGCTCTCTGCCGGGTCAGTAATGAATGCGTCCGAGTTGTCGCCAACGCCGTCACCATCGTAGTCATTCCACTCGGTTGGATCGTTGGTGAAGGCGTCAGAATTGTCTCCATAGCCATCCCCATCCATGTCAGAGGATTCACTAGCATCGAACGGGAAGGCATCCAAGCCGTCTAATGTACCGTCATTGTCATCGTCATCATCGGCGTTGTCTCCGACCCCGTCTCCATCCGAATCCCTGTACTCGTTGGGGTTGTTAGGGAACGCGTCCTCCGCATCTCCGACGCCATCTCCGTCTGCGTCATTCGATTCATCGCTGTTCAGCGGGAAGTCGTCCAGTCCGTTCGGGACCCCGTCGCCATCTGCGTCCTCGTCCTCGTTGTCGCCGACTCCGTCGCCATCCGAGTCAGTGGTCTCGTTCGCATCATTGGGGAAGTCGTCCGCATTGTCGCCGACTCCGTCGCCATCCGTGTCAGTGGTCTCGTTCGCATCGAATGGGAAGTCATCCAGGTCGTCGTTGATTCCATCGCCGTCACTGTCCTCGTCGCTGTCATCCGTGCCATCGCCGTCAGCATCGGTATCAGCGTTGTCGCCAGTTCCGTCGCCATCGGTGTCCGTGGTCTCATTGGGGTCCAGCGGGAAGGCGTCTCCATTGTCTCCGACGCCATCTCCGTCCGAGTCATACTGCTCGTCGGAGTCCAGCGGGAAGGCGTCTCCATTGTCTCCGACGCCATCTCCGTCGGAGTCATACTGCTCGTTGGGGTCTGTTGGTAGTTCGTCGGCATTGTCGCCCAGACCGTCTCCATCCGTGTCGTCCCACTCCTCCGGGTCATCTGGGAATCTGTCGTACCAGTCCAAGTAACCGTCCGAATCAGTGTCCTCCACGCATTCTCCGGTCAGATTGTAGCTTTCCGAATATGCGGAGGTGGCGTTATCGTTCTCTATCAGCGAGACTGAGATCTCGATGTAACAGGATTCGATGTTAGTAGCTACTTCTATCCACAGGCTGGAGTCTACCAGACCTGCAGGTATCGTGTAGTTTCCTGAGGAGTTTGATTCCACCCCATCGATGACAACTTCGTAGGTTATCGACCAATTGCTTGTTCCGCTTAGGTTGAATGCGGATGCCTCGAACATCATCGAGTAATCGTACTCCCCATCCGAGAAGCCCATTGCCGTGGTCGGTGGGCCGACCGAGGACTCGGTGTAGAAGTACTCATCCTCGCCCATCGAGCAGTCATTGTTCCCGTCATTTACCAGGCTCATGCTGATAGTCGTCATGTCGTAGCAGTCGTACCAGCTGTCCGGGTCGTTTGTGGGGTCGCCGTCTCCGTCTGAGTCTGTGCTCAGATCCATGTCGAATGGCTCGTCCGCTCCGTCGCCACAGTCTTCTGTTCCGTCGTTTACAAGGCTGAAGTTGACGTATTGGACATTGCTTGTGGGATCCCCTGCTATCTCGTGGCAAACGTACTCAGGGGACTCTTGGGCCGGGAAATGCTGGCTGAGGGTGAACTCAGTCTGAGCGCAAATCCCTTCCAGTAGCAATACCGTCGAGTTGACCACTTCTCCGAAGCTGTCCTCTATCGAGAATCGAATCTCGACATCGCATGTGAAGATGTCCAGAATGCCGCCGATCACGTAGCCGAAATCAGTGACATCGGCGGGAATTGTGGTCGAGCCGTTCTGTACTAGTGACCCGTCCAGGTGCACACTGTGGTGTATCATGTACTCTTGCTGGGAAAGGTTGGCTAGTGAAACCTGTAGCTGGTTCCATCCCTCGACGATCCCTGTGAACTCTCCATAAGTACCGGTTGAGTTGTCATAGGACTCTATACTTACGTCAGGTTCGGGAATATCCGTCAGAACCCAAACGGCACCGAGCGTGTAGTTCCCAGGTCCGTCCAGGGTCAATTGGACGTGCGTGACATTGTCATCGGCATCTATGTGAGAGTGGCTGGACCCATTCTCGTAGTCGATGTAACCCGAGACTAGCTCCAGGCTCTCGTCCAAGTCGCCGTTGAGCGTTATGTGTGTAGGCACATCGCCTTCATCCTGGAAGACCGGGATGGTCAACACTATCTCAACTCCGAAGATGTCGTGGAACTCATGTGTCCAAGAGCCCCAGAGGGTCATGGGCGAGGATGTGTTGTTTAACCAGGCCTCGTCCAATGATGGGTTTTCGAGTGTCCACGTCGATGGGCCCATCCCATTCAGCTGGAATGGGGGGCTATCATCGGGGGTTTCGTCGTTCCATTCGTTGATCTCCGAGAACGCAAGTGAGGCCTCGCTGGCGTTCAGCGTGCCGTCCATGTTCCCCCACTGGGCGTCCATCCATAGTTGGACGTCCCCGCCCAGTTCCGACGCGTAGTAGGTATGGAGCTCGTAGTCTCCATCGTCTATTATCTGCAGGCTTAGTTCGACCTCGAGGCTGTCCGTGAAGTCGGTTGATAGGTCTGTTTGGCATGGGCCGTTATCGTAGTATTCTCGGGATACCAGCTCGAACATTGTACCGTCATGTTCGAATGAAAGGCTGGAATGTAGCTCCATGCCGCAATACCAGTGAGGCACGACCAGGGCGAGTTCCACTGTCTCGTTTCCGTCGGTGGAGTTCAACAGCACGGTATCTGATCCTATCTCGTGGCCGTACACATGGGCTGAGTAGGTCATGTAGTAGGTTATTCCTTCCTCGAGCATCGACGCGTTGAATCTGACGTTGTAGATTCCGGCGTCCTCGATCAGGTTGTTCCACCCATCTGGGATGTCCACCCATGTTCCCCCATCATCCAATTGAAGGTCGTACCATCCATTAGGAATTTCATCGCACGGGGGATATAGGCTCATCCCATATCCTCTTACGTTTAGCCAGCCGTCTGACGTGTTGACTCTCAGGTTGGCGTTCGAGTATACGTTGCACGTGAAATCGGTTACGGTTAGGTTCCACGGTATCTCCATGCCGTCGTTGCTGGACTGTGTCCATGTGTAGGAGTCGGAGATCTGGTTGCTCCAGTCGTTGTCGATCACGTAATACCAGGACAGCTCGAACTCGTGGCCTGCTAGGTCGTCATCATCTCCGAATTCAACTATCCAGAGGAGCTCAGTGGTCCCACCGTCTATGTTTCTATCCAGATAGTCGCCATCACCGTCAGCGATTTCTAGGCTGACATAGTAGCAGTCGTTGTTGCCAAAGTAGAAGTTCCTGGTGTATACATTGTCGTTGTTCCCGTCCGTGGTGTTGTACAACATAGCATAGGCGTTGACGTTGCAGTCCCAGTCGGTTACGTTAACCGAGAAGTCGACGTGCTCTGTGCCATTGAAGACGAAGTCATAGTAGTACCATCCATAGAAGCCGGAGGTCATCGAGTAGTAGTATTGCAGCGTGTAGTTACTACCCTCGTCGAGGTGGTCAATGACCCATGTCATCTCATTGGTACCGGCCTCGACCTCGTTACTTCCGCTATTATCGTACGAGTCAATGTCGATGGGTAGGTTGCACGGCCCGTCGATGTACCTAGTCCTGCTGTACATGTTGGTGTACTGCCCGTCTGTGAGGTTGTATACCGACGCGTAGAAGTATGCCTGGCAGTCGAATGAATCCATCGTCATGTTGAATTCTATGCCGTCGGGCAGGTTATCTGTCGTGTTGACAGTGATCTCGTCGTAGAACCAACCGTGCCAGCCATCGCTGTCGTCGTAGTACCACTCCAGCCTGTATTCGGAACCATTGTCCATGTGTCCGAAGTCGAAGAACAGGTTGTTCACGCCGGTATCGAGGGAGAAGCCCGAATCCAGAGCGTCGACGGTCATGTTCCCATCGTCATCGGCCGCGAACAGGTTGAATGGCGGGTAGCATGGCTCCTCTGGGTAGAAGTTGAAGCTAGCCACCTCGTCATAGCTACCCGTGTACTCGGACATCGGCCTCAAGTAGGCGTAGATGGCCATGTCGCAGAGGAACTGATCGATCGTGAGATCGAAGTCTAAGGACATGGTCGTGGTCGTAGAGTTGGGAGTGAAGTAAACGTAAGCCGTATCATCGGAGTCCGGTGTGCATGTCGTGTGGGACCTGCTCTCGCANTAGTACTCGCTGTTGATGTACCAGTAGAACTCGTACTCGTATCCTTCCAGAAGATCTGTCAGCTCCCAGCTCATTGATGTCGTGCCAGGTAGNAGGTCGTAGCTCTCATGCGACATGTACGAGGACCAGTTGCCATCTTCATCCTGGATTTCCAGGGAGATACCTCCGGCCTCCTCTAAACAGTCTGTCTCGGGATAGAGGTAGGCGTATTCGTAGTAGTGCCAGCCGGAGAACTGACTCTCCTGGCGCATGTAGCTGTAGAAATAAGGGTCGCAATCGAACTCGCTAATGGTGATGGAGAACCCTATCGGTCCGTCCTCGGAAGTCACCCAGTCACTCCATCCGTAGCCTGGCGCATTGAGGCTGAAGTAGTACTGAGTGTCACCCATCCAGCTGATGTCGTAGTACATCTCCGTCTCTCCGGGAAGGATCATGGTATCGTCATCGACCAAGACCCAGGTGCCGTTTATGTCAGCGTACAGGGGACTGGAGAGTTGCGAATGCCCCTCGGTCCCGTCACATGGGCCTTCAGGATACAGGTAAGTCGAGTTCAGTTGCATGTTCGAGTACGTGTCGGTCTTGACGTAGAGCGTGGCGTACAGCGTGACGTCGCAAACGAATCCCGGCACATCGAACGTGAAGTCGAATTCAGCGCTACTGAAGTTGTCCACTATTAGCATGTGGCTCTCGAAGAAGTTCAGGTACCCATCGTACCTTACCTCTAGCTCTGCTGCGTATGGGAAGCCGTCCTGCAGGTTATCAACGGAGATCACAACGGTGTTGCTTCCATTCGATGTCTGGTAGTCGTCGTCGATCTGATTGCCTGCCTGGTCGAGTATCGAGAAGTCCGGGTAGTCAGAGCTGTTGTAGCTTAGGCTATCGCATGGGCCGTCTACGTTGAAGTTGTCAGAACCCATGTACCAGCTGTTGTAGTCATCGCCGGGGTATCTGAAGTCATACAGCGTGAGGTCCCAGTTGAAGTACATCGAGCACCCCCAGGGTGCGATCGGGACGGTCAACTCCATCGGATTGCCATCGTATGTGAAGTAGATGTAATCGGAGTTGCTTGGGAAGCCTGTGCTGCTGTAGTAGAAGTACATCCTGTATGTGGCTCCCACGCTCAGGTTCTCGAACACGGCCCGGATTTCCGTCTCACCGGCTGGCACCTCGTCGGGATTCTCGACCCATGTCCCATTGATGTCGAACTCGACTGAGACGTAGTTGTCCTCGGGGTAGACGTACTCGTCGCAGCTGGGATACCAGTAGTATCCTTGCTCTTTCATATCGATCCAATTAGGTGTGCTGGTATCGGATGAGTCCACGAAGAGCCTGTAGCGGACCTCGAGGTTGCAGGTAGTCGAGTTGTCTATTGAGAAGCCCCATGGCATGGAGTGTTCTTCGCCTGTTGCAACCCATGTTTGATGCTCGTAGAGCACGTAGTCGTAGTTCAGCCTGACGTACCAGTCCAGCGTGTATCGGGCTCCGATGTTGAGGTCGGTCAGCTCCCATGACATGTTGTTCGTGCCGTTGTTCAGGTTTGACCAGTCGTCCCAGACCTCTCCCATTCCATCCATGTTCAGAGAGACGTTGCCAGGTTCCACGCAATCGGTCTCGAAGTAGTTCCACCTACTTTGCATGTAGTTGAAATGGCCTTGGAAATTCTCGTACCTGAGGTAGATGTAGATGCGCACCTCGCAGTCCCAGGTTGTCAGTGGTACGTCGAAGTAGAACACGTTCTCGTTCGCTGTTATGTCGGTCGTGCTTCCGTAGAAGTTGTCCGATTCGGTCTCCCATTGGTATTGTATGGTGTAGGAGGTGTCCCCTAGTGACAAATGGCTGACGTCGATTGCGAAGGGCATGGTTTGGTTACCTCCGATGTTTCCGTACTCCTCCACCTCGGTGTAGTTGCCATCACCATCTGCGTCAGTTAGGATTGTCCAGGGGTAAAGGTTCTGGTATTCGTTGCAGTCGGGGTAGAAGTACTGGCTTCTGGAGGTTATGCTGTTCCATGTGTTGCTGGACTCGTCCGAGAGGTAGTATAGGCTTCCAGATACCCTGGCATCGCAGACCTCTGGCCCGATATCTATCGAGAAGTCGAGATTGACCGATCCGTTATCCATGAACAACGCGTGTTGGTAGGATTGCAGGTAACCGTTCTTGTAGACTCGCCATTCGTATGCATACTCGTAACCCTCCGGCAGATTNTTAATCTGCCATGTCAGGTTGTGGGTGCCCTGTCCATAGTCGTTAGAATTTGCATAGTCGCCGTCTTCATCGAGCACGTCGATGTACACGTCCGCGCAGTCTGGTACGTAGAAGTACCAATATTCGCTGTTTCCGATGGAGGATCCGTTGCTATCATACATCAGTTGAGCGTAGGCCATCGGTGTGCAGTCGAAAGTGCTGACATGCATGTTCCACTCCACGTCGTTTGAACCGTTGTAGGTGAAGTACTCGTAGTACCAACCCATCCAGGCCGAGTCATTGCTGTAGTACCACTGTAGTCGGTAGTCGATGCCGTCCTCCAGATAGTCGAAGGCCCATGTCAAGTTATTGTCACCTAGGGACAGATCCATGGAGTCCATGTCATTGGCGTCAACTCCCTCGACAATCAGAGAAACTGGCTTTTGGCAGGGCCCGTCGAAGTATATGTTGCGATTGAACATCTGGTTGTTCTGGCCGTCCGTCCTGTTGTAGACCCTGACGTCGAGGTATGCGTCGCAGTCGAACGAGTCCATCGTCATGTTGAAGTGGACTCCATCGGGGATATTGTCAGATAGGTCGACGTAGACCATCAGGTCGTAGAACCAGCCGTTTCCGCCATCGCTGTCCGAGAAGTAGTAGTCGACCTCGTACTGCGTTCCGTTGTCCATATGACCGAAGTCCATGAACATGTGATTCTCTCCAGGCATTAGCGAGAATCCGGGATCCATCGCATCAACAGTCATGTTCCCGTCGGCATCTGTCGTAGTGAGGTTGAACGGCGGGTAGCAAGGCTCCTCTGGTCTGAATGAGAAGCTGTCCACTGACTCATAGTTCCCGGTGTATTCCGACATAGGCCTTAGGTAGGCGTACCAGTATATGTTGCACTCGTATATGTCGATAGTGACGTCGAAGTCGAATGACATCGTACCAGTGGAGTCCGCGGTGAAGTACTCGTACGTGTAATCGCAGCAGTAGTTACCGCTCACGTAATAGTAGAATTCGTAGTCCACACCCTCGATGAGTTCTGTCAGGTTCCAGCTCAGGTTCGTGGTTCCCGCGGGCAGGTCGTAGCCGTACCCGTTATCTGTGTTCATCCAGTTGCCGTCCTGGTCCTGGATATCGATGGTTATCTCTCCTGACTCCTCTATGCAGTCAGTGCCCGGGTAGACGTAGTTGTTGCCTGTGCTGTGAGAGCCCGTCCAAAGGTCCCCTGATCGGAATTCTATCCTCTGGTAGAAGTAGAGGTCGCATTTGTACTCGCTGATGGTGTACGAGAATTCGAGGGGGTGGTCGTTCCCGTCGACGTAACCGCTCCAGTAANNGTTTCCACCTGAGTAGAAGTATACNTCCTCTTCCGTGGAGAGAGCACTTAGGTCCCAGTAATATTCCGTCTCGCCGGCGGGAATTACCGTGTCGCCATCAACGAGGGTCCAGTTTCCATCCAGGTAAGCATAGAGCGGTGTGCTCAGGCGAGCATCGTCGTAGTTCCCGGATCCGTCACAGGGCCCGTCTAGGTTCTGCAGGTCCTCCTCGTTGAACAGTTCCGTGTTCCCGCTTGATGTCCTGACGTACATGTACGCTCTGATGTCGACATCGCAGACGAATCCTGGGACGTCGAACTCGAGGGTCAGTGACTCCGTGTCTGTGTTGTTACCGAACCACATCGAGTTCTCGTATATGTTGAGGTAGTTGTTGAAGTAGATCCTAGCTTCCATGTAGTAGGGGAAGTCGCTCTGTACGTTCTCGGCGGTCAGGACAACTGTGTTGTTAGTCTCCGAGAATACGTGGTCGCTCGTCAGCCCAGAGCCGGAACCGTCCGTGAGGTTGAAGTCGGGAGTGTCCGAGCTGTCGTAGCTTGAGCTGATGCATGGGCCGTTAAGTGATCCGCTATCGGCACCCATGTACCAGTTGGAGTAGCTCCCGCTTGTTCCGGTCTCGTACCTGAAGTCGTAGAGGTAGAGGTTCCAGCTGTATGATATGGAGCAGGCCCAAGGCGCGATCGGCATCTCGATGTCCATTGGCCCCCCGTCGTAAGTGAAGTGTATGTTCTCAGAGAACGAGTTGAAGCCCGTTCCAGAGTGATNTAGGTACAACCGATAGTTCGCCCCCTCGCTCATGTTTTCGAATTGGATTTGTACTGCGTCGTTCCCGAACGGCAAGACGTCGGGATTGTCCTGCCAGGTTCCGTTTATNTTACCATAGAAGCTGACGTAGTAGTCCTCTGGGTAGACGTACTCGTTGCAGCTGAAATATTCGGAGTAGTCGCCGGAGTCCATCTGGAACCAGTCATCTGACCCAGTTGTGTCGATGAACGTCCTGTAGTAGACTCTTGCGTTGCAGGTTATCGATGTGTCAATGTCCATGACCCATTCGATAAGGGCGCTTGTGTTGCCTCCCGTGTCCCACGTCTCTGTTCCATACATCACGTGGTCGTCGTTGTATTCGACCCTCCACTCGAAGGTGTAGGACTGGTTGGCAGCCAGGTCAGTCAGGTTCCACGACATCTGGTTGGATCCATTCTCGAGACCCATGCTGTAGCCCACGTCATCGGAGTCTATCTCGAGTTCCACGTCTCCGACGTCGACGCATGGCGAGTCGGTGTATTCGGTTCCCGACCTGATATACCTGCTTCCTCCGTCGAGCATGTACATGTAGATGTACAGGTTAAGTCCAACTTCGCATGTCCACTCGTCTATTGTCATATCAACTTCGATGTAGCTAGGGCGTTCTGCGGGGTTGAAATCCCCCCATGAGAAGTATTCGGAGCCGTATCTGTTGGACACGCTGCCCCAAAGGTTGTACTGCCTGTCCGGGTCTAGTCCGGAGAGGTCTACCCTGAACGTCTGATCGCCGTTCTCGATNNAATTCGTGTTGACCCAGGAGTCATTCGTGTCGTCATCAAGCACCAGAAGAGGGAATTGNTCGAAGTCACCCTCATAGTCACAATTTGGAGTTACATACTGGGAGTTCTGGTNGACTTCTATGTAGCTGCCGTCATCCGTTATGACGTAGAGGTATGTCCTGAAATACACCCTGCAGGTTATGTCCTCATCTACCTCAATACTGAAATGATGAAGATGCTCCTCAGACGAAGTGGAATTGAAGAAGAACGAGTCGTGGGAGGTGTAGTGCCCGTTCCTCTCGGTAATCCACTCGAAAGCATAGGACTGGTTCGCATCTAGGTCCGCCAGGCGCCACCTCATCTCTGTGGTTCCGTCCTCAACATTGTGATTGCTATCGACGCCAGTCCATCCGTAGGTCCTGTTCACTTCGGCGTATGCGGTCCCTCCCTCAGAGCAGTCGCTCGGGTAGTAATACCACTGGTCGTAGAGCATCTGGCTACCTCCAGCTGTATCGTTGTAGACGTAGACGTAGATCGCCACGTTGCAGTCCCNNAGCGTTAGATCCAAATCCCAGTCGACGTTTGAGCCGTCGTGAGTGAAATCGAGATATGTCCACTGTGAGCTTCCCTCTGACTGGGTGTTGTAGTAATAGTCGAGTCGGTAATCACTGCCTACCTCGAGGTTCGATAGATTCCACCTCATCTGGTTGGTCCCGGCTGTGAAGAGTTCCGATACGGCCGGTAGGTAGGTTCCGTCTTCCCCGAGNATCTCGAGCTTGGCAGGTAGCACGCATGGCCCTCCCATGTCGAATCTGTATTCTCCCCCGACCTGGTCGTTACCTGAGGGTCCGATCTCGTAAACCCGGGCCCTCACATACACCTCGCAGTCTTCATCGTCCAGCGTCATGTTCCAGTAGAAGCCATCGATGGTCTCGTTCACCGTGATTTGATTGTCGTAGTACCATCCGTTTCCGCCAGACTCGTCCCCCCACCAGTAGTAGTCGATCTCATAGTCCCCATGACCGAGCTCGGACAGGTTGAACAGCATCTGCACGGTTCCTGTAGGGAGTATGGATGTTGTCGCGTCGACGAACTCGGTGGCGTCTTCGAACTGGAGTTCGAATGGGGCTATACATGGCTCGTCTGGATNGAAGTAGTCGTAATCCAGTGTACTCCATCCGTATCCTTCGATGTATATCCGCAGGTATCCGTAGCCGTAGATATTGCACTCGCTGCCATCGAGGTCCAGATCGAAGTGCCATGACTCTGTTTCAGAGTCCGCAAACCACGAGTTTCCTGCGTAACTGTACACGTCCTCGTTATCNAGGTAAGCGTAGAAGTATAGGTTGTACCGCTCGCCTATGTTCAGTTGGGACATATTCCAGTAGAGGTCAGTAGTACCTGCTGAGATGTCCCAGTCATTGTCGTAAAGCTCTAGATCTTCCTCCCACTGGCCGTCCAGGACAGCGGAAACCGACAGATCTCCTGCGGGGTCACAGCCGGGGTTCTGGAAGTGTCTCGTCTGCATTGATGCGTAGGTGTTCCAGGATCCGCTCATGTCGATGTAATATATCGTAATGCTAGCCGTCGAAGAGCAAGTCCAGTCCTCGACAGTATAGTTGAGGTAAACGTCTCTACCGTCGTAATCGTCATAGTTCCAGTAATTCTGATTCGAGGGTTGCCCGATGTTGAAGTATGTGCTTAGGCTCTGGGTTAAACTACCCTCACCCTGAATGGATGAGGAGATGTAGTATGTCGAGTTATCATGGAGCCCGAAGGACTCGAGGTTGAATCTTACTTGGTTATTCCCGGCTTCAAGTGTGTTCGGGCTCTCTTCCCAAGTTCCATCGGATGAGAGCTTCGACATGGTGGGGCCCTCGTAGTCGCACCCTGTCGAGCTGCCGTCGTATGCCAGATTGTATGATTGTGTATCGGCATGGTACAGCCCGTTGTAGCCTCTGATGTGCAGCTTGGATTGGACGTAGACGTAGTCGCACACCGGACCGTCGACATTGAAGGTGAAGTCCCCGGAGTGATCCGCGGAGTCGCCGAAGAAGACCTCTGAGTCTATTTCCTGTATCCTGTTGTTGTACCGGAGGTACATGGTGACGTAGTGCTGCAGGCCGTCCATGGATCCCTCCACTGACCACCTTAGTGTGTTATTGCCCTCCTCGAGTTCCGCATCGTTGAGGTCGTCGAGAGAGCCATCGGAATCAACAAGCGAGAGGCTGAAATCTGGCTCATTGGTACCTGATATGGACAAGCCTGCATTGCAGGGCCCGTCTATGAATGGATTGCCGATCTCGTGATCCATGCGATATGTGTTACCTGTCGCCGACAGGAAGTACAGGTCGAACTCGATGTCGATGTTGCAGGACCAGTCTGATATCGGTAGCTCCCATATCACATCGAAGTCTCCAGTGCCCTCGTAGCTGGAGTAGAGCCACGAGCTGTTGAGGTAGGACTCGTATTGGGTGTTAAGAAGCATCGACTGGTCCTCGTTCGCTCCGCTGACCTGCCACTTCATCTGGTGTACTCCGGTAGATAGGTTGGTCGAGTCGTCGACTAGCACCCAGGTGTTGTTCTGGTCTAGGTGCCAAAGGCTGACTGGTTCGTACGGTGCCACTTCTGTTCCGTCGCAGTGGGGGTTTAGATCGTGGTTGTTGTACCATACTTCCGTCCACTTCTCATCGTCCGTCTCGTCCTCCTCCCACCACTCTTGGGCTTCTTCGAATTCGACGTAGAGGTATCCCCGTACGTCAACGTCGCACCATTCTCCAGGAGTCTCGAGGGTCCAGTTCAGATGTGTGTATTCCGAGGGGGCCGTGAAAATCGTGCGGTTGTAGTACTCGCCGTATATTTGGCTCTCTCCACTCGCGGTGTAGGAGGAGGACCTGTAGGTGTACCATTCGAAGAGGTATTCCTCTCCGACCACTAGATCCGAGAGGTTCCAGATCATGTCTGTGGACCCGTTGTTGGTCGTTACTGTCCAGGTATTGCTCATGTTGTGAACGTGAAGGTCTGCCCCCCCATAGTCATCGCAGTCGGTCTCGAAGTAGTCTGACCAGCTTGCAATGGTGTGGCTGTCCCCGTCTGGTAGTTGGGTGTACAAGTATCCGTAAACCCTAGGATTGCATTCGGTCTCGAGCACTGTTGCGTTCCAGTAGATAGGCTGACCGTCATACTGGAAATACCGGTCCATCACCTGGTCCCCCTCGTAGGAGAAGGAAATCCTGAGATTGCTGTCGATAGCGGAATCGTCGATATCCCAGTAGAANCTCTGGGTCCTGGACGCGGACATATTGAGGACGTCATTCACTCCGTCATCGTAGACTTCGGTCCATGACTGCCCGCCGTTGGCATCGTCCATCATGGCATAGAGGGACATCACGGATTGTGGGTCTCCATCGGTGCCGTCGCAATCACCGACCATCTCGCGGGTTTCCTCGCCGACGTGCAGCCACTGGTGAGGGGTGAGGACGTATGCAGAGACATCGAAATCCACATCGCAGACGTGGCTTGGGATGTTAATCTGGTAGGAATCAAGGCAGCTAGTTTGCCCGTAGTCGCACTCCTTATCTGAGAATGCAACGACCTCGTCGTCGAAGGAAACTGTGTACACAGTCCTGTAAGCTCTGTCCGTGTTCCCCCCAACAAAGCCAACTGAGCCAAGCTTGTTACCGGAACTTAGGTTGTGTCCGTCGGACAACTCGACTGAGGACGAGTCGAGCACCTTGAATTCAGAAATTTCCTCGCCGCACTCTACATCGAGAGATTCGGTGTAGTACTCTATCGTCGAGCCGCTGGATGAGTTCTGGACGTAGGCATTGAAGTCGATGTTGCACGTCCAATCGTAGTCCGAGGAGACCTCGATCTCTATGTCCTCGCCGTCTGCGGTGAACGTGAATGAGTTGCTCCTTGATTCGAACTCCGTGGACCACCATTGGTACATGTAGTAGGATTGCCCAATGTCTAAATTGCTCGTGTTCCAGACCAGCGGCGATGATGCGTTTGGTATGCTATCCGGGTCCTCTATCCAACTCCCGTCAGAGTCCATGACATACAGCATGAAAGGCTCTCCGGCGCACAGGTTGGTAGCATTAGGGGTCATCTCGTTCGGCTCATTGTAGTCCCATACCCCATCACATAGTTCCCAAGACCCATCCCTTGATGTCGAATATCCCTGATTGTCGCGGCCGTAGTAGTCCAGAGTGGTTGCCACGGTAGCGTTCTCGATGGTTGTGTTCCTGTCGGAGAAAAGTATGGAGTCACTGTAGCTTATGTCGAAGTTGAAATCGCCATCGGAGTAGGAGAAAAGCATGAACTCCCCCGAGGTGATGTTAGTTCCGTTGGCCAGGACCATGCCGGAATTGGTGTCATCATCACGGATGTGCCATTCCCCGAGGTCGCAACTTTGGTTGCCCGAATTGTATATCTCTATCCAGTCCCCACTGGAATGATAAACTTCCGTCAGGACAACGTCGCCTAGAGTGCAATCAGGGAGATTGCTAGACCCCGATGAAGTCAGACTCTTTCCAACAGGATTGTCTTCCAGCTCGGGGGAATTTTGTAGTTCTCTAGCCAACAACCCCGTCTGGAGGGTCATCACTGGGGCTGCAATCATCAGAAGTATCATGAAAATTGCGTTGTTCTTGACGTTCTTAGCTCTCGCTCGAGTACTCATAAGACAGNAGCGGGAAATCCATCNTTTATGATATGAACGCAAGTATACCATGGTTCGCAGAAACTGAAGGGAAGTGATTTCTCACTCATCTGTTCTGGCTTCGATTTCCGAGGTCTCGCCATCAGTGAATTCTGATATTGTCATCTGTTCTTCTGGGGCTAAGGATGCAGCCAACTCCGCGCTGGTCAGCCCTAGTTTGCTTGCTTCGGACCTGAACCAGCTCCTGACCTTCCGGTACTCCACTTCCGGACAACCGAAGTATTCGGCGAACCTCCTAGTGGTCGTCAGTCTACGTGTCAAGCCTTCGCGCCTTCTATCGATTAGTCCAAGATCGGCCAGATCCCTTACATGGTCGTAGGCTTTTTGGCCCAGCATGTCCTTCAATTGAGATTGCTGCATGGGTTGGTGATAGGCGATTAATGCTGCTGCAGGAAGCAGCCTCTGGGGGATGTCGGCTCTGAATGTCTCTGGAAGGGAGGAGGATAGCTCTGGCTTGACCTCCAGGATCCACCTCCCGGAGACGTTGGAAAGTTGTATGGCGCCACCCTCCCTCTGGTCTATGCTCTTCCTAAGGTAGGATAGCCCCACGTGAATCACTCCCTTCGGCTCCCCCAGCATCTCAGAGAGTTCCTCCAGTGACATGGAGCGCCCGGCCCCGAAAAGTATGGCCTCCAGTACTGTCGACAGTTCGGGGTCAGACATTCTGCGCCCCCGTCGGATCTGAAGTTGGGTGTAGCCTCTGGGTCAGCTCATCGTAATCCTCCGACTCGCCCCATAGGTCCTGTAGCACGATTTGTCCATTGTAACCGCTCTCTTGTCCGAGTGAAATGTAGCCTCGGTTTGTCAGGAACAGGGTGGATATGAAAGCCGTAACCTGCGACTCTGTGATTGCTTCCTCCTCTTCGAGACCATGGAGGATTGAGTCGCGGTTCATCTGGTCCGCCACGTCTGATAGGGATATGGGTTCGGATTTACGGGTCCTGGCCTTCAGTGCCTGCCATGTCCTCTTCAGGTCCCCTTCAAGATCCTCGACGTGAAGGCTGCCACTGAACCTCTCTCTGGCCTTTTCGTGAGCTTCCCTCCGCTCCTTCGCGATCCTCTCCCTCGTCCTCTGTTCATCGGCTAGCCTGCTGGCATCCTGCAGCCCCAGTAGTAGCTCCCCCAATGTGACGGGGCGACCCTCTTCTCTGTGGATCCTGCCTTCAAAGATGGACGGGAGGGCCTCGTCCGCGGCACCGGTCATCACGCCAAGCGAGAAGTTGTACTCGTCATCATCGAACTCTGCCTCCCAGCCCCCTTCGAAGTCCCACTCGACTTCCTCCTCGAAATCCATCGCCCTCTCCTGGCGGTCTATCAGGGAGTTGGCTTGGCCCCTGAGTATGGACCATGCCATCCTGATCATCCTACCACATGACGGGAGGTCGATGTTCTCGGCCTTGTCTATTCGTTCGTTGAACATCTCGATGAAACTGGATAGATCGACGTCCCATGGGTCCAGATCGCTTGACTGGAACATCTGGAAGACCAGGGCGACGGATCTGTCGAATGGGTCGACAAGGAACTGGTGCTCGGCCTCCTCGAGGCTTGAAAGTTCCATTAGCCTGTCCAGGAACTTGCTGGTCTCCAGGCTTGAATGTCCTTCCAGGAGGCGGAGAACTACATCATCCCTCATCTGATCTCCGAATATCACGAGGCCCTCTCCTTGGTTTNTATTTCCGGTTGGATTGGGGGCTCTTCCTCGTCCATTTGCCCGTCCGAGTGTTCCTCTATTGTCTCCGATACCTCCTCGGTTCGCTCCCGGAGTCGCTTCAACTCTTCCCCTGTCTCGCTTGTTTCACCCTCGTTCGACACCTCTACTCCGGCTCTGTCAGCCAGTCCTCCCAAGCTGGATGGAGTGGGTAGTGGTTCAGGGGCTCGAGGCATTTCTTCGGGTGATGGTAGCTCAGGCATGGAATTCTTCTCGGCCTCTGAGGCTGCTCTTGCCATCTCCTCGGCCTCTATCTCCTCGCTCAAGTCTAATGCCGCCGCCCTGTCGAAGTCGGTAATCCTCTGGCTGCAGCCGTTGCCTGCGTGAGTGATTCCGATGTGGTGGTCGGCCAGGGTCAGGCTAACCTTCCTGAGTGTGACCATGATGAACTGCGCCATCCCGCTCCTCATTCTGCAGAGGGCTGCTATCTTCTCGGAATTGAATGGGTCAAGATTCTGGTCGACCTCGTCGAAGTAGTAGAATGGGCTTGGCTCGTAGTCTTGGATGGCGAAAATCAGTGCCAGCGCCGCCATTGACTTCTCCCCTCCGGAAAGAGCTGTCCTCCTTGTGTTCCGGCTCTTGCCGGGGGGAACGCAAGCCATTTCCAGGCCCCCTTCGAATGGGTTGTCCATATTCTCCAGTTTCAGTTCTCCCTTTCCCGTTGGCTGGAGTATCTCGTACACGCGGCGGAAGTTGTTGTTTACGTGGGTGAATACGTTCAGGAGCCGGATCCTTCGCTCGTCTTCTAGTTGGTCGGCAATGGTAGAGAGTTCGTCCCTCCTCGACCTAAGCAGCTTCCCGTCTGCGATCAGGTCTGCGATCCTCGAGGCAGCAGTGTCGTACTGCTCTATGGCGAGCATGTTCACATCCCCGAGGGCGCGGAGGCGGCGCTCGAGCCCCTGCACGCTCCGCTCCGCCTCCACGACTGTTGGCAGTTGCACTTCTTCGGACGGGATGGGGATTCCTGCAGCCTCCAATTCGGCTACGATCTCATCCAGAGCCTCGCGCTTCTGCTTGATTTGTACACTTATTTCCTCTAGTCTTCCGGAGATGTTTTGCCGCTCTTGGGATATCCTCTCTAGGTGAGCCCTCAGGCTTGCTCTCTCCTCCACAAGTTCGTCTCTCTTCTCGTTCAGGGCCCTCTGTTCTTCGTCGAATTGAGATGCCTGCTCTCTCAACTCGACTAGTTCGGCCTCGGACTCCTTGATTCCGGACTCCAGTTCGGCGATGGCCTTCTTCGCCTTGGATGCTGACTCTTTCTGGGAGTTCAACTGCCTGTCCAATTCTGCGACCCTGTCGAAGAGAATATCGAGTTGTTGCGTCGAGGTCTCTATTGAGGTCTCGGACATAACCCTAGTCCGTTCTGCCTCCGTCCTAGCCCGCTCTGCCTCCCTGAGTTTGTCGGAGAGGTGATCGGGCGTGTGATTCTGGAGGTCCTCGGCCGCTCTGACTCTGGCCTGTGAGGATCTGTCCATTTCCGCTCTCGCCTCTTCGCGGGCCTCGGATAGAAGAGCCTTCTCAGACTCGCAATCCTCGAGTTCCTTGCTGGCTGCCCTGAGCTTGGACTTGATCTCTCGGACGGCTTTCTCCGACCTCTCCATATCTGCCTTCCAGTTTCTGACCCTGACGGAGTGGTCGTCATTGTCCAGGCCGTGGATCGTGTCTCGTAGTTCCTGTTGGTTCCTCCTCAGCTCGCGAAGAGCCCCGTCAACGGTTGAGAATAGTAGATCGGCCTCCTGAACTGCCATCTCCATCCTTTCTAATCCCGAGCTGCCAGCGCCGGAACCATCGAACCTAGGGCGGTCCTTTCTCGAGGAGGAACCCCCGGTCATTGCCCCTGAGCTCTCTATTACTGCGCCATCCAGGGTGACCATGCGTACGCCGCCCATGTTATCCCTGGCAACATCCATTGAGTCGACCACCAGTGTGTTTCTCCCGGCGTATCTTACGGCAGTCTCCACTCCTGGGTCGAACTCCAACAGGTCATGGACGAAACCGACCACTCCCGGATTCCTCGCAACCAGTAGGGTCCTTCCCTGGGGCCTAGATACTGATAGTTTGTTCAGAGGAAGGAAGGTTGCTCTGCCACCTCCGTTCTTTCGAAGCCAGGATATGCACTTTGAGGCGACATGGTCGGAGGTTACTACGATGCTCCTCAGCCCGCCCCCGAATGCGAATGATAGGGCCTCTTCGTGAGAGGGGTCCTTCGGTGTGGCTAGTTCTCCCAGTGTTCCAAGTATCCCATGGATCTCACCGCTCTCCCTCAGGCGTGACAGAGCTGCGAGGGTGTGCGCGGAGCCGGGGGTACTGGAACGAGCCTCGATCCTTGCTTTGGCCTTCGCCAGGCCCGTCTCCGCGTTCCTGAGCTTCGACTCGGCCCTATCCCTATCTTCGACTAGTGACCTCTCCTGCTTCTGGAGGCTCATTAGTTCCTTGGCTAGTTCCTCCCTGCTGGTCTCGGGACTGGTTTTCTCTAGATCCTCCCCCAGTAGGGAGTGGTCGTCCCTCTCGAGTTCGGCTGCCTCGAATGATTGCTCGATGTCAGCAAGTTTCTCAGAGGCGATTTGGGATCTTTGGTTCGCCCGGTCATAATCCAGCTGTGCTTGGGCGAATGCAGTGCTCGCTGACTGTTCCGCCTCTGTTGCCTTACCTAGGGCCCTGTTGAGATCCCTACCGTGCTTGTCTCCCGACTCGATTGCCTTCCTGGCCTCTTCTTCCTCCCTAGCGGCCCTCTTCAGATCCTCCTTCGAGTCAGAGACTGACTGGTGCAGGTCGGAGATTTTCTGCTCGGCCTGGGAACGGGCATTTTCCGCTCCCTCTCTCTCCTTCATCAGTATCTGTATCTCATCGCCAGAACTCTCGATAATTCGGTTGTAATCCCCGATTCTGTCTGCAGCGGTTTCAAGTTCTATCTCGTGCTGCCTGATCTTGTCTATTATTTCCTTGGCATCCCCACCCAGGACGCCCTCCAGCTCTCTACCGAGTCGGACGAGTTCCTGGTCGAATTCGTCGAGGGTCATGCTGGACTCGGTCATCTCGCTGGAGAGTTGTTGCACCTTGGAAACATAGTTGGCTCTCTCCTCCGTTAGGAGAGAGACCTCGCCTTCTCTGTTCCTGTGCCTTGACTGCTCCAGGGTGAGTCGGGCGAGGTCTGCTTCTCCCTTCAGTTCCTTGAATCTCAGGGCCTGCTCCCTCTCCTTCTCGAGTTCCTTGAGCCTCCCCTTCTGGTCCGCCTCGAAGATATCTATCGTCTCTATGTTGTTCTCGACGTGCTTTCTCTGGGCGTTGGCCTTCCTTATCTCCTCGTCGTAAGCGGTTACTCCGGCCACCTCCTCAAGCACCCCTCTCCTCTTGTGGGGCGTCATGGTTGCCAGGTTTGTCACGTCCCCCTGTAGTACAATGTTGTAGCCCTCACCCCTCAATCCTGCCTCGGAGAGTATCCTGCGCATCTCAGTAGCAGTGGAGGGATTGTCGTTTATTCTGTATGATGTGACTGGATCCCCCTTCCTGTTCAGTCGCACGCTCCTAGTGAAGGAGACCTCGTCCGAGTCTGATCTCAGCCGTCTCCTTCCGCCGACCTCCGGGGTGTTGCTGAAAACCAGAGTGGCCGACATGTGTTTTGCGGGGCTTCCCGATTTCCCGCCGTTGAAGATTAGCTCGGATACGTTTGACGCTCTGAGTGAGCGTGTAGATTTGGGACCTAGCACGAAGCCAATTGCGTCTCCGCAGTTTGACTTCCCACTCCCATTTGGTCCTGTGATGGCTGTGAAGCCCTGCTCGAAAGGGATAGTTGTGCTGCCTCCGAATGACTTGAAGTTCTCGACCTCAATCCTGACTAGATGCATCCCTTCACCTCAGTCACCGGAAAATAAATCTCCGACAACAACACCAGTCGTTCCATCTGGGGTTAAGAACGTTGAGGCAGTCAGACGATTTTCATGACGATTAGGCCATGTCGATGAAATCGCCGTTTGATGGCCTCATCACATGTTCCTTCTGAACTTCCCACCGCTCTCGAAAAGTGCCTGGGTGACCTGGCCCACTGTGCAGTGCTCTACGATTTCCATCATAACCTCGAATAGGTTGCCCCCTTCGCGCGCCGTATTCTTCAACTTTGAAAGTCCCTCCTCAGCCTCTTTTGAGTGGGTCTCCCTGAATTCTGCGTTCCTTGTGATGACCTTCATTTTCTCCTTCTCGTCAGATCTCGTGACGTCCAAGTCGAAATCATCAGCCGATGGAGTGGCTGAATCCTCGTCCGTGAAGGTGTTAACCCCCACTATCGGAGTTTCTCCAGTATGCTTTCTGTGCTCGTAAAGCATCCCCTCGTCCTGAATCCTATTTCTCTGATAATTGACCTCCAAGGCACCCAACACCCCTCCCCTGCTATGCATCTCCTCGAAGATCCTGAGTACCTTCTCCTCGACCTCATCGGTCAGGTAGTCGGCCACGAATGAGCCTTGGAGTGGGTTCTCGTTCCTGAGCCAGCCATACTCCTTGGCCAGTATTAATTGGATTGCCACCGCATCCCTGACTGTATCTTCTGTGGGTGTCCCGAAGGCCTCGTCCCTGCTGTTGGTGTGGAGGCTGTTCGCGTTGTCTGCAAGGGCATAGAGGGCCTGTAGCGTGGTTCGGTAATCATTCCATGTGAACTCCTGAGAATGTAGGGATCTACCGCTGCTCTGGATGTGGTACTTGAGCTTCTGCCCACTCTCCCCGACCCCATATAGGTCTCGCATGGCTATGGCCCATATCCTCCTCGAGACCCTGCCTATTACGGCATACTCCGGATCCATTCCATTTGAGAAGAACCATGAGAAGTTCCTCAGGAACTTGTCTGGATCGAGTCCCCTTGCCTTGAATAGCTCGACGTAAGTTAGGCCATTTGACAGTGTCAGTGCTGCTTGAGTTATTGGATTGGCACCTGCCTCGTCTATGTGGTATCCGCTGATGCTGACGAAGTAGTGGTTTCGGACCTCATTGTCCACATAGAATTCCGCCACATCTCCCATCATCCTCAGTGCGGTGTCCAGATTGAAGACCAATGTGTTCTGGCCCATGGCTTCCTTCAACTGGTCGGCTTGAACTGTTCCCCTTACTGTCGATAGGGAGTATGCCTTGATCTCCGAGGCCTCTTTCTCGTTAGGCTCTCTTCCGTTCTCATCGATGAACTTCCTAGTCTGCTGCCTGATTGCAACTCTGAAGAACGCTGCTAGGTGCCACCAGTAGTTCCCATTGATTGTCATGCTGACTGACGTGTTGGGTGCGCACAGGTCGAAGCCGTCGAAGAGCATCTCCATCTCGTCTACGGTGCTGATGCTTACGCCAGACTCACAGACCTTCCCGAAAATGTCCAACCTCTCCTGGGGGTCGTTACCGTACAGGCTTGGTGAGTCGAATGCTACCGAGAGGCGGTTGAATGGCTGATCCTTGGATAGGAAGTGGTAACGCTTGTTGGTCCTCTCTGCGCTGCCTTCGCCGGCGAACATTCTGACTGGAAGCTCATCCTCTCGCCTGAACGGGAAGACCCCTCCGGTGAAGGGAAAGGAGCCCGGGACGTTCTCCTTGCTTATCCACAGAAGTTTCTCGCTCCAGTCCTCCGTTGTAGGGAGGGCCACCCTAGGCACCCTAGTACCCGAAATTGTCTCATGAGTCGTCTTTACAGGGATTTCCTTTCCTCGAACCGTGTAACTTGCCTGTCCGGATCTGTAGGAGTCTGCTATGGATTCGAAATCCTCCAGAGCCCCCCATGCAGATTCGGGCAAGGATTCGCGTATCTCCCTCGCCTCCTCCAGCAAGGCAGTTTGATTGCCCCGATTTTTCGAGGAGTCGAGGAATGTAGCCACGGATTCTAACTGCTGGACTTGTCTAACTGCCTTGGCCAAGTCCTCGGACCTCTTGTGATAACCCCTCACCGTAGAAGCTACTTCTGCCAGATATCCCTGACGCTCGGGAGGAATAGGGGCGTCGCGGCTAGGAAGTCCGTCTGGACCCAGTCGCGCCTCACTTGCCGAGAAGTCCGTATCGAATATTTCGTTCAGGTGTGAGGACATCATCTCCCATAGTCGATCGACTCCCGCGTCTGCGAACTGGCTGGCAATCGTGGGAACCACTGGCATTGACTCCGGGCTTTCTCCAAATGCCTCCCTGTTCCTCTGGAATTGCTTGCGAATCTCGTTTAGTGCGTCCTCGGCCCCGGGCCTATCGAACTTGTTCAGAACTACGATATCAGCGAAATCTAGAGCGGCTAGCTTCTCCAACTGGCTGGGGGCACCGTACTCCCTTGTTGTTACGTATATCGAGGTATCAGCGACTTCTGTTATCGCGTCGTTACCTTGGCCTATCCCGCTGGTCTCGACCAAAACCAAGTCGAAA
The DNA here is from genome assembly GCA_002694095.1 of Micrococcales bacterium. GTDB lineage: Bacteria > Actinomycetota > Actinomycetes > S36-B12 > S36-B12 > S36-B12. The sequence continues at coordinate 15,104 of NZLD01000051.1, read as the reverse complement.
CCCACTGCCTTACAGACCTCGACGGCGCGATCTATGCACTCGGCTATCTCTCGACCACTTCCCCGGCTCGCGAAGGAGCGCATGAACAACTTTGAGTCTGAGAGGGAGTTCATCCTAATCCTGTCACCAAGTAGAGCACCTCCAGTCTTCTTCCTCGTGGGATCGGTTGCTAGCAGTGCGACCCTGGCTTCGGGATTGTCTCGTCTGATTCTAAGCATGACCTCATCCATCAGGCTCGACTTCCCGGCCCCGCCTGTTCCGGTTATGCCCACTACGGGGCACTCTGCTTCGACTTCCCTGGAGCGTGCTTGGGATAATTTGTCTGAGAATTGATCGGGAGGTGAGTTTTCTGCCATGGTCAGTAGGAGAGATACTGCAGCATGATCGTCTGCATCTACTTGGTCCGTTATCTGGTCGAATCTGGATTCTGCAAGTAGGTCTGTGCCGGATGCGCTGGTCATTGCGTCCCTGACCATCCCAACTAGGCCGAGGTCCCTGCCATCATCCGGCGAATAAATCTTAGAAATCCCCTGCTCCTTGAGGTGTTCGATCTCTTTAGGCAGGATGGTTCCGCCCCCCCCTCCAAAGAGGAAAACGTGCTCGAAACCTTTTTTCTGCAGGATTTCTTTAGTGTGTGTGAACATCTCGACAGCCCCTCCCTGATAGGATGTGATAGCTACAGCATGCGCATCCTCCTGTATAGCGGCGCGTGCTACCTCATCTGCACCTCTATCGTGCCCAAGATGGATAACCTCACAACCTTGGCTCTGTAGAATCCTTCGGAATATTCCGATGGCCGCATCGTGCCCATCGAAGATGGCTGCCGCGGTAATTACTCGGATGGGCATTTTTCCCCCTGGAGCCCGAATTACAGAGTCGAGTTCGCCGCTATCCGCTCTACTTGCCACACTACCCCGAAAACACGATTCCACAAGAATGCGTTGACTGTCAAAAAAACATGGAACTAGTAATTCCGGGGCATTGTTCAAGACGAAAGTGGTTTACGTAGTTAAGTGGAAGGGAGGCCAGAGTCTGTCGAAATAACCTCGGTTTCTGATGGGAATCCATGGGGAGGTGAAACTACTAATCTGGAGTCTGGTGGAACCATTCTAAGCGGGAGAGTTTCTTCACTAGAGGCGAGTGACGGTGTTGCACTAGGTATCGTATCCCGCCGGGAACAGGGCAATGGCTCCAAAGTAGGCTGGTTCTTCGTTGGTCTGATTCTGGCTCCTGCTGCTATGTGGATATCTTCAATTATACTCATGGAAATTGCGAACGGGCTCTCGGACACAGGAGAGGATTTGTTCATGCTGGCTAGTTTTCTTGTTTGGCCCGTAGGTTTGATTGCAGGTATTGTATGGAGTTTTACCAGGGGGAACAAGTACTTCGCGATTGGTATGCTGACTACTGTGATAGGTGTCCCCGCTGTTATGTTCCTGGCATTTATCGCAATGGTATTGATGTGGAGCGGCGGCATCTGAAACTAGAAACCACTGACGAGGATGTACGCGAACAGGTACATTAGGACGCCCATGGCTCCGTCGATCAGATGGGCGTTGGACTTCAGCCTCTCTACTCTCTCCCCCGTGGCGAGGGTCATGGCCACGGTCACGTACCATGCTCCATCAATAGTCATCCCAAGAAGCCCCATCCCCATGAGAGTCCTCATTTGGAGGTCTGCTTCTATGAAAGGGGCGTATAGTGCGAGCATCCATGCCATAATCTTGGGGTTTAGCAGGGCTATAGAAAATCCCTGAAAAAAACCTATTTTACCCGAAGATGTATACTTTCTTTCGCTATCAAGAATGGTGTCCTTCTCTGAAAGAGCATGTCGTAGGAAAGACGTTCCAAGCCAAAGTAGTAAGACCGCTCCTCCCCACTTCAAAGCCTGTTCCACGTGCATATTGGTTGACAGGGCGGTTGCGATTCCAGCGGCGGCCAGGAAAGCATAGATTCCGAATCCGAGGCCGTGTCCTAATCCAGTAGCAATCCCTTGACTGCGGCCCCCAGTCACCGTGTTTCTAATCACAACAGCCAATGATGGCCCGGGGCTTACGGCACCAAGGGCGAAAACCGTGGCAAGTGCGACCCATGCACCGAGTTCCATCGGGAAAACCGTCTATGCCTCGGAGTACATTGCCTCTATTTCATCGGCCCAGTTCTCACGAATTTGTTTTCTTCGAATCTTCAGGGTAGGAGTCAACTCCCCGGAGTCGATGTTCAGATCCCTCGGCAGAATTGTAAATTTCTTTATTTGTTCTGGATTCATGAAACGCTTATTTAATTCCGAAATCTGTGATTCTATATCTGATCTTACTTCTTCACTCTCAACGAAGTCTGAAAGCTTGTGCCCTCTTCTTTCGAGTTCTTCGATTTGTTCCATGGGGTCCCTGGGGACCTTATCCGGGTTCATACCTAGGTTATCCCTCAATATAACACCGACATCCAAGGTTACCAATGCACTGCAGAATTTCCTGCCGTCTCCGACCAAGAACACTTGGGAGATCACGGGGATGGACTTCATGGTCTCCTCTACGACCAGTGGTGCAACATTCTTCCCACCGGATAGGACATAGATTTCCTTCTTCCTACCAGTAATGTGAATAAAACCTTCACCATCAATTCTCCCGAGATCTCCGGTCTTGAACCAATCCCCATCAAAGACCTCAGCGTTGGCTTCGGGATTCTTGTAGTAACCCTTCATGATATTATCGCCCCTGAAGGAAAGCTCCCCGTCTTCCTCGACTCTGACCTCTGTACCTGGACAAGGAACTCCAATTGAGCCTGTCTTATTATTGCCCTTCCAATTGAATGTCATACCGGCGGTGGTTTCAGTCAAACCGTATGCCTCGTAGATATTGATGCCGACCGAATGGAACAATTGGATAATTTCTGGATTGATAGGGGCCGCCCCTGTGATAGCGTGTTTGCAGTTTAGGAAACCGGCCTTTTTGCGGATTGCTTTTGCTAAAACTCCCTTGATTCCAGGTATCTTAAGCCCGATTCTTATGACCGGCTTGGAGTCAATCGCGGCTTTGACATTTGAATAGACCTTCTCGTAAATGCGGGGAACGCCAACGAAGAAGTCCGGTTGTATTTCCTTTGCATAGTCGATAACGTCCAGGGGATTCCGCACAGTGGTCATATTAAGCCCCATGACGGTGAAAGCATGGTTATCACAAACCTGTCCGAATGAGTGTGCCTGAGGGAGCCACGAAATGTAATTATCATGACGATCCAATGGCACAATCAGGTCGACTACTTGATTTGTTATGAATGCGAAATTGTGATGCGTGAGTTCGACACCTTTTGGATTCCCAGTCGTCCCTGAAGTGTAAATCAGGGACGCTGTAGAATCGGGTTGGATATTGGAAATCCTGTCTTTGACTTCAGATTCTTCAATCGTATCTCCTTTGGTCATGAAATCATCCCAAGACATAGCAATGGGGTGATCTATTATTTCCTCGTCCTCCATCATAATTACGTGCTCCACTTCTGGAAGTGATTCTAGGATCTTTGAGAGCCTATTTCTGGGTAGCTTTTCCGGATCTCTGCCCCACTGGGGGTTATGTCCAACGAAAACAAATTTTGACCCTGAGTTACCGACTATCCACTCTACTTCATCTGGTGAACAAGTATGGTACACCCCAACGGCCGCCCCGTTAGTGAAATATGAGGCTGCATAGCACGCAAACCACTCTTTCCTATTGAAACTGTATATGCTCAATCTGTCTCCCTCTTCATGTCCCAATGCTATCAGTGAGCGAGAAATTCTCATCACGTAATCGGAGTATTGAGACCACGTCAATGTCTCAGATTCACCTGAGTCCTTTTTTTGTGAAAGGGCTGGTTTTTCTCCGAACTCCTCGGCATTCTGAAGGATTTTTTGTGGTAAAGTTGGCCACGTCATAGTATGCGTTCAGATAAGGTCGAGTCTTAACTGTTGTCTAGGGAATTAAGTGTTGCAAAAACAACCTTCAAGGTAAGACCTTACTGATGTTTGCCCTCCAATCGGCACCCCCATTCCTGTTTGCCAAGGGGGACGCCGGGGAGGGATGCCAGCAGGTTTCTACGGAAACCCCAAGCCCACAAAGGGCCGAAATTGCTCTGTTCTCCGCATACTTCCCGATGCCTACTACCTTTGTTGCATCTAACGCGTCCACCACCTCCCTCAGGTGTTGATCGCAAATATCCATCAGTTCTTCTACTGACTTTCCGGATATGTTGTTTGGTGTCACGTTGGTCCCCCTGTCGCCATTCAGAATCATTAACGGGCAGTGGTTGACTACGTAGATCTCTTTGGATATCTTATCTATCGACCCATATCTGTGTTCGAGCATCCCCCACAGTCTGGTTCCAGAAACCTCCTCCTTGGGGTGTTCTAGACCGTTTACAGGCCTTCTAGGGTGAATAACCTCGGGTTTTGCAACGCTTATGCCAGTAATACCAATCAAGTCTCTAACGACTGATGTTGCTGCGAAGGGGATTCCCATTTGGCCCATCCCATGTGGGCCTGGGTTCATCCCTAGCAGAATGCACTTCGCGCCACTCCCACCAGTCCTCCGAATGAACTCCTCGTGCACATTCCATGCGTAATTGAGGGGGTTGTAAACTAGATCGGCGACTCCTTCTGAGACCATCCTCGTAGCTATCGATTGGGAACCATCCCTCAATCGGGAAGCAGCAGCAATGAGCTCGAAAACCGCACCCGCCATCTACTGCTTCACGTCTCCTAGCTTGGCTCCGGATACTTCTCTGAGTTTCTCAGGCGCGATAGGGAAAACTGTCTGAGGAGTCCCCGCCGCGCCCCAAACCAAGTCGTATTGCATCAGGTCCTCGTCCATCAGTACTGTAACGGGGCATGTGTGTCCAAATGGCGGGACCCCACCCACAGCGTAACCGGTGTTTTCGAGAACGTAGTCAGGAGAAGCCATTCCTGGCTTGAACCCGAGTATTCGCTTCAGTTTCCTCTTTCTTTCTACCTTGTTGGATCCTGATGTAATCACTATTACGGCTCCTTCCTCTCCGCTGAATACTATCGACTTGGCGATATGCGCTACTTCGCATCCCAGTTGATCTGCAGCGTCTTGTGACGTTCGAGTCCCGTCCTCGTACTTGCGCGGGTGCGGTGTGAAGCCTATTTCTTCGCACTGAGATAACCAGAGGAGGTGCCCATCCATGCAATCCGCCTCGAGTATCTCGACTTATGGATTGGGGACCTAGTAATGACGGGGGGGATTGCTCAGCGACTGTAAGTTTCATGACTCGATTGTAGGCGGTTCGTCCATGGAGTGGCCCTTCGGACCGTACGAGACGGTAATGGGTGCGATACTCCTGCTGACCATTCCGATCCAGAGGATCCTAACCAGGGATGAGCCTGAGATGAGGGTCGCACTACCCGAATTACTGGAAGAAATCAAGGAAAAGGGGTACAAATGGCATATTTCTGTTTATTTGATAATGTACGGATTCAAGGCCTTCATTGACCAACACAACGAGGCCATAAAGCCTCGAGTCGGAGGATTTACACACTACGTTCACGGATTCGAAGGAGAGTTGACTCTCTGGGTCCAGCAGAGTTTTCGTAACGAAATTCTTAGCGATGTCCTTTCTTTCCACTACCTGTTCGTCTACCTGTTCCTTATCTGGTTCAGTCCGATTTACTACATCCTCTGCAGGGATGAGGTCATGGCCGACAAGGCAGTGCTGAACTACTCGATAATCTACTTATTAGCAGTCCCACTTTACCTATTTTTCAACGTCGAGGTGACATCCTCATTCATTCCTGGAATGGATGCTATCATGTACCACGAGTCGTGGAACCTATTTTTCTTCACTGAAGTAGACCCACTGGACAACGGCATCCCGAGTCTGCATATTGGGCTCCCGCTTGGCCTATTGATAATCAATCGGCTACACATTAGAAGCTTAGGAATCAAAATGGCGGAATGGCGCCACAGGGAGTTCGACCTTTTCGTGGCAGCAAATATCCCGATCTATTTGTTCAGCATACAATACCTTGGAATTCACTGGATTTCGGACGTAATCCCAGGAGTGATGCTGGCCCTAATTTGCGCTCTCTTCGCCCATGGCATCCAACCCAAGATTAGGAATCTGAGAAAAGACGGTTTGCGCTCCCTCGCTCCTCCCAGGGATGTTGCATACACTGCGGTCGCATTCTCCGTAATCGGGACTCTGATCCTAGTATTTGTCATCGTAGATGGTCCGGGAACCGATGAAAATGAGCCTACGATGAGAGTTGGGCCCGGAGATGTTAACCTTGACGTCATCGAAGTGCACAGTTTGTGGCACCCAGCAGAGGTAGAGGCCAGAAATGTTGGGCTAGAGGATGTACAGATTCTAGTAATTCACAGGGACATGGTCGAAGAGCATGCCAAAGGGGGGAGGATCGACTGGTCGGCATTCTCTGATCGGGACATCCAAATCATTCCCCCGGGAGAGGCATACCAGGTAGAGGTTGAGACTAATTCCCTATCCGATGGACACTATGTTCTGGTTTCCAATCAAGGGGACGATGGGATTGGCGAAGTCAGGATCACGATTGAGTACGTGGATGGGGATCTCATCTGGACCGGAGTCTTGTCATCCGTCCCATCTTTCGCGATAAGCGGACTTGTTGTAGGGAGGATGATCTGGTCAGACAAGGATGAGGTGTCCAAACAGACCACCGATGAATAATCCAGAAACTGCTCCTAATCCAATCCAAGTCCCGATTCTGAAAGCTGGATAATTCCTCCTCCAGACATACATTGACTGGGCCAGCCAAAGCAGGATGACTATGATGAACCAAACGAAGAATATTGCTTGTGGTAAAAATGCAAAGAACATCCCAATGTTGGCTCCTAGTATTAGATCTGCCCTCCCCCCAGTCGGCTCGGGAGAGAAGTATAGAAGTGGACTCATGATCACCAGGAGGATGAATGGAGTTGTCAGCTCGCCACCCACGAGCTGAGGAGTGTTTGGAAACACGTATGGGATGCATGCTGCTGCAAATCCGGATAGACTCGGCACCGCCACTGGCCAAAGAGGAGGTTCGTCCCACTTCATGACACATCGTCCAAGAGGTGTCCCATGAACTCTACTAGGAGAGCCGGAAGGTTTTCTTTAGATTTCTCGACCTCGTAGAAATATGGCGAAGGGAGAGATAGTACTAGGATGCCTCGCTCCACACCCCCCGCATGTGGTTTATGCGGAGAACCCGGAACAGAACGAGGCTTTCGCAGAAGGAGGATGGGAGACACTCAGATGGGGTTACAACAGACTCGCAAGGAAACTGAAGTCGATTGACTACGATGCAATGGTCATCTTCACCCCTCACTGGCAGACTTACATCGGAACTCATTTCCTCGGGCTGCCTAAATTCAAGTCAAAGTCAGTTGATCCTGTTTTCCCTAATCTCTTCCGGTTCAACTACGACATCTCGGTCGATGTAGAGTTGGCAGAGAAGATGTGTGAGGTTGCTGGGGAATCTGGGATAGTGACTAAGATGATGCGAAATCCAGACTTCAGAATCGACTATGGGACAATCACGTCATGCCACATGCTTAATCCTGAGTGGGACAAGCCACTGGTTACGATAAGTAGTAACCGAAACGCGCACTACTACTCGCCGGAAGTGATGAATGAGCAGGCCAGTGCCCTTGGCGATGCCTGTGCAAAGGCAATACAAGAGAGTGGGAAGAGAGTTGTACTGATCAGTAGCCATAGCCTATCCCACAGGCACTTCGTAACTGAGTCCCCCCTCCCTGAGGACATGAGCAGGGAGCACATATACAACCACAGCCAATACGTCTGGGACATGAAGCTGGTGGACCTGATGAGAGATGGGAAGATGAAAGAAGTGATTGACATTATGCCCGAATTCACGGAGCAGACGATCGCTGAGACTGAAGCCGGAGGACTGACTTGGATGATGGCAGCCATGGGGTATCCCGAGTACCCTGCCGAGATTTATGGTTATCAGTCAGTGATAGGTACTGGTAACCTGATTGCAGCGTGGGATCCACTAGAGGCAACCAGAGAGATCGTGCTCTGAGGTGATTAAATGTCGGATCCAGAGATTCTTTTCGGCATTTATTGTCCTCCCCACCCACAACCACTTCTAACACCAGAAGCAAGTGAGGGATATGGGAGGCTAAGAGATGCATTTGAGACATGCAGGAAAAGGATCGAGGAAAGTGAGGCAGACCTGATACTGGTATACTCGACAACCTGGCCTAGCATCATCGGCCACCAGATACAGGGACATCCAGAGCCGGAATGGGTGCATGTGGACGATGACTTCCACTACCTGGGTAGCATGCCATACAAGTTCAAGATGGACACAGAATTCGCTGAGAAATTCAGAGAGTGTGCAGAGTCGAGAGGGCTGCAATCTAGAACTGTGGCTTACGATGGTTTCCCGATAGACACAGGCTCGATTGTTGCGCTCAAGCTTCTAAACCCAGATAACAAGATTCCTGCTTGCATCGTATCCAGTAACATGTATGCAAATAGGGCGGAGACGATTGTTCTGGGCAAGTCTGCGCGTGATGCGATTGCCTCTCAGGGCAAGAAGGCAGTTGTCGTGGTAGTTTCCAGTCTTTCAAACAGGATGTTCACGGAGCACATTGAACCTGCAGAGGACCGGATACACTCTGCCAAGGATGACGAGTGGAACAAGAAAATCCTGGAGTTTTTCGGAGACGGTAGGCTGGAGGACCTAAGTCAGCTTTCTCGAGAGATTCATGGGCAGATTAGAGTGCAAAAGGTCGTGGCTTACAAGCCAGCCTGGTGGATGTCCGCTACAATGGGCCAACACAACAACTACACAGGCGAGGTTTTGTCCTACGAGGCACTACATGGCTCGGGAGGTGCTGTTGTCGTTCTGACTCCATCCAAAGGCTCCGTGGGAGACAAGGAGTTTGATGAGGACGATGTGGAACACTACCATGGTGATCGAGGAGTATTGGATGCGGGGTCCCTGTGATGGAAGATGAGGAGCATATGACGACCGAGGAAAAAAGGAAGAAGATGGTTGAAGGGATTGTCTCTGCTCCTGCTGACGCGGTCGAGAAGGTTTACGACGAGGTCGGGCAGTCGCTTGCGAGATCTGCTGGAGGTGCTCTGGGAGCAGCTGCTGGCGTGGCGGTTGGTGGCCCCGTAGGAGGAGTATTGGGGGCGGTAGTCGGACGGAAGGCGGCTGGGAAGCTTACCAGTGAGGATGGAGCCTTCATTGCGGAGGGAGGGCCGGCAGCAGTCGGGGCTTACCCCCATTTACGCAGAGTAGGAGACCTAGTCTTCGTTAGTGGTATGGGTCCCCGGCAGCCTGGGACAAACGAAATACCTGGGGGACCAATAAAAGATGAGGATGGGAACCCTCTGGAGTATGACATTAGAGCACAGACGCACGCAGTGATTGGCAACATCAGGGTGATTCTCGAAGAATATGGAATGGGTCTGGAAGATATCGTTGATGTCCTAGTCTTCCTCACAGACATGGAAAGAGATTTCCAGGATTACAACGAGGTTTACGCGGAGTACTTCTCGGAGATTCTTCCGGCAAGGACCACCGTTTCAGTCGAAGCTTTGCCGACTTCGATTGCAATTGAGTTGAAGGTCATTGCAAGAGCATGATCATTGATTTATGTCCTCGATGCTTTCAGAAGTACACCAAGCAGGCGAGGATATAGGGTTGCATCTACTTGGATTCCCTTCTGGAATTGAGACCCAGTACTCGAGCCCATCGACCTTGGCTGGATAGTCCGTGGAAATGCTGTGAGCACCGACTGCAATTGCTGCGTCTCTCCTGGACGTGTCGTTGTTGTCGGCCTCCTCACCTCCGCTGTCTGCCCTGCTTCGAACTATGTAGCCCTCGGCAACCAATCTGGTAATATCTTCCCCACTGCCTACGGGGTCAGTAATGGAGAATATTGCAGCCTCGTCACTACCTTCATCTGAGAGGGTGAACATCCTAGCTCCGACTAATCCCGGAAAGTCTTGGATGTACAAATCTCTAGTCTGCCCCCTCGCTAACAATACGAAGATGGCCTTGCCCCTACTCTGCTCCAGCAGGGGCCAACCATTTTCCCCTATCGCATCACGAAGGTTGTCGCTGTCTCCCCTCACATCGTCGGGTGTAATTGTCTTGTTTAGGGGCCAGAAATTCGATATTTCCTGCTCAATGTCTCCCAGGAGCCCGGAAATTTCCAGAGTGGTTGTCACATCGGCAGCCTGCTCAGGCCAATCCTTGGGCTCAACCCAAATGAACAATGGGTGATGCATAGGATTCTCATCGGACCATTCCAGCAACGTACCTAGACAATCCTCGAATGTCGGGCATGTTGTCCCGGAGTCGTACTGATTGTGGTAGACTCTGAGGCTACCTCTTACGTCCCACCACACATCTAATTCGAACTGCCTTACCCCTTGTTCTGAGGCCTGCAAGTCAAGGGTTTGGTGAGTATACATGTATTCCCTAGTTGGGGAGAACAGAGGTTCAACGTGGTATGAATTATGAGTTCCCTTCATCTGTATGTGATTAATGCGTAGTGGCTCTTTTTCGTCGTCTTCGTTGAAGAGACTGTCACCTGATTCTACTCCGAAGCACCCCGTGAAGGAGGTGACAAACAGAAGAGTGACTGCGAGCGCTGCTTGCTCCCTCATCCTGGTCGAATTATTGGAGGGCAAAATAACTCTTCTGAATGATTCAGTGATCGACGCCACCGGGTCCGTGGACATGCCCATGGGCCAGTTCTTCTTCGGAAGCCGCCCGAATATCAACGACTTCTACTTCGAATCTTAGGGTCCTGCCTGCCATCTGGTGGTTGAAGTCAGCAGTTATCACTTCTTCGTCTATCTCGACAATAGTAAATTGAATCGGGCCTTGATCACTATGTGCACCGACGACCATTCCGACTTCGAGCTCCATGCTCTCAGGAAAGTTTTCCCTCTCAACCTTCTGAATAGCATCCTCTATTCTCTCCCCGTAAGCATCTTCAGGCGACAAGGTGAACTCCCTCTTCTCACCCACCTTAGCCCCTAGCATCTCTCTCTCGAATCCAGTAATCATCTGCCCGTAGCCAACTATGAAAACCAAGGGGTCCTTTCCTCTGCTACTATCGAACTCTCCCCCCTCTGCGAAAGTTCCAGTGTAATGCACTGATGCAATTGTTCCATGTTCTATTGTGTCGACCATGTATCTTCGGTTTAGAGGGGGTTTCTAACCATTGGGTATGCAGAACCTTCAACTGGAAAGTGTGGGGCCGACAAATCATGCGTCACTACGGTCCAGAGGACCTAGTAGGAATAGTGTTGACCCCCAGGGATACAGAGTCTGACGGACTTGAAAGGAAGTTAGGACTATTTTCGGTGATAGTTATCTCTTTGTCCGCAATGATAGGATCTGGGCTGTTCGTGCTTCCTGCCCTCGCCATGCTAGAACTTGGAGGTGGAGATAGTCCACTAGGGGGGGTTTGGCTGGCGTACCTAGTTGCTGCATTTCTCGTAATTCCTGGTGCAGTGTCTAAGTCAGAGCTGTCGACAGCTATGCCCACATCGGGTGGGTCTTACGTATACGTTCAGAAGACCTTCGGCCCCCTCATAGGAACTGTAGCAGGTCTGGGATTATGGGCGAATTTTATGCTAAAGTCTGCATTCGCATTAATTGGATTCAAAGCTTATCTCTGGGTAATAGAGGATCTGCTGGGGATGGATATTGATATTGAGGCGGCCGCAATCATACTCCTAGCAATCATCGTCGGGATAAACATCCTTGGTGTGAAGAAGATCAAGAAGGTACAGATTCCAATCGTGATATTTTCCGCGGGCTACTTATTTGCTCTGTGCGTTTACGCGATTGCATACCATGATCTGGATTGGAGTGCTGTTGCTTCCAGGGATTCTTTCGGGAGTTGGGATGATGTTGCCGCTACATCGGCATTTGTGTTTGTCTCCTACGCTGGTGTGACCAAAATCGCTGCGGTGGCTGGAGAGGTCAAGAGCCCAGAGAGGAACCTTCCGTATGGGATTCTGCTTTCGCTGCTATTCAGTTGTCTGTTGTACGTTTTGGTCACTATGGTAATGGCGGCCGCAGTTCCCCCCTCTGAATACATGCACGGTGAACACGGCGCTAGCGAGGATCCAATATACATCTTCGCTGAGGCAGTAGGAGGGGAGACCGTTGGAAAGATCGCCGCGATTCTCGCTGTCGTGACCATGACTTCGATGGCTTTAGCGGGCATTCTAGCTTCATCGAGATTTCCATTTGCGATGTCTAGAGACAATCTGCTCCCTCCCTTCCTTGAGAGTGTCCATCAAAGGTTTGGGACTCCTCATTGGGCAATAATTGGGACGGGAGTAGCTATGGGTCTGGCGATAACATTCCTCCCTGTACATGATGTTGCTGAACTCGCATCTGGGTTCAAAATTATGATATTCATGCTCATAAATGGATGTGTGATAGTGCTTAGGACTTCTTCGGATTCGCACAAATGGTACGATCCAAAGTGGAAGACACCTTGGCCACTGTATCCAGCGGTACAGTTGTTTGGAATCTTCGGAGGGGGGGCCTTGCTTTACCTGATGGGTTCGAAGTCCCTGGTTGGGGCCTCGGCGGCGATAGTTCTGGGATTGATCATCTACAACGGCTATGGCAGAAATAGGGTGGATGCACAGATTACTCCATGGGAAACTGTAAGATTGATGCTTACTAATGCAGATGAAGCTGAAAGGATAAGATTGTTCGCTGCATTCTACGATGCCGACGAGGAGAGAGATGGGCAGTTGAATCTAGACCAATTCGTCAGCGCTTTCAAGGCTCTAGGATACATCGAAGGAGGAGGGCCAAACATTCCCGACGATGCCATAGTTCTCTCGAAAACCAGAAATCGCCGAGGAGACCAGTTGATCGGGGATGTTTTCGGCAAAGGGGACACTGACAAAGACGGGCTGATTAATATCGAGGAATTTCTCGAGGTTGCACGTGAGATAGAGCCAGAGGGCTGAAACCTCGTGCGTATGTTTGAAGTCAGCAACCGTACTGGGTAAACTGCAGGGTGAGCAGGTGGTCTCCAGTAGAGCGAAGAAGGTGACTACGCACATATTGCAAGAAATGAAGCGTTCGAATGAGAAAATAGCAATGCTCACCGCCTACGACTATTCCCTAGCAAGGCTTGTTGACGGAGCCGGAGTGGACGTGATACTAGTTGGCGACTCTGCTTCAAACGTGATGGCGGGGAATGACACTACGGTCCCTATAACTCTGGAACACATGATCTATCACGCTCAGTGCGTTGTGAATGCCGTGGACAGGGCATTGGTAGTCGTTGATATGCCATTTGGCAGCTATCAAGGCGATTCGAAACTTGCACTGAAGAGCGCAATCAGAATAATGAAGGAGTCCGGAGGTCATGCAGTAAAAATTGAGGGCGGCAAGGAAATAGTAGACTCAGTGAAAAGAATCCTAACTGCAGGGATCCCCGTAATGGGGCATCTCGGTCTGACTCCCCAGTCGATTTACAAGTTCGGAACTTACTCTGTCAGAGCGAAGGAGGAGGTCGAGGCGAATAAGTTGATGGAAGACGCTATGGCCCTCCAGGAGGCAGGTTGTTTCTCTGTAGTATTTGAGAAGATTCCTGCGGACCTAGCAAAGAAGGTCAGTGAAGCCCTCGATATCCCCACAATCGGGATTGGTGCCGGACCCCACTGCGACGGACAGGTCCTAGTCCTTCACGATATGCTTGGGATTACCAAGGATTTCTCACCTAGGTTCCTAAGACGATATTCTGACGTTGGCGGCGCAGTTGACAAGGCTGTTAGGGATTACATCGATGATGTCAGGGGAGGTTCTTTCCCCGCACAAGAAGAGAGTTACTGATTCTGGATTTGCGTCCCCAACCTTCAAGGACGCCCGCCAACGGGTCGAGTTAGGTCATCATGAGTGAGTTGTGGGTTGAGAGGCACAGGCCGCGTTCTGTCAGCGAGATTAAGGGGCAGAGGGCAGTTGTGGATAGGCTAAGCGCTTACTCGGAATCCAAAACATTCCCCCACCTAATGTTCGCTGGACCACCTGGAACAGGAAAGACGACCGCTGCTCTGGCACTGACCAGAGATGTATTCGGCAACGGGTTCAGGAACAACCTTCTGGAGATGAATGCCAGCGATGAGAGGAAGTTGGAATCGATACGTACCAAAGTCAAGCAATTCGCCCGAACCGCACCCATGCCAGGGACTTCGTTCAAGGTAATTTTTCTCGATGAGGCCGACGCTCTGACCTCTGACGCCCAGGGTGCCCTGAGGAGAATAATGGAGCAGTTCGCGGAGACGTGTAGGTTCATACTTTCCTGTAACTACTCTTCGAAAATCGTGGAGGCTATACAATCCCGATGCGCAGTCTTCAGATTCAGACCTCTGGATAGCGAGAAGGTTCTAGAGAAGGTCATGGAAGTAGCAAATAGCGAAGGGGTTGAGCTGGAGGAGGAGGCTGCAAGAGCGATTGCAGATGTTAGCCTGGGCGACCTTAGGAAGGCTATTACCTCCCTACAGGTGGCTGCATCGCTAGATCCCCACGTAACTAGAGACCTCGTCTACGAAACAACAGCCACCGCCCCACCAGAGGAGTTACATGGATTCTTCCTCGCATGCAAAGAGGATGGTTTCCAGCCCGCTAGGAGGAGGATGAGGGAGATACTAGATCGCTTCGGGCTTGCCGGAACTGACCTGGTAAACCAACTTCACAGAGAGTTAGGTAAAGTCACCTTCCTAGACGAACCGCAGAAGCTCAAAGTGACTGAAGCTATGGCAGAATGTGACTTCAGAATGGTAGAAGGGGGGGGAGAATCGCTTCAATTAGATGCGATGGCAGCTAGAATCTGTGGTATGCTTGGGAATTAGGATGACTGCAAAATTCTGAGAGTGTACTCCCTCTGCCAAGTGTTCTCTCCGTCTTGCCAAGGAACCATATCATTAACCTCAGTTAGCGTGATTTGTATCAGATAATCCCCGGGACCACACCCACTGGGGCAAAGATCCCACGCCATGGAGATATCCTGCGAGTGTGGGGCTACCTTTGGCCCCAAATAACCCCCTGTAAGTGTGTTCTTCCG
>NZLD01000050.1 GCA_002694095.1 Micrococcales bacterium | reverse complement strand
CGTGCCGTCATCACCACGGCGGCTATTCCCAGGATCGCGATTGCGATGCGCCAGCCGAAAGGGTCGACCCCGAAGAGGTACTCGCCGGCGGCGATCACCCACTTACCGACCGGTGGGTGGACGACGAAACCGGGCCCTCCGCTGAACGCTTCGACAACGCGCCAATTGTCGCCGGCCTGCATCATCAACTCTTTGTGATCGTCGACCTCATCGATCTCCACACCGAAGCGCAGGTAGGACCAGGCATCTTTCGCGTAATACGTCTCGTCGAAGACAACGGCGTTGGGCTCACCCAGCCGAGACAAGCGAGTCACGGTGGCAATGGCGCCGGCGGAGAGTGGTCCCAGCCAGCCCCGCCAGCCGTGCGACGGGAGTGCCGGGGCCAGGCGATCGGGGAGCGTCGCCGAACTGCGATCCGGAGCAGCGGTCACGGTCGACACCCCCACATCGTAGGTGCGAAAGGATGGGTCAGTGACCGATCACTCGCCTCGCGGCTTGATCATGCTNGCGGCAACACCGGTCGGTAACGCCGGCGATGCATCCGCCCGACTNGTGGACGCCTTGGCAACGAGCGATGTGATCGCAGCGGAGGACACCAGGCGCCTGCGTGCGTTGCTGTCTCGGCTNGANGTTGATCCGCAGGGTCAGATCGTNTCCTTCTACGAGGGNAATGAATCNGCGCGGGTGCCGGAGTTGATCGAGNGGGCNNCCGCNGGTGCTCGGGTGCTCGTNGTGACCGACGCCGGGATGCCGTCGATCAGTGACCCNGGNTTTCGTTTGGTGCGCGAAGCCCACGAGTCCGANGTCGACATCACNTGCCTGCCCGGCCCNTCCGCGGCTCTNGCGGCGCTGGTCCTGTCCGGNCTGCCGGTCGCACGATTCGCTTTCGAAGGGTTTCTTCCNCGAAAGGACGGTGACCGTCGCCGNCGTCTCGCGTCGTTGGCNACCGAAGAACGCACGATGGTCTTCTTCGAAGCNCCGCATCGCCTCGACGCGAGCGTGCGNGATATGGCCGACGCTTTCGGGGTGGATCGCCGGGCTGCTGTNTGNCGGGAACTGACCAAGACCTACGAAGAGGTCAAGCGGGACAGCCTCGGGGAGCTTGCTCGGTGGGCCGAGGGTGAGGTCCGCGGGGAGATAACGATCGTGGTNGCCGGTGCCTCTGATGACGAGCGTCGCGACGCATCGGGTTTGGGAGATGACGAAGCGATAGCGGCGGCGGTGCGTGACCGAATGGACGCGGGAGCCTCGCGCAAAGAGGCCGCCGCGGAGGTTGCCGATCATGCGGGGCTGTCCAAGAGGTANGTCTATGACGTCTCCTTGCGCACAGTGGNCGACACCTAGGATCGGGTCATGTCCGCGCTNGAGGATGAATCGTTGTTGGGTGAGAAGGCGTACTACGTCACGACGCCCATTTACTACGTCAACGACGCCCCTCACATAGGCCACGCGTACACGACGACGGCCGGTGATGTTCTCACCCGTTGGCACCGGCAGCGCGGCGAGAANGTGTGGTACCTCACCGGTGTNGATGAGCATGGAACCAAGGTNCAGCGGGCTGCCGAGGCNGGGGGAGTCACCCCGCAANCGTGGGTNGACCGGCTCGTNGAGGAGTCCTGGNTGCCGGTCCTGGAGACCGTCGATGCCGCNAACGACGACTTCATCCGCACGACCGACGANAGACACGTGGCGCGAGTCCAGAAATTCTGGGAGAAGGTNCGNGACAACGGTTTCGTGTATTCCGCCCCNTACGANGGCCCCTACTGCGTGGGATGCGAGGAGTTCAAGCTNCCCGGNGACCTCAGTCGACGGGACCGGTGAGTACGAAGGGCAGCAGGTGTGCCCNGTGCACTCCCGNCCNGTNGAGCAACTCCGGGAAGACAACTGGTTCTTCCANNTGTCGGCCTTCGCAGACCGCCTCATCGANCACTACGAAGCNCACCCCGAAGCGGTCCGCCCGCAAAGCGCCTACAACGAGGTGATGGCTTTCCTNAGAGCAGGGCCTGGTGGATATCTCGATGTCTCGGTCGAGCGTGGACTGGGGAATCCCTCTTCCCTGGGANGACANCCAGGTGGTGTACGTNTGGTTCGANGCNTTGTTGAACTACGCCACCGCCACCGGGTACGGATCCGAANCCGGAACCGATGACGCCGCCAGGTANGCGACGACATGGCCGGCGAACGTTCATCTGGTCGGCAAAGACATCTTGCGCTTCCACGCCGTGTACTGGCCGGCGATGCTTCTCGCGGCCGGTGAGCCATTGCCGGCGCAGGTTTTCGCACACGGCTGGCTGCTGGTCGGGGGCGAGAAGATGAGTAAGTCCAAGCTCACCGGAATCGCACCCGAAGACATCATCGACCACTTCGGCTCGGATGCTTTCCGGTACTACTTCATGCGCGCCATCGGTTTCGGCCAGGACGGCTCCTTCTCCTGGGAGGACATGTCNGCTCGGTACACCTCGGAGTTGGCGAACGGCCTGGGCAACCTGGCATCGCGATCGACGGCGATGGTGGGGAAGTACCGCGACGGCGCGCTTCCTGAACCCGGCCCGCTCACCGCCGCCGAGGACGCCGTCGTCGAGCGACTCGCGTCGGCTACAACGAACGCCGACGCGGCCATGGACGAACTCGACTTCTCCACCGCCATCGCAGAAATCCGCGGTGTGGTCGAGCTGGTCAACCAGTACGTCACCGAGGTGGAACCGTGGGTGCTCGCCAAAGACGACGCCAACGCCNAGCGTTTGGACACGGTCCTCTACACGATGTGTGAAGTGCTGCGCGCCGTCNCCGTTCTCTACAACGCNGTGATGCCGAANGCGATGGCGAGNTTGTGGTCGCAGTTGGGGGCGGGTGAGGCTCTNGGCNCCCTGGCTGCNCAACGAATNNCCGATGCTGGTCGATGGGGTCANCTTCCTCCCGGGTCGACCATCACCAAGGGNGANGCTCTCTTTCCTCGGCTGCNGGACGAGCCGACGGAGTCCTAGGCATGGCTCGCGAGCTCGG
The DNA here is from genome assembly GCA_002694095.1 of Micrococcales bacterium. GTDB lineage: Bacteria > Actinomycetota > Actinomycetes > S36-B12 > S36-B12 > S36-B12. The sequence continues at coordinate 11,274 of NZLD01000050.1, read as the reverse complement.
CTGGCCGGATGCCCCGGATGCTCTCGGGCGACCGGTGATCGATTCACACACCCACCTTGACGTCCACGACCGTTCACTGCACGGCGATCAAGCTCCGGACGCAGACGCGTTGTTGGCGTGGGCGGAGCAGGTCGGCGTACCGAAGGTCGTGCAGATCGGTTGCGATGTCGAATCAGCCGAATGGTCGGTCCCCTTCGCGCGCGAACACCCGAATGTGGCGGTCGGGGTGGCGCTGCATCCCAACGACGCCGCTCGTATCGGTGTTCGCCAGGGGAGAGACGCTCTGGAAGCAGCCTGGGCCCGCATCGACGATTTGGCGCGGGACCCTGTGGTGCGTGCGGTCGGTGAAACCGGTCTGGACTACTTCCGTACCCCCGAGAGCGAGGGNCAGGCGATCCAGCACGAGTCCTTTCGCTGGCACATCGACCTCGCGAGGGAACTCGANAAAACTCTGGTGATCCACGACCGAGATTCCCACGACGANGTCATCTCGGTACTCCTCGATCAGGGTGCGCCGAANAGAGTCGTCTTCCATTGCTTCTCCGGTGATGNNGACATGGCNCGCGTNTGCGCCNAGCANGGGTGGTTCATGTCTTTCGCCGGNGTNATCACCTTCGGGAGCGCGGAGGGNTTACGCGAAGCGCTGCGGACAGTGCCGGACGATCTGCTCCTNGTGGAAACCGATGCGCCGTACCTCACGCCGAAACCGAACCGAGGACGGGTCAATGCGACGTACCTCATGCCGTGGACGGTGCGACGNATGGCCGAGGAGCGANNCGTCGANGTNGAGNNACTGTGCGATGACATCGTNGCGAACACGCATCGCGCGTTCGGCCATTGGTGAGACGTGACGGGTGAAGCGTGAGGCGNGANCNGTGAGTGTTGAACAGTGAGTAACGAACGGTGAGCCGACTCCTNGGNGCCGCNGATGTTCGCCGNATCGCNACCGANCTCGATNTTCGCCCCACCAAGAAGTGGGGTCAGAACTTCGTCATCGACCCGAATACCGTCGAGCGGATCGTGCGGGTGGCGAACGTGTCGCGANACGACGTCGTCGTGGAAGTNGGCCCNGGCCTGGGCAGCCTGACGTTGGCNCTGCTGCNGCCGGGNGCNCAGGTGGTCGCGGTCGAGATNGATGCACGGNTGGCCGACCGGTTGCCCCGAACCNTTAGCGAATTCGACCCGGCGGCCATCGANCGACTCGCTGTTGTCAACGCCGATGCCCTGNAGGTGCGTCAGTTGCCGANNNNGCCGACGATGCTCGTGGCGAATCTCCCNTACAACGTCTCCGTTCCGGTGGTNCTGCACCTGCTNGCAGAGTTCGACAGCATTNACCGNGTCNTGGTGATGGTGCAGCGTGAGGTGGCTGATCGACTGTGNGCCGAGCCNGGTTCCCGCACGTACGGGGTGCCCAGCGTCAAGGCGCGATGGTTCGGTGACGTCGCGTACGCGGGCGACGTGTCTCGGACGGTGTTCTGGCCCGTNCCCAACGTCGACTCCGGNCTGGTNTCCTTGACGCGAACGGCCCCACCCGCGGGGGTAACGCGCGANGAGGTCTTCTCCCTCATCGATGCNGCATTCGCGCAGNGACGCAAGCAATTGACGTCNGCCCTTTCTGGCTGGCNNCCGGGCCGCGGCNTCGTNCANGANGTTCTCGANGCGGCGGGTGTGGACCCGCGAGCGCGGGGCGAGGAATTGAGCCTCGAGGATTTCTGTGNGATCGCGCGNGCGGCGAGGAGCGCCGGNTAGGCCGTAACCTGGCGCTGTGTCCGTCGTCGTTCGCGCACCCGCGAAGATCAACCTGCAGTTGAGCGTTGGTCCNCTGCGAGANGACGGNTNCCACGAACTCGTCTCGGTCTTCCACGCTGTCTCGCTGGTNGANGTCNTTACCGNCCAACGNGGCGAGGGCGTCCAGGTTTCCATGAGCGGCGAGGGGTCAGAGTCNCTGGCNACCGATGACAGCAACCTGGTGGTGCAAGCGATNCACGCGCTCGCGCAACACGCGCAGATCGATCCCCACGTGAGCATCCANGTAGANAANTCCATTCCCCTNGCCGGGGGAATGGCGGGCGGAAGCGCCGANGCGGCNGGAACACTNGTTGCCTGCGATGCGTTGTGGGGGACCGGGTTGTCTCGGGAGGAGCTCGCCGACATCGGTGCCCGNNTCGGATCGGATGTGCCNTTCGCGCTGTTCGGCNCGAACGNCATCGGTCGAGGTCGCGGCGAGNAGATCATGCCGGTGTTGGGTCGGGGACANTTCCACTGGGTGTTCGCTCTGGCNGANGAGGGTTTGTCGACGCCGGCGGTCTACCGACAGTGCGACACGTTGCGTGAGGGAGAGCAGATCCGGGCACCGGAGGTGTCCGATGCGCTGTTGCATGCNCTTCGNCANGGGGACGCNAACGCGCTGGCCGCCGCGCTTCACAACGACCTNCAACCGGCNGCGATATCNCTTCGNCCCTCGCTNCGCAGCCTGCTCGAAGCCGGTGTCGAATACGGNGCGCTGGCCGGAGTCGTCTCCGGNAGCGGACCNACGTGTGCATTCCTGTGCCGCGACAGCGCGCACTCGATCGANGTGGCCGTTGCCATGACGGCGACGGGNATGTGCCGAACGGTGAAGCGCGCNANCGGGCCGGCGCCNGGTGCTCGGGTGGTTACNNCGANGGGGTGAANTGCTGCATNAGNTCNCGGAGCAAGTCCGCGAGTTCGACNCGCTCAGCATCGCTNAACGACTCCAGCAAGAGNTGCTCGTGGGACAGCAGATCGGTGAAGGCTCCATCGACGGCGAGGCGACCAGCGTCGGTGAGTTCCACGCGCACCCCACGCCGGTCGGTCGGGTCGGGTTGACGCTGGACGAAGGTTCGNGCCTCGAGTCGGTCGATGCGATTGGTCATGGTTCCGCTGGTGACCATGGTTTGGGTCGCCAATTGCCCTGGGGANANGGCGTAGGGAGTGCCCGAGCGCCGCAGCGCCGCGAGCACATCGAACTCCCACCCTTCGAGGTCGTGTTGGGCGAAGGCCGACGTCCGAGCCTGGTCAAGGTGTCGGGCCAATCGAGTGACGCGGGACAANACGNTTAGTGGGCGGACGTCCAGATCGGGACGTTCGCGATTCCACGCTTCGACNATGCCGTCGACGTCATCCATGNCGCCATGTTAGNTCAAGACTCTTGANGTCGAGATTCTTGATGGTCTACTTCTTCTTCTTCTTCTTCCGCNTGCGGCCTTTCTCTACCGTGCGCAGCGCGGGCTTGGGCTCCATGTGCTCGAGGCCGTTCCATGCGAGGTTGACCAAGTGNGCGACAACGTCGTCNTTCCCGGGCTTGCGAACATCNAGCCACCACTGCCCGGTGAGCGCCACCATGCCCACGAGTGCCTGGGAGTACACGGCCGCGTACTTGGTGCTGATGTCGTGGCTATCGAATTCGCGCGCCAAGAGGTGTTCGACCTGCGCGGCGATGTCGACGATCAAGCTGGCGAAGGAACCGCTGGACTGCGAGACCGGAGAGTNCCGCACCANAATGCGGAAGCCTTCAGGGTTGTCGTCGATGTAATCGAATAANGCCATGCCTGCCTGTTCCANGAGGGCGCGGGCGGTGCCCGCGGTGAGNGCGTCGGAGATGGACGCCAGNAGATCGTTCATCTCGCGGTCNACGAGAACCGCNTACAACCCTTCCTTGCCGCCGAAGTGCTCATAGACGACGGGCTTGGACACNNCGGCNTTCGCCGCGATNTCCTCNACACTGACNGCCTCGAAACCTTTGTCCGCGAACANGGCNCGTCCGACATCNAGGAGTTGCTCGCGACGCTCNTGGCCNGTCATGCGCACCTTGGAGCCCTTGCNCGAGGAGGCGCGGTTGCGNCTTTGNGTNCGNGTTGATCTCGGNTGTCGAGNCGCCGTTCGCCCCGANGCCNAACTCAGTTCNACGACAGTNTTGTCNAAGGAGTCACCCTCGGCGANGTCCTCGGAAGGATCNGCTGGCTGCGGTGTCACGCGCTNGTGCTGGACGNNCTCNNCGNNTCTNCTGTCGNNGGNGGCTGGTAGCCGCGGATGCGGGGTGCCATCGCNGGATCGACNAGCTTCTTGGCAAGNCGNTCGGGCTTGGGCCAGCGCACATCGTGCGCGAGGTTCACGCGCTCAAGCATGCGAATGACTCCGGCGCTCGGATCGATCTGACCCTTGAGNACTCCGTGNCGTGCGCAGGTGGGATCGGCGTGGTGCANGTTGTGCCAGGACTCGCCGAAGGACGGAATCGCCAGCCAGTTGACGTTGCTGGAGAGGTCGCGACTCTTGAAGGGACGCTTGCCGAACACGTGNCANATCGAGTTGATCGACCAGGTCACGTGGTGCACGAATGCGACGCGAACNACGCCGCCCCAGAACATNCCCGTCANGAATCCGAGCCACGACCACGTGATCAGGCCGCCGATGATGCCGGGCAGCAGAAATGTCATGANAACGATGATGGGGAAGGCGTTGTTGANGCGCTGCAGATCCTTATCGTCGCGAATGTCCGGCGCGTACTGGTCCACGGTGGCCTGCTCTTCGGAGAAGAGCCATCCCATNTGGGCGAAGAGCAGTCCCTTGCCGATGGCCTTGCGGGAGGTTCCGAACCGCCACGGTGAATGCGGGTCGCCGATCTCGTCGGAGAANTTGTGGTGCTTGCGGTGGTCGGCCACCCACTGGTTGATCGATCCTTCNAGNGCGTACGAGCCCATGATNGCGAGGGCGATCTTNACNGGNCGGGGNGCCTTGAAGGACCCGTGCGTGAAGTANCGGTGGTAGCCGACGGTGATCCCGAGACCGGTGATCGCCCAGAAGCCGACGAGCAAACCGATGTCGACCCAGGACACCAAGCCCCAGTAGATCATNGGGATAACGCCGAGCANAGCGAGCGTCGGTCCGACGACGAAGATNCCGATGGTGATCTTCATNGGAGTGCTGAGGAAGATNGCGTCGCCGTCGTCGACCTTCTCGAAATCCTGGACAAGCGCCATGNGGAGCCNTTCGTACGTNGTGGAGGTTGTTCCACGCGAGGCCGCGNGGCCTAACCTACGGTTGCGTAACNTACGGTACCGTAACCGNCGGAATCCGGCNACCCGAAGTCCCCCGCCGGCGGGTCTTAGNGTTAAGCNCGCACCAGGTCATCTCCCTGATCCCCGGTCGTCTAGTGGCAGGACAGCGGACTTTGAATCCGTCAACGGAGGNTCGAATCCTCCCCGGGGAGCCCCACCCACCCATCAGTAGGCGCCGTACTCGCCGCCTCCGCGCGANCCGAGAAATTCACCNANNAGGCGATCGCGCTGGAAAAGTCGAACAGTNCCCCGAGCGGTACCGCCGTTCCACAGCGAGTGATGGTTCTTGACGCCGTCGGGGTTCTCGTAGTTCATCAACAACATTTCCTCCGNGGGGCACCAAAAGTCGATCTCGATGCGGTGNGTGAAGGTCTTCGCCGAGATGCGCCACCGAACCTTGTCCGGCTCGACGGTGCACTCGAANGATTGTCGGGACCCGGTCCAGAACTTGGAGAAGTTGAATTCGAATAGTTCACCGCGCAAGAAGAAGGCGATCAGCAACTTGCTGGACAGGCGTCGTCCGAACANAACCGGAGTGCCGCCGCCGACGTCCAGACACGTCAAGGGCAGGGCCTCACCCGAAGCTGCATCCACGAATTGTGCGCAGTTCAACCACACCCACGGGTTGGTGTAGTCCTGACCCCAGTTCTTGTCCTGGTACCCGCTGCTNGTCTCTGGCTCCACGATGAAGCGTCGACCGTTGAAATCGATCTCGCCGGAGTACTNAGTCTTGATTCCGGCGACGTGCCAGAACATCTGGAAGGCCCTGGTTGTCCGAAAGAGTGCGTCGGCGCCGTAACCNACGGAGTAGGACAGTTGNTTGTTGGCGGTGAGATCCCAGGACATCGAGCCGNGATCGGACATCCATTCTGNATGCGANGCTGCCTCGTCGGCGGATACCGAGACAGAGCCCGCCAGATNGGACTCCGTCACAGTGGCGTCGCCGATNCGCACATCNAGGTGGNGCGTATCGAACGAGCAGTCGTCGGAAGCGANGTAGTTGTGCANNTGCGTGGGCTCAGGNCCCCAGCAGCCGGCGTTGAGCATNCCGTAGGACGGACGNATCCCGGCCTCGCGATTCGATGGCAACTGCCCCAGGATCGGAGTGGAGCCGNCGAGGCCNGGGTTGATCGAGAAGTATTCGATNAAGAAGCTCCGCGGCTCNTTGGTCACCGCGTCGAATCCGGTGANCGANTGCCACCACCAGTCGTANCCNCGCGTGGCCAGNGGNCCGGTGAGCATGTACGCGTTGCGATCGGCCANAGNCAGCATGCAAGCACAGTCACAGTGCGGACGCGGGACGGGATCGGAGTNCGNCGGCNGCGCTTCNNGNNGCCGNGGCGCGAGGCGAAACNCCGGNGGGACACAGGAGCGAACCGGGGCGTGAGCTGATCTACNGATGCACCAAAATNGGTCCATGAGNACNCGCCCCGGGGTNGTCATCATCCTGGCCGCCGGCGAGGGCAAGCGGATGAAGTCCGCTGTGCCGAAAGTCCTCCATCCAATCGCCGGACGGTCCCTTGTGGGACACGTCATCGAAGCCGCGGCCCACCTCGAACCCGAGCACGTGGTGGTCGTCGTCGGCCACGGTCGGGAACACGTGGTCGAGCATCTGGCGGAGATCGCACCGTGGGTCGTGCCGGTCGTGCAAGACGAGCAGCGCGGCACCGGGCACGCGGTACGAATCGCATTAGACGATCTCGCGTCCCGGGGCGTGTCTACCGACGGACCGATCGTGGTNCTCACCGGAGATACNCCGCTCGTCAACGGNGGAACCCTGGATGGGTTGATGTCTGCCCACAGTGGTGCGTGCACTGTGCTGACGGCCACCGTNNCGTCNCCCACCGGGTACGGCCGAATCGTGCGAAACGGAAATGNAGTTGTGGCGATCGTCGAAGAGCGTGACGCGACCGACGAACAACGGCTGATCAACGAGATCAACGCAGGAATGTACGTCTTCGAGTCATCAGCCCTCGTCGAGCGCATCGCGCGCCTGGACACCGANAACACTCAGAGCGAGGAGTACCTCACCGACGTCGTGAGCATGATCACCGCAGACGGGCTNGTGGTGAACGCTCACGTTTCNNCCGACTCCGATGACATCCGCGGCGTNAACGACCGGGTGCAACTGGCCGAGGCGGCGGCGATCNTGCGCGATCGAATCAACGAGGGCTGGATGCGCGCCGGCGTGAGCATCGCCGATCCCGCGAGCACCTGGATCGATGTGGATGTGGAAATCGAACCGGANGCGCAGTTGTTGCCACANACCATCCTGCGGGGCCCGACCGCCATCGCCGCGAGAGCCCGCGTNGGCCCGGGAACCACNCTGGTGTCCTGTGAGGTNGGGGCGGACAGCGAAGTGATCCATACCTGGGCCGAACTCGCGGTGATCGGCGACNACGCCCGCGTCGGACCGTTCACCTACCTGCGACCGGGNGCCAACCTGGGAGNAGGCGCNAAGGCCGGGGCGTATGTNGAGATCAAGAACTCCTCCGTCGGTGACGGAGCCAAAGTTCCGCACCTGTCCTACGTCGGTGATGCGGACATCGGCGAGGACAGCAACATCGGTGCNGCCACCGTGTTCGTCAACTACGACGGTCAGGACAAGCACCGCACTGTGGTCGGGCGGGATGTGCGCATCGGAAGCGACTCCATGCTGGTAGCNCCGGTCGAAATCGGCGACGGTGCATACACCGCAGCGGGNTCGGTGATCACCGATGACGTTCCCCCGGGNGCGATGGCGGTCGGGCGAGCNCGCCAGCGGAACATNGAGGGGTGGGTCGAGAGGCGTCGNGCGGACTCNGCATCAGCNCGGTCTGCCAGGGCGGCGAANGACGGTGACGGTGTGTCTGACAAGGTTCNGTCAGAGGATTCCGCCCGGGAGGAATGAGTGGCCGAAAAGTCCGTACCCACACAAAAGCGTCTCGTACTTCTCAGCGGCCGATCGCACCCCGAACTCGCCGAGTCCGTCGCCGACGAACTCGGCATCGCTTTGTCTCCGACGCTGGCCTACGACTTCGCCAACGGTGAGATCTTCATTCGTTTCCGGGAGTCTGTTCGTGGGACGGACGCGTTCGTCCTGCAGAGCCACACCACGCCGATCAACACGTGGATCATGGAGCAACTGATCATGATCGACGCGCTCAAGCGCGCATCGGCNAANCGCATCACTGTGATCGTCCCNTTCTACGGATACGCCCGCCAGGACAAGAAGCACCGGGGCCGCGAGCCGATCTCTGCACGGTTGATGGCCGATCTGTTCAAGGCGGCCGGCGCAGATCGATTGATGACGGTCGACCTGCACACCTCTCAGATNCAGGGCTTCTTCGACGGCCCGGTGGATCACCTGTTCGCGCTCCCCCTCCTCGCCGAGCACGTGGCNTCCCGGGTAGCCACCGACCAGATCACTGTGGTGTCGCCGGACGCNGGNCGGGTNCGCGTTGCCGAACGATGGACCGANGTCCTCGGCGCCCCCCTCGCGATCATCCACAAACGCCGTGACCCCGACGTGCCGAACCAGGTNCGAGTCTTCGAAGTCGTCGGNGATGTGAAGNATCGAGTNTGNGTGGTTGTCGACGACATGATCGACACCGGCGGCACGATCGTGAAAGCAGCCGAGACGCTGTTCGAGAACGGNGCCAAGGACGTNATCGTCGCGGCAACGCACGGCATCTTGAGCGATCCNGCTCGCGATCGTCTCCAGCANTCGCAGATCTCCGAAGTAGTTGTCACCGANACNCTGCCGATCCCCCCGGAGCGACAGTTCGACAAACTGACCGTNCTGTCGATTGCNCCGANTCTGGCCACNGCCATCAACGAGGTATTCACCGATGGATCGGTGACCTCGATGTTCGANGCCGCCACGGCNGACGAAGCCTCCTCGCATTAGGCCCGGTGTCCCCAGGCTCGACGGCACCCCCCTAGACTTCCGACGTCCTCGGCGAGGGAGGCCGTCCTACCGGACCGGTCGCCGTGATCGACGCGGGTGGTGCCACCTGACGTCTATTCGCACCCCCGCGAGGCATGCCGCATGGTTGTGCAACCGCATGACGAAACGCCGAGGAGAACACGTGACCAACGTCGACATCACCGCCGAGCCCCGCAGCGACTTCGGAAAAGGGGCGGCCCGACGACTCCGTCGCTCGGGAAGCGTTCCCGCCGTCATTTACGGCACGGGAATCGAACTTACCCACGTGGCTCTCGATGAGCACGAGATCAACCTGGCGCTGCGCAAGCCGCGGGTGGTCCTGAACATCGCTTACGACGGCAACACCTACCTCACCAAACCTCGCGACGTCCAGCGTGATCCGGTCAAGCAGCACCTCGAACACGTCGACCTTGTCATCATCACCAAGCAGGAGGCCGCGATCCGAAGCACCTACGCCGATGCGGTCGCGAAGGCCGAGATCGCTGCCGCGGAAGCCGGATACGACGCCGCATCCGTAATCATGGCGCTTGAAGAAGCCGTGGCTCGGGGCGAGGATCCGCTAGAGGCCGTCGATCACGCGGTTGCTGACGTCAAGGCCAAGGCCGCAGAGATGGCCGCAGCCGCCGCTGCCCGCGAAGCCGCACGCGAGGCCGCCGAGGCCGCGGAGGCGGCGGAGGCCGCAGCGGACGGCGACGGCGACGCAGGCGAGGCCGCGCCAGCTCCGAGCAGCGACGAGGCATCCGCGGAATAGTGCGCTCGCCCCGGACGCACTCGACACCCTGCGGGCAGCCACGCTCATGTCCGATCCCTGGCTGATCGTGGGTCTGGGAAATCCCGGACCCGAGTACGCCGCGACCCGACACAACATCGGAGCGATGGCCGTCGACGTCATAGCCGGCAGCACGAGCGCGACGCTGTCCCGACACAAGAAGGTGCACGCCTGCATCGCCGAAGCCCATCTCGGTTTCCCCGGCGATCGGGTGTCGGTCATCGCCTGCGCTCCGCTGTCCTACATGAACGAAAGCGGCGGACCCGTCAAGGCCGCCATGAACTTCTACCGAATTCCTCCTGAGCGACTCGTCGTTATGCACGACGAACTCGACATCGACTTCGCCACCCTTCGCATCAAGAAGGGTGGAGGTGACGGTGGGCACAACGGCCTGAAGAGCATCCGCTCTGCGATTGGAACCGGGGACTATTTCCGCATCCGGCTCGGCATTGGACGCCCCGTCGGTCGGCAAGCCCCCGCGGACTACGTCCTGCAGGCGTTCTCGAGTGCGCAACGCGCGGACCTTCCCACCTTCTTGTCCCGCTGCGCGGAGGCCGCCGAGACCTTGATCCGACAAGGCCTCGACGTGGCCCAGAATGCCTACAACGAACGGTCGTCCAGCGGTGACGATGCCAGCACAGGAGGGAAGGGATGAACGATCCACGTTCCGATGCCGCCATCTCTCGCGACGTCGCCCAGGACGCCGGTCAACTCCTGCTGCGGATACGACAGGACTTCATCGCCGAACACGGTCCCATCGGGGATAAAGAGACGGCGAACAAGCTGCGCGATCGAGCCGATGCGGCGTCGAACGATCTGATCTTGGACTTCCTTTCTTCGGCTCGACCACAAGACGCAGTTCTGAGCGAAGAAGCCAAAGACGACCCATCGCGCCTGGACTCCGAGCGGGTGTGGATCGTCGACCCCCTCGACGGAACCTGGGAGTACGGACAAAACCGCGCGGATTTCGCTGTCCACGTGGCGTTGTGGGCGGCGGGAGAACTGCACGCGTGCACCGTCGACCTTCCGGCCCAAGGCATCACGCGCAGTGTGCTCGACGACACCGTCGAGACGGCGGTAGATCCGACCCGCCCGATACGGATAGTGGCGTCGCGGAGCAGGCCGCCGGCCACCCTCCAGGCCACCTGCGACGCGCTCGGACGTCTTCTTTCGGACGCGGAAATCACCAACCGCGGCGTGGAGGTGGTCGACGTCGGGTCGGTCGGTGCGAAAGTCAACGAGATTCTGAGCCAGCGCGCGGACGTCTACCTCCACGACACCGGGTTCTACGAATGGGACGTTGCCGCGCCGTACGGGGTCGCGGCGCACTACGGCCTGCACTGCTCGAACACCACCGGTGAGCCCATCACGTTCAACCACATGCCGCCGTACGTGAACAATCTCGTGGTCGCGCACCCGGTCCTCTACCCGCACGTGATTCGCGCCCTGGCCGAGACAGCCGAACGGTGAGCCTCCGCGGACTAGTAGACGATCTCGATCGA
>NZLD01000049.1 GCA_002694095.1 Micrococcales bacterium | reverse complement strand
AGCGATCGCTGCGATGAGCGGTGAACAGGTGAGCGCCTTACGGCCCGCCTCGGTACGTCGACTCGTACCGGCGCAGCTTCGTCGACTGGCGCCCAGCCACGTTGCCGCTTTGCAGCCCGAGCACATCCGCGCGATGAAGCCGAAGCAGTTCCGGAAATTGAAGCCCGCCGCTATAGCGGCTCTGAACCCCGAACACATTCAATCTCTCGCCAAGGCTGACCTGCGTGGGCTTCGCCTGCGTCACATTCGAGCGCTCACGGGAGAACAGTTAGCCCAGATGGCGCCACGGCAACTCCGAAGCCTAAAGCCCAAGCAAGTGCGCGCTCTCACGCCAGAGCAGTTAGGCGAACTGACAGCGCCCCAACGAAGAGCCCTCGGAATTCGAGCATAGGAACGACGGCCGCTAGATTTCCCAAATGCCCTTTCGCGCCAGTGTGCAGCCTTCTGAGGGCGCGAACGCTCTCGCGCAAGAACACCTCGCGGTGCTGCCGACGGAAACCGTTTACGGGCTGGGAGCATTGGCAACGTCTGCCACAGCAGTCGGCCGAGTCTTCACAACCAAGAACCGGCCAGCCGACCACCCGCTCATTGCTCACGTCCTCAATGACGAGGCAGCCATCGCATGGGCGAGGAATGTCCCTTCATTCGCCCGCTCTTTGATGAATGAGTTTTGGCCTGGCCCAATGACACTCGTTCTCTCCCGCTCCTCCAGAGCCGCTGATTTCATCACCGGAGGCCAAGACAGTGTCGCTATCCGGGTGCCCGGTTCACCCATCATGCGTGATGTCCTGCAAGAGCTGTGCTCTCTTCGCGACGACCCTTTCTCTGCAATCGCCGCCCCGAGTGCCAACCGATTCGGAGGAGTCAGCCCGACAACCGCGCAACACGCGATAGAAGAAATCGGTGACCGGCTCACCAACGATGACGTCATCCTCGACGCAGGTCCGTGTGCGATCGGTATCGAATCCACGATTGTTGATTGCACTGCCGATCGACCCAGGATTCTGCGCCTGGGAAAAGTGACGGCAGAGGACGTCGAACACGCCACAGGCATGCAGCTCGGTGGACATTCGCAGGTGCGGGCTCCGGGAATACTTGCTGCGCACTATTCGCCCCGAGCCAGTGTGCTCCTCGTTGAAAAGGTGGAACTCCCAGAGCAGGCAATACCTTCGGGAGCTGGACTCATCGCCCCGTCCGACGTANCAACACCGCCNGGATTGGTGCGANTNAGTGAACCTGCCACNACCGAGGAGTACGCAGCCGACCTNTACCGCGCTCTNCGAGANNCCGANTCACTCCNACTGTCCACNGTNGTCGTCGTACCGCCGTCCGGCGCAGGCTTGGCGGNNGCNGTNCGCGATCGCATCACCCGAGCCGCCCACGCGTGAGATCNGCGCGGAGGTAGCCGTGTCGCAGCGTCGTGTCGGATTGTTTCCCCGTTGAGGTAGCTGTTCTCNGCGATCGCCTGCACGAGGTGGGCGTACTCATCNGCCGCGCCGAGTCTCTTNGGGAANACCGTGAGGCCAACCAAGCGTTCTTTCAACTCCGNGCCCCCCACCGGGTCGTAGATGGGNGTGTCCATCAAGCCGGGAGCGATGGTCATGACCCGGACGCCCACNGGNGCGAGGTCGCGNGNCATCGGAAGAGTCATTCCNACAAGGCCNCCCTTGCTGGCGCTGTACGCGGATTGACCNATCTGGCCNTCGAAGGCAGCGAGGGAGGCGGTCATCACNATCGCTCCACGCTCACCCGANGNGTNGGGCTCGTTCTTCGCCATCAGGCTCGCGGCCTGCCGNGCNAAGTCGTANGTGCCGATCAGGTTGATCTCNATGATGCGTCGGTAGGCATCCAAATCTGCNGGNGATCCNTCTTTNGCNAGCGTTCGNTCGGCCCAGCCCACCCCCGCGCACGAGACCGCGAGNTTCAAGNGNCCGAACTTCTCTGCCANCGTCGACATCGCCTGAGTGACGTNNNTGGGCTGTCGNACATCGCACGGCAGCGCGANCGCNCGNTCACCGAGTTCNGACGCNAACGANGTGGCCGCGTCGGCGTTGACATCNANGATGGCNACGCCNGCGGCGCCCTNGTCGATGCATCGTCGCGCCACNGCTTCGCCGAGNCCGGAGGCACCACCGGTTACCGCAACAACNGAATCNTCAATACGCATGNCGCCATTTTGTCGTACTCAGAACTATCCGTATCCCANTTCATGAAGTCGACTCTCGGGTATTCCGAAGTGATGNCCGACTTCGTGCACCACGGTGATCCGCACCTGCTCCACTACCTGCTCTCGGGTAGCGCATTGCCGCTGGATCGGTTTACGNAAGATGGTNATCCGGTCCGGTAGGTGGCCCGAGTAGTAGTGACCACGGGCAGTCAGCGGGACACCCTCATACAGGCCAAGCAGTCGCGGGCTCCCCGGCTTCTGCTCCTCCACGAAGACAGCCACGTTGCTCATCAANGCCGCCAGTTCCGCTGGAAGCGTGTCCAACGCCCGAGCGACGAGCTCGTCAAAGTCTTCGGNNGTCAGGTCCACCATGTCCCCATCTTGACCTCTGGCCGAGCANCGGCACCCAGGTGCCCCGGGACGGCCCTGTTGTCCTATGCTTCACCGGTCACCGACGGCGTTCGGAGTCGACGGAGATCGGCGAGAAGGTTCTCGGTCCCCATCGTCTAGCGGCCTAGGACACCGCCCTTTCAAGGCGGCAGCGCGGGTTCGAATCCCGTTGGGGACGCGGCCTGTACCAAGGCCCCGTAGCGCAGTTGGTTAGCGCGCCGCCCTGTCACGGCGGAGGTCGCGGGTTCGAGTCCCGTCGGGGTCGCCACTGTTGCTCAGCGGAGAAANGCCCCAGCCACTCCTGAGTCGACCGGTACCACCGTCCCGGTCGTACGGGAAAAGTCGCCGGACGCTAGTGCGGAAATCGCCTTCGCAACGTCATNGGGGANAACTTCCCGCTTCAAAAGGGTCCGTTGGGCGTAGAAGGCACCGAGGTCTTCCTCTTNGACTCCATAGACAGCGGCGCGCTNGGCACCCCAGCCTCCTGCAAATATTCCCGAACCTTGGACAACCCCATCCGGGGCAACACCATTCACCCTGANGCCNTGGTCTCCGAGCTCGACGGCGAGCAGTCGGACTTGGTGAGCTTGGTCNGCTTTTGCTGCGCTATACGCAATGTTTGCTGGACCAGCNAACGAAGCNTTCTTGCTCGTGACGTAGACGACGTCACCACCGAGTCTCTGATCAATCATGATTCTCGCGCTCTCGCGGGACACAAGAAAGGAACCTCGCGCCAGTACATCGTGTTGAAGGTTCCAGTCATCGACAGTCGTCTCGGTCAGCGGTCGACTCAAAGAGAGGCCAGCGTTATTGACAACGAAATCAATGCCGCCGAAGGCCAGTACCGCGGCCGTGAGTGCCCGTTGGACCGAGANTTCATCGGCGACATCCATCTCGACAGCAAGTGCGACATCAGAACCACCGATTTCCTGTGCAAGAACCGCGGCACCTTCGACGTTGCGGTCGGCAATCACGACACATGCACCCTCAGACGCGAGCAGTTCCACNGTCGCCTTCCCTATTCCGCTCGCCCCNCCGGTGACGAGAGCNANACGTCCCGCATGACGTTTGGGTTTCGGTANACGCTGCAACTTTGCCTCTTCGAGCGCCCAGTATTCGATTCGAAACTTTTCTTCCTCGTCTATCGGTGTGTANGTCGAGAGAGCTTCCGCTCCACGCATGACATTGATCGCATTCAGATAGAACTCGCCAGCCACACGAGCTGTTTGCTTTGTTGCTCCGAACGAGAACATTCCGACACCGGGAATCAAGATGATCGCTGGGTCGGCCCCACGCATCGCAGGGCTGTCTTTCGTGGCCCACCTGTCGTAGTAAGCGGCGTACTCACGTCGGTACACCTCGTGCAGTTGCTCGAGTCTGGCCACGAGGTCGGGAAACGGCNTCGAAGGCGGCACATCGAGAACCATCGGGCGGACCTTCGTCCGAATGAAGTGATCAGGACACGACGTCCCCAGCGCAGNCAGTCGCGAATGATGCTCGCGTTGGAGAAAGTCGAGAACCAAGGGGNTNTCCGTGTAATGGCCAACCATCAATCGGTCACGGGATGCCAGTCCTCGCAGCACCGGAGCAAGCCTCGCGGCCAGGGCATGCCTGCGATCCTCAGCTAGCGGCTCCATTCCNGGGAGCACNCCCCCAAAGGGTTGGGGTTTTCCGTGAGCGTCGATGAANTCTTCNGCAGTACGAATGATCGACAGCGAATTCTCCTCGCACTCNCGTGAGGTACTTCCCCACGCNGTNATGCCGTGACCGCCGAGAATGCATCCGATGGCATTGGGGTTTTCTCGTTGGATGGCAGAGATGTCCAAGCCCAGTTGGAATCCGGGACGACGCCACGGCACCCAAACGACTCGGTCACCGAAACACCGTTCCGTCAACTCCGGGCCATCTTCAGCCGTGGCAAGGGCAATTCCTGAATCTGGATGAAGATGGTCGACATGAGGTGCATCGACCAGACCGTGCATTGCAGTGTCAATCGAAGGTGCAGCTCCGCCGTGTCCATGTAGGCAGAACTCCAGCATTCCGACCATGTCGTCTTCTCGATCGAGACCGGGGTAAACGTGCACGAGCGCACGAAGACGGTCCATCCGAATGATTGATAGCCCCTCAGAAGTGAGGGTCCCGAGATCTCCGCCGGAACCCTTTACCCACATCACCTCCGTCTCGGCTCCGTCCACCGGATCCAGCACACGNCCCTTTCCNGAGGTATTACCACCGGCGAAATTCGTGTTCCGGGGGTCACTTCCCAGCCGATGGGAGCGCGCCAACAACTCNGCGGCNGTCGTCGATGTCATTCCCTATCTCCCCGGGCGTCGTCAAAGAGCCTCAACAAATGTAATGTAATGTGAAATTAACGTAATTTAACATTACCAAAGTTGGGTGGAAACGTGCACGGTTCACTTGCCGCGGAAGAACGGACGGCTGTGCTCCTGCGAGACCTACGCACCGAAGGTCGTGTCGAAATCGAGGATGCCGCCTATCGATTGAACGTCCANCCGATGACTATTCGTCGGGCTCTCAAGGNGCTTGAGCGCGATGGTCGCGCACGACTGGTCCGCGGTGGNGCTGTTCATGTGGGNNCCGAAGANTTCGCCNTTCGCCAGTCACGNGCTCTCAGCGCCAAGAANAAGATCGCAGAGAANCTCGCGCCACTNCTCGGCGANCACGANACCGTCGGGTTCGACGCCTCGAGCACCGTTCATGTCCTCGCGCAGAACATGCCTAATGTCGAGAGACTCATGGTCATTACCTACGGCGTCGAGGCNTTTCAGTCCCTCCAGGGCAAACAGAACATCACAACAATCCTGTCCGGCGGNGAACGTGACTCNCGAACCGGGAGCCTCGTAGGTCTNGTNGCTCAACAAACGGTAAGTGGCTTCTCCATGGATTGCTGCATCCTGTCCGCTAGTGCNATCGACCCAGAGTCCGGAACTANGGAGCCGACTATGGANGAAGTNGANATGAAGCAATCCATGNCCAANNCNTCGCANCGAGTGATNNTGGCAGTCGANGCAACAAAGTTGTCGCATCGTTCGTCGGTCAGGTCTTTCGATCTAGCTCAGGTCGATCTACTCGTCACAGAATNCGATCCAGGCGATCCACGCTTGGATNCTTATCGGGACATCGTGGACCTCCGATGACACATTCCNAGCCCNGCCACATCGGTGCGCAAATNTTCCCGCTCGCATCACAANCCCATCTGGAGTAGCCGNATGCATGATCTGAATGAATCGACCGCAATCNTCACCGGAGGTGCGCGGGGGATTGGNCTCTCTCTCGCCCGCGCATTGGCCGAGAACGGTGCACGCGTGGGACTTGTTGACATTCTTCAAGACGTCGAGTCGGCGGCCNNGGATCTGACTCGNCACACGGGCAANGAGTCNCTCGGGATTCAAGCCGANGTGCGNGACCCGGACGCGATTGATGCAGCNTTCTCAACNNTTACCGACAAGCTCGGAGTCCCCGACATCTTGATCACCTCGGCCGGCATCACGATTTGGGGTGACAGCATCGATGTCACGCCCGCCGACTGGCAAACCGTCATCGACATCAACCTCAGCGGNACNTTCTATGCCGCGCAGTCCTTTGGACGTCGACTTCTCNCNANAGGCCGCCCTGGCTCAGCAATCTTCATTTCATCTATGTCNGGTCGCATCGTNAACGTCCCGCAGTTCCANGCCTCGTACAACGCATCGAAAGCTGCNGTGAGCCACTTGGGCAAGTCCCTCGCGGTTGAGTGGGCCGGAGCNGGTATCCGNGTCAACTGCCTGGAACCNGGATACACGCTGTCGGATATGACACGCCAATTCATGGACGCCAATCCCGAGTTAGCNCGCTTATGGACATCAATGATTCCNAGCGAGCGAATGGGGGAGCCTCAAGATCTCGTCGGTGCAGCACTGTTCCTCGCATCGCAAGAGTCCNCGTACATCACCGGACANTCNATTGTTATCGACGGTGGCTACACNGCNATTTGATGAGCAACACNGTGGTGNAATNAANTGNNGAGANANNAANGGANGGTGCGNATGGATGACCGGGAAGCACTGTTGACCCTCGCGCATCANTTGGGAGATCCGAGCAAAGNCCTCGCTNTTNCTGCTGANGGGAANGTCTCNGCGCGCCTCGNTGAAGACNCCATGTCAATCAAGGCCAGNGGCTGCTCTATGNCCTCAATGANCGTCCAAGACNTNGTNGACGTTCGAATATCAACTCTNACGACGCTNCTNGCNAGNACNNCGACAGACGAGGGGACTCAGGACGATCACACNCGNTCGATCTANGAAGCCAGCAAAATCAAATCNACAACGCGGACTCCNTCNGTNGAGGCNATCTTGCACGCCACTCTCTATGAAANTACNGAGGCCACCGTCATCGCACACACTCATCCCACNGCNGTCAACGCTCTNGGNTGCTCGCAGCAATCCCAGCTTCTCGTGGAGGGNATGTTGTTCCCCGACGCCATCGTGCTNATGGGTAGTCGTCAACTTCTCATTCCCTACACCGATCCCGGCATTCCCTTGGCTCGCGTGGTTCGTGCTGGAGTCCAAGAGTTTTTCGNTTCAGAGGGCACANCCCCCCGGGTCATCTACNTGGCGAATCACGGGTTGTTNGTTCTNGCNACCTCCCCATCNGAGGCTNTGCANATCACTGANATGGCNAACAAGAACGCGACCATTNTTCTTGGAACTCTCGCAGCCGGCGGACCCAACTTTCTATCGCCCGATCATGTCCGACGCATCGACAGNCGACCAGATGAGTTGTATCGACGCGGCAAACTNGCAACCGCTAGAAGGAGTTCTCATGGNTGAACAACGCGTGGCAATCGTGACAGGGGCCAGTTCCGGCATCGGCCGCGCAAGCGCAGCAGCACTCGACGCCGCTGGCATCCGACTTGTCCTTGTCGCCCGGAACCACGANAAACTCACTGAACTNGCGGGCATGATGAAGGGGGACCCNCACATTGTCATCGGCGATGTCGCCGACCCCCAGACCGCGCGCGAAGCGCTTCAGGGGGCACTGCAGTCCTTTGGTCGCCTCGACATTCTTCTCGCCAACGCCGGGCTGTACTTGCCGGACAAGGGTTGGGAGGTTGATCAAGAACGCGTAGACACGATCGGACGTACGAATGTTCTCGGTGTTATGCACTTCGTCCATACCGTTCTCCCCCACATGATCGACGCAGGGGCCGGCGACGTTGTTGTCACAAGTTCTGTCTCCGGACACCAGGTGATCGCCTGGGAACCCGTCTATTCCGCCACAAAGCACGCCGTCCAGGCTTTTGTTCATGGAACACGGCAGCAACTCGTCGGCACGGGAGTTCGCCTGGGGGCAATCGCCCCCGGAATCGTGCTTAACGAGCTATGGGGGGTGACGAACGGTGACGCATCGATTGATGACGAAGTCGCAGCCGGTCGGGGAATGCGCTCGGAAGACGTCGCAGATGCCTTCATGTACATGCTCCAAGCACCTCGCCACATCACAATTCGTGACCTCGTCATGCTCCCGACCAATCAAGAAATCTGAAGTCTTCGCCAAAGGCGCCGCTGGGATCCTGATAACCTTCGGCATCCCGGCCAGGTAGCTCAGTTGGTACGAGCGTCCGACTGAAAATCGGAAGGTCGACGGTTCGATCCCGTCCCTGGCCACAGTTTTCCCTCCTGGAATGGGCCCGAAAGTTGGTTTGATGTGGCCTGATTTGGCTGTGCTAACCCTGTGCTAAATCGTGTTTTGTGCTAATTCTGTGCTAATTCGCGAGGCCTATTTGGCTTCTCACCACGATGAGACTGACTTCTTCGATCGGGCCCATTCTTGAAGTTCATCTAACGATCGTGAACGCTCTCGGTGGCGGGTTCCGGGTCTTCGCCAGTCGGTGAGGCGCTTGCGTCGGGGTTAGGGGTGGCGGGTTCGGGCAACTCAGTTTGAGCCGGCGGGGCTGGTTGGGTCACGGGTGCTGGCCCGTACCTGGAGTCCAGCGGGGAGGAGGGCTTCACGAGGAGTACGAGCAAGAAGATCCCGAAACTAAGAGCGATGAGGCTCGCTGACCAAATCAACCCGAGGCCGATGAACACCACCGCCTCGTTCGCGGCAAAAAGGGCTCCAAGAAGCAAGAAGAAGCCCACACCAATGATCGGCCACACCAGAAGAGAAACGCCAAGCCCCACTCACGCCCACGCGGGTGAGGAGCCTGCATCGTGCAGGCGGCGAACGGTGATGCTCACCGAGGGCGCCACGAGCGCGATGGATACCAGGAAGACGACGAAAGAGAAGGGTCCGAAACCTATGAGCGCTACGAAGGGCAGGTCGAGTAGGAAGGCGATGAGCTGAGCGACAGAAGAGAAGATCACTACGGCGAGGACGAAGAACCAGAACTGCGGGCGGGTGGCGCGGGCCGCGAGTACGTTCCAGTCGCGCAGTCCGAGGTAGATGGCGTTCACGAACGGGTTATGTGAGTTCTTTATCTTCATCCACATAGGGACATACTTTATTTCTGAGTTTTTTCGAGTACGGGACAGTCCGTCGTCAAGCGATCCAACGAGGCGAGTAGGCCGATTGCTTGTTCTCTGATCTATCCTGGCGGGTCTGGCTCGCTTTCAACTATCGGGCGCGGAGTAATCCGCAGTTAGCCCACGCAGCACCAAATTCAATCCGTAGTCAAATTCGTTGCCGTAGTTATAGCCAGGCTGCATCACGTGTTCCATCGTGAATTGAGTGAGATAGGGAAACACTTGACTCATTCCCTCCATGATGTCCTCGGCGAGTTCTTGATTTTCT
This sequence comes from Micrococcales bacterium, assembly GCA_002694095.1. Taxonomy (GTDB): domain Bacteria; phylum Actinomycetota; class Actinomycetes; order S36-B12; family S36-B12; genus S36-B12. Next base: position 8,660 of record NZLD01000049.1, on the reverse strand, counting down.
TCCGGCGTATCGAACGGGAGTTGGATTTCCTGAATTACAAAACCGAAGACGTACGCGTCAATGAGTGAGAAGGCGTGCGCCGTGAGATGCCAACTGAAGCCAGAGTCCCGCAGGTTGCGAATGATCGCTTCATGATGTGCCAGCGTCGCCGGTCCTGGGGTACTACGCGAGTCCAGTAGCTCAACCGCCCACGGGTGCCGCAGCAAAGCAGCCCGCAATGACTCCGCACGGCGCTGCATAGCCGGTTGCCAGGCTTCATCAGGGAGCGGTAACTCGACTTCGGTATAGACCTGGTCCACCATGCCGTCGAGCAGCGCATCCTTATTGGGTAAGTGGTGGTACAGCGACATGGCCTCTACCCCGAGTCTGCTGGCGAGTTTTCGCATGGTGAGCCCGCTCAATCCTTCGGTATCCGCCAGCGCCATCGCCTCGGCGAGGGCCCGCTCTGCGGTGAGTGCTTGACGGCTCACGACACCTCCGATTTGCCATTTCTTACAACGTAAGTTTACCATTGCGGCGCCATAACTTACAATGTAAGGCCAGGAGGAAATGATGTTTACTGCTACCCGGAACACAACCATGAAAGCCATCACCCAGGACAGCTACGGCGGACCCGAGCAGCTCCGACTCGTACAGCGGGCGGTGCCCCAGCCCGCAGACGACGAGGTTCTGCTGAAAGTGGCAGCCGCTGGACTCGACCGCGGCACCTGGCACCTCATGCACGGGTTGCCGTACATCATTAGGCCAGCTTTTGGCCTGCGGGCGCCGCGGCAACCGATTCCGGGTCTGGATGTGGCGGGCACCGTCGTGGCGATGGGAGCCGACGTGACGAATCTTGCTGTCGGCGATTCAGTTTTCGGTTTCGCGAAGGGCTCTTTCGCGGAGTACGCGGTTGCCGACCCCAGCAAGTTGGCTCCCATGCCTTCGGGTCTGGAGCCAGCCGCAGCTGCTGCGCTGGGAGTTTCTGGGCTCACCGCCTTGGGGGCGGTCTACGACAGAGCACACGTGAAGGCCGGACAGCGTGTTCTCATCACGGGTGCTTCCGGTGGGGTTGGCAGCTACGCGGTGCAATTAGCAGCAGATCTCGGCGCTGAGGTGACGGGTGTTTGCAGCGCAAGTAAGGCCGAGTTTGTGCGATCGCTTGGCGCCGCTCGGGTACTGGACTACACCGCTGGTCCCATTTCCGCTGAGCAGCCCTTCGATGTCATCATGGATATCGCTGGTCTGACCTCGGTTCGGCAACTGCGCGCATTGCTTACCGAGACCGGGACAATCGTCATGGTCGGCGGCGAAGGCGATAACCGCTGGACCAGCGGGTTCGGTCGGACCGTTCGTGCAGCAGTGCTGTCCCCGTTCATCAAGCAAAAGATCACGATGTTCCTGTCTTCGGAGCGAAGCGAGGACTTGGTGAGATTGGCGGAACTGGTGGAGCGCGGTGCGGTTACCCCGCAGCTCGATCGCGTGCTTCCACTGGCTGAAGCGGCTACAGCGATGGAGTTGCTGGAGCAAGGTCACATTCGAGGAAAGATCGCTCTCACAACGGACACTTCACTGGATTAACGTCACCGGTGACGGCAATCTTTTCTCCGCCCAATGGTGGCGTGGCATGTGAGGTGGAGACCACCTGTCGCCGTCCGAGAGATCTATATCCGAGCGCCTTGGGGCGGACGTGTCGGATACTCGGCAAGTGCGAGAGGAGATCGCGCTCTAAACACCTTGCCGGGACTCGCAGATGAGGAGTCCCGCGTTTTCCTCACACACGAAGCCCGCGTCCAGCGTCCCACGCACCCCGGCGATAAATGCGTCGTAGGCGGGAAAATTAGTAGTCACATCCAGAGCCTGGGAAACCACGATGACCTCCGAAGATGGGAGGCACTCAAGGGTTTCGTCGAAGACCTCCTCAGGGTTAAACGGTCGCTGAGCAATGTGTCGACAGGCGATGGTCCATTTCTCGAGTCCCGAGGCCTGCGGGATTGTCTCACCGACGAAGGAAACCGAAGCGGGAGAACGCTCGCGAAGGATTGACGTCAAGGTGTCCGGAGACGTAGCTTGTTCCCACCGATTTGGCAGCTTTGTAACGGCAGCGGCGTACAGACTGGGCTGCGGAAGCCCGGCAAGTGGATAGGTCACTAGGACACACAGTCCAGCAATAAAGAGGCTTCGAATCGTCGTCGCATTGACGAGCCAACTGGCGAGGAGTACCAGAGATAGCGCCGCGGGGATGTGGAGAGCCTGCGCATGATGGAACCACTTTCCGGTAACCCCAATTACCGCGACTGCCCCGGTGAAGCCGCTGGCGGTGATCCACCACAACACACTGGTAGATCCATTCTGCAACTTCGATCGCGACCACCAGGGAGCCGTGAGAACAACAATCGCAAGTGTCGTGAACTCAATCGCCGCAACCTGGGGGTTGACCAGGATGACGATGTGCTGAGCGATCTTTTGAAGGAGACCCGATTGTTCGGCTGTCACGATCGGTGACTGTGAGTAGAGCACATTGTGGATCTGGGTCTCGGCGAAGCCAACAATTTCTCCGCGAACAAGCAGCACAACACTCATCGCGGCAATGACGGACCCCACGCCAAGCACGAACCAACGCAGGTCAGTGCGTCGCTTGAGCGCGAACAGAGCAGTCATTGCAATGACGATTGCCATCGGGGCTAGGACCAACTTGAAGAAGATAATCAACCCGACGGAGATTCCTGCAACGACCGGGTGACGGGAGTAAATGCACGCGATACACATCAACGTGAGAGCGATCGCCGGAAGGTGGGTGGACCCCATGAAGTAGGCGACGCCGAGGATCACGAAGGGTCCTAGACCGAAGCCGACATAGGCAGCCAAGGGACGACTCACTCGCTGAAAGCGCGCAATCACATACAACGCTGTAGCGGCAGCCACCACCCAGAGGATCTCGAGTAGCCAGGCTCCGATTACCCCATTTGGCCCCAAGGTGCGTGCTATTGCCAGCGAATAGAAGACGAGTGGGTCCTTGTTGTCCCAGACCTGGACGTACAGGACATCTCCAGCGCGAAGCCGCTCTGCGATCCCTGTGAAGAAGCCATAGTCACCAACGTCTCTGCTGATCGCTCGAGGAATCGTGAACAGCGCCAGAAGAAGCCACGTAAGCGTGACAAGGACCGAGACAACAAAAACACCCGAACGCGAATTCGTCACGCCATGGAGCGTAACTAGTTGCCTGATGCCCGCTAAGTCCGCAAATAGCCCGAAATGGTGACCTTCGCGGTCGTGGCGACAATCACTTGAGGGGCGTCACCGAAATGCTGCGCATGCCGCGGATCTCTGTCACACGCTCGGGTTGGAGACGCCTCTCCTGTGCTTCTTCCTTAGGGGTTAGTGTCCAAGACGAGGCGATTAGTGCCATCGCCATTAGGTATCTCTTCCACCGTGCGGGTGCACACAGGGCCGCCCGTACCGTTGTAGATCCAGTAGGCCCAGGACTTGGACCAGCCGCCAATCGGGTATCCCTGATCGTGACCCACAGTTACCGGCACGTCAGCGCAGTCACCCGATGCAGGTACGCCCACCTGCTGCAACCCGATGACGGGAATCGGAGGGGGCGGGGGAGCTATGGGGTCGTTTGTGACGGTCAGCGGAATCGAATAACCATCAGCGGACCCAATTCCGGTGTATCTCAGTGTGTAGTTGCCGACAGCCGATGGCGCCGTCATCGACGCCGAGCCGGGGCCCATTACAAACACGTTCTGAACGATCGCGCCGTCTTTCAGGATGTCGAAATCAGAACCGAAACCCGAAACTCCGTTGTGGACGGTAAAGGCATCTCCAGGGTTTGCCATCAATGAACCAGCGCTCCACACTCCCGCGGTGCAGGCAATGGGGTCATTGCACGTAACGGAGACGATGCTGGGATTCGCGGCAGCCATCGCCGGCGCGCTCGTCCCCAAACCCGCGACCGCCACGACACCTGCTGCGACCAGAATCTTCAAAACTCGCACGACCAACCTCGTCTCCTGCGTACACCCCTCTAACTTCCAAGGACACTATCAGCCCCGACAGATCCAGGGTGCTCTATTGAGGGATATCTCTCAACTGCCACTAACCCTTGCTAGACCTGTGCTAGCCCGTCACCGCGAGCCTTGGGAATCCCCCATTCACGGGGGAAATCACCGGCGTGACCTTCCTCCGGAAAATTGGAAGGTTGACGGGTCGATCCCGTCCCTGGCCACCATCACCCCTTAGCCATCGACTCACCTAGACGCACGTGACCGACATGTACCGTGCTCTCGTTATGAGCACTGGCGAGTGGTTGGCAGCGGGAGTGCTCGCGCTGGTGCTTGCAGCTGCTCACTTCTTTGCCTATCGGGTATCCCGGCTCTCCAGGAAGACACAAGACGTTCTTGCATCTGTTGGTGGCGGCGTCGCTATCGCGTACATCTTCGTTCACTTGATGCCTGAGCTCGCTGTCGGTGGCCGCGATCTCACGGAACTGGATATCGCCCAATACACCCCTACACCGATCACCGAAGCTGGCCTGTTCCTCACAGCCATGGTGGGCCTGGTGGCTTTCTTCGTTCTCGACGTTCGTACCGAAGAAGGGTTGGCGTCCACTCGTCGGAGCTACCGCATTCACATGCTGTCCTTCGCCTCCATCAGCGCCATCTACGCGTACACGCTGCCGTCCACCATCAGCACTGGGTGGGACTACGCGATCTTGTTCACGGTCGTCATTGGTGCGCATCTGCTTCTCGCTGATCGAGCCCTTGCGCGAGCTCACCCGAATCAATTCGCCCACGAGACCCGCTGGGTGGGTATCGCGGCAGTCTCCATTGGCTTTTCCGCCTCATTCCTCTTTCCCCCGGCAAACGAGTACATGCTCGCCATTGGGACGGCCTTTCTCGGTGGCGTTCTCCTTCTCACGACGTTCCGGGAGGAGTTGCCATCTGCATCTCGAGCGCGGGTGCCGTGGTTTCTCCTCGGCGTTTCTGTCATGACGGTTTTGCTACTCATCGCCTTGGCCCTTGGCGAGCATTCTTAGCGGATGATTTCTCCTCGCCGGACGTTCAACTGATCCACGCAGCGGCGTGGCTTGTTCTCGCTGACGTCGTTCTTCGGCGAGACTGCGAGCGTGGTTGAGAAGAAGGTGAAGGCGAAGAACCCCTCCACGCTCTTCAGTGCGGGCTACGAGATCTTCATGGCACTGTTGTCTTTGCTATCCATCTTCAACATGATCCTCTTGTTCTTCCTTCGGGATCCGTCTCTTGGCGCAGTTCTCGCTCTCGTCAACTTCGTCCTAATCATCTTCTTCATTGCCGACTTCCTTGCCCGACTCGTTAAGTCACCATCGAAATCTGAATACTTTTTGCGTCAATACGGGTGGGCAGATTTTCTTTCCTGTCTGCCATTCTCGCAGACGAACGTGTTCCGCCTTTTCCGCCTCATTAAGGTGTACCGACTACTGAGAGATTTCGGAATCCGCAAAATTAAAGACGCCGTCATTAAGGACCGTGCAGACACAGCACTCTTCATTTTACTCTTCGTCACCATCCTCATGCTGGAGTTCGGCAGCCTCGGCATGCTCGCCATCGAGTCCCAATCCAGCGTCTCCAACATCACCACAGCACCGGACGCCCTCTGGTACATGGTGGTCACGCTGTCCACCGTCGGCTACGGAGACCAGTACCCCGTCACGACGCAGGGCCGCGTCCTTGGAGCCTTCGTCATCCTCACCGGCGTGGGTATCTTCGGCACACTCACCGGCTATCTGGCGAACTTCTTCCTCGCGCCCCAAAAGAAGAAAAAGTCGGGCGACGAACTTTCCGATATTCGCAGCCAACTCGACGCCATCAAGGCACTGAGCGCCCAGCAGCAAGATGCGATCGCGACACTCGAGGAGTCACTCACCAAACGGGAAACGTAACCGTTCCACGGTGACCACGTTCTGACTCGGTGACGACGTCCTGACTACGCGGGTGCAGAGCTCGGGCCACCCACGCGATTTTGTGCGGCCCGACCGAAGTAGGTGGCGATATCGAGTGCAAAGGCGCCTGCGACGAGGATCCACGAGAAGCCACCAATCGGCCACAGCAGAACCCACGCGAGTGACGTCCACGGCAAGAGAACAACGCCGAGCACCGGCACGATCCACATGTCGTTGAACGCCAGCATCGTCTTGGTCGGATAGGCCAACCAGTAGACCAGGAAGGCAATTCGGGGCCCGAGGAATCCGAGCACGAGAACGAAACAACACATACGCAGAGCCTAGGGGTCAAAGTTGCGGGCGTATGCCAAATGACTCAACCACCAGTCGGGAAGGGCTAACTCACCAGGCGTCGAACGACCGAGCTCCTCTTCACAAGAAGATCAACCACGCGGGGTGCAATCTCACCAACAGTCATGCCGACAAGGGCGCCCACCACGACATCGCCCGGGTAATGCACACCTGTATGCACCCGGCTATAGGCCACGGCCGCAGACATCACCCGAACCGGGACACCCATCGTCGGGCTCGCACTGCTAACCGCCTCACTGAATGCGAAAGCTGACGCTGAGTGTCCAGAAGGAAAAGACGTCGATTCGGGCATCGGTACGTGCCTGTCCCCAGGCACGGCGGCGTCTTCCCGGTCGGGTCGATTCCGTCGAGCCATGTATTTGAACCCCAAATTCACCGATGACGATGCCAAGCCGATGGCGACCACGCCGTTGAGCGCCGCGCGGCGGCCGCGCCGACCACCGAAGAGAGCCAAGGCACCGGCGGTCCCGAACCACAACACCGAGTTATCGGCAACCCTCGACAGGCGGCGAAACCCTTCATCCAGGCTGGGTGTGGGGGCGGAGGCGACTCCTCGATAGATGGATTCGTCGAGCTCGAGTACTTCGGTCGACAAGTCTTGGGACATGCCGTCACCTTAACGTCCAGCAATGTCAGCGAATGACCGAGCGATGATGCCGCTCGGCGTCTCGTGCGTGCCGCATGCCGCCTGTCTGTATTTCGCAACGTTCCTGTCTACGATGGCGATCACCACGAATAAGGAGAGTCGCGTCGTGCCACGGTTTCTCGCGATTGCCGCACTTGTGTGTGCGGGACTCGTTCCGCTCGTCGTGATCGGCTCGTGGCTTGGAGATCCACGACAACCCGTCGCTCTCGTTGTAGGCGTGGTGCTGTTGGGGATCGGAGCGTGGCTCACCGTTACCCGCCGGCGCGCGCGGCGCATCGTCGGAGCGATCCTCGCTGTGCTCGGTATCGCGTTCTTGGTGTGGACACTCGTGCGAGACGTTCCCGCACTCCTGGCCATGATCACGCTGATGATCGGCGCCGTCGCCCTCGGCCTAACCGCTCTAGCTCGATCAGCCGACGATGACGCCCCGGTGCAGGCATGGACACCATCTCAACCAGTTTTGATCTGCAATCCGAAGTCTGGCGGCGGAAAAGTTGTTTCCTTCAAGATTGCCGAGCAAGCCCGAGCACAGGGTGTCGAGGTGGTAACCCTCGAAGAGGGCTTGGACCTCGAGGAACTGGCGCGAGATGCCATTGCCCGCGGGGCGGATTGTCTCGGGATGGCGGGAGGAGACGGTTCGCAAGCGCTCGTTGCCGCCGTCGCTGTCGAGCACGGAATTCCTTTCGTCGTTATCAGCGCGGGCACACGCAACCACTTCGCCCTGGATCTCGGTCTGGATCGAGACAAGCCGGATTCGGGATTGGTTGCCTTCACTAACGGTGTCTTGCGCACGATCGACTACGCGACCGCAAATGGAAAGTTGTTCGTCAACAACGTGTCTTTCGGTCTCTACGCCTCGATCGTCGAGAACGACTCCTACCGGGACGCGAAACTTCAGACGACACTTGATGTGCTGCCTGAGGTGCTGGCGGCGGACACGGACCCGTACGACATGCACTTTCGTCTTCCGTCCGGCGAAGAAGTGTCGGGATCGATCGTTCTCCTGGTTTCCAATAATCCTTACATCACCGACGGCCTCCTGGGCATCGGTCAACGACCGACGTTGGACAGTGGGCTCCTTGGCGGATTGGTGATCACAGGCCCGACAGCCGCGACCCCCACCACGCCATCAGACGAATCAAGCGAGTCACGAAGCCGCGGGGGACTTCAACGCTTCACTGCGACCGAGTTGCAGGTCACGTCGTCGAGCTCCGAGATCGCTGTGGGCATCGATGGTGAAACGGTGCACGTGTCCACGCCCGTGGACCTAGTGAGCCATCCGAAAGGCCTGACCATGCTGGTCCCACCCGACAGCATCCATGTCGCACGGGTGCGCTCCCGCGAGGCGGAAGGTCTCGCCGGTATTTGGCGGATGGCGCTGGGTAAGGCGTAACCCGTCCCCCACGCGGACCGAACGCCGAGGCTGCGGTCACTTGTCTCACTCCATGCACGTGGAAGACTCCATACCTATGGCGCGCAAAGACCTTTTCAACGCGATACCTCCCAATCGGTGGAAAGCGATCGCACTCTCCGCCGTCCGGGTCGCCATCGGCCTGGGCTTCATGTGGTGGTTATACAGCCTCGTGCCGAAAGACGTCGACGAGCGGATCTTTATCCCTGGAGTACTCCTTCTTGTTGGCCTGGCGGTCTACGTCTGGTTTGTCAAGAAGGAAATAGAACGAATCTTGGGATCCCGATACCCCGAAGTTCTTGCCGTCGAGGGCCTCATTCTGAGCGCCG
>NZLD01000048.1 GCA_002694095.1 Micrococcales bacterium | reverse complement strand
CCTTTGTTGATGGCGCCGCCCTTGCCCTGAATGGCCCGCTCGCCGTCAGGCAATTGGAGTACGCGGGCTTCGAGCCTGGCGAGTGGGTTCTCGTGCAGGCGGCCGCCTCGGCGAGCGGAACGATGATGATTCAAGTGCTCCTACACCTGGGAGGTCGCATTGTTGCCACTTCCCGAGATGCTTCCAAACGCCAAGCACTCACGAGCCTTGGTGTCGAGCATGCNCTTGACTCCTCCAGCGCCTCTTTTGTTGACGAGGTCCGTGAAATCACTGGCCAGGGAGCGGATCTGTCCGTGGACAACATCGGTGCNGGGGACTTATGGCGCACCTCTATTGCGGCACTCCGTGATGGAGGACGCCTTGTGACCTCCGGTGCGAGGTTCGGTGATGAAGTGCCCCTGAACCTCCGTGACCTCTACACACGGAACCTTTCCGTGCTNGGTGTTCGCACCTACAACCCGCAAGCAGCGGATAGACTGTGGGAGTTGGTTCAGGANGGTCTGCGTCCCGTCATTGCTGCGACATTTTCTCTCGACGATGTGCGNTCNGCTCATGCAATGATNGAGAACCAAGAGAACGTCGGTCGCGTTGTTCTGTCCGTGTGGGACGAGTGACCCGGCGGTGGACAGCGACATCATCGGGGGCGTTGTCCTCCGAAGAGACCACCCACGACCTCTTGGACTCGCACTAGGTCAACACGTCACTGACCTGANAAGCGTCATTGAAGAATTCGGCTACGGCGTCGACTCTGACCTGTCCATAAGNGAACTGTTGGNACGCTGGCAAGAGTTCGGNCCGGTCGTCGAATCGGCACTTCGCCGCCTCACGACAAGGGATAGCGAGAAAGTCAGCTGGGAGCCGATCTCGCTCTGTGACCTGGGGGCGCCCGTGCACCCCGAGGCCTCTCTGATNTTCACTGCTGCAAACTACGCTGCTCACACCTCAGAGGCAGAGTCATCCGAAAAGGTCACCAACAAGGTTTCAACGGGATCTGACACGCCGTACGTGTTCCTCAAGCCCATGCGCAGTGTNATTGGCCCCTATGACCAAGTGGTCAAACCAAAAGATGTTGAGCAACTGGACTGGGAAGTNGAGTTAGCAGTTGTCATNGGTTCACCAGGACGTCGNATTCCNGTCGGCGAAGCTATGGATCACATTGCAGGGTACATAATCTGCAACGACGTATCCGCAAGAGACTTCGTCCAGCGCCCAGACTGGCCGATGTTTTCCTCTGACTGGTTTGCGCAGAAGGCTTTCGATACTTTCACTCCGATCGGCCCGGCTTTCGTGCCAGCCGGCCTNGTAGNGGACCCCCGCGACTTGGTGCTTCAGCTNTCGGTCGACGGTGAAATTATGCAAGAAGCNCATGCACGGGACATGATCTTTTCGATCGCCGAACAGATCTCCTATGCAAGCAGATTCACNTCGCTACAGCCAGGCGACATGATTTCTACCGGAACTCCCTCGGGGGTTGGAATGGCGCGCGGTAGGTACCTCGATGTCGGGGAAGTTATGACCGCACAAGTATCTGGTCTCGGNAAGCAGCAAAACCGAATCGTGCAAGAGNTCTAAGGGATTTCTCAGAACATGTCCACGCCAAGAACCATTTCCATCGTTGGAGGGGGACCGGGAGGGTTATTTCTCGGAATTCTTTTGCGTCAAATGCGGCCCGACTGGGCCGTCGAGATTTGGGAGCGGAATGCTCCGGATGCCACCTTTGGCTTCGGCGTAGTCTTCTCCGACCGCACCGTTGAACTNCTNGAGCAAGCNGACCCCGAGTCACTCTCACTTATTCGTGAGAATTTTCAATCGTGGACTGATATCGAGATCAGCACGTCGAATGGCTTCATGCGCACTGGGGGTCACGGTTTCTCCGCAATCGCTCGCCACCGCCTTCTCAACATTCTCCAACAACGCGCTCGTGACGTCTCTCTAACCGTCCATTACGAGAGCGAAGTNGNAAATCTTGACGAGTTGTACTCGAAATCTGATGTCGTTGTGGGTGCCGACGGTATTAACAGTCAAGTNCGAGAACATTGGCACTCTCAATTTGACACGGATATTCGNCTGGGAGCTGCGCGNTTNATCTGGTTTGCAACCCCACGACGATACGACGCGTTGACTTTCCATTTCGTGGATACAGAATATGGCCCGTTTTCAACGCACGCCTATCCCTTTTCAGACGAACTTTCTACCTTCATCGTAGAAACCGATACCGACACGTGGCAGCGAGCGGGACTTGATCGCTCTAGCGAGGGGAATCTTGGCATCGGTGAGTCTGACAAGAGATCAATGGATTTCTGCAGGGAGATCTTCACAGAATCNCTTCATGGACAAGAGCTAGTTGGGAACGCGTCCCAATGGCGTCAATTCCCGACCGTGCGTAACCATTCTTGGATTGCATCCGACAAAGTTGTCATCCTGGGTGATGCAGCNCATACGGCTCACTTTTCGGTTGGTTCTGGAACAAAAATGGCAATGGAGGATGCGNATGCCCTCGCTGAAGCCCTGACCGAAACCGACGACCCCTCAAGAGCTCTGCACTCGTTCGAAACGTCGCGCAAACCCTTAGTAGGTCGAATCCAAGAGCTTGCAGAGCCAAGTAGAGGTTGGTGGGAGAACTTTCACGCGTGGGTTGATCGAGACATCCACACGTTTTCAGTCAACTTCCTCAGTAGAACGGGGCGTGAAACGGTTGATCACCTTCAAAAGCGAGATGCCGCTTTCGCGAACGAGGTGATCGATTCAGATTTCCTCGATAGGGAACTGACTATCTCGAGTGACATGACGGCTTCAAGTCGGCGAGCACTTCTACTTGATGCATCGGATAAACAACTGCCTGATGTGATCGACGCACTGCAAGAGGTTCTTCCTTCCCAATCGCTCGTGATTGTGCGACACGGCGATACTGAAACACTGAAGCTGATCAAGACTTCTCTACACCACCCCATCATCGCGCACATGAGCGAGCACACAGGAGAGCACTTTGAGAATATTCCTGACCTTCGCCTGACGACCACGGTCGATGAAGCGGCACCGAACAACTGGGCATTCGTGATTCGCACTCCGGGGTCCATAGACGACGCGGACGGGTGGAAAGAGATCCTTGGATTGGCCCGCCAAGCACAGGGCAAAGGTGCGCGGCTGCTGTTAGTTGAGGCTGCTGAGTCAACGACAGACAGACGCGCCCTTTTGACGCATGCAGGAATCATGCTTCGACCCGACATCTCCATCCCCATGATCTTGGCACCGTGTGCGAGCGACGCTGAGGGGCTCATACATCTGAATGCCGGCCGAGCAGATGCGATAGCTGGATACATCGGCCCTCACTACTTTCGCAAGGCCCACGACGCTCTCGCACTTCAAGCCTTACTGAAACCGAGAGGCATCGTGGTTGTCGGTGCTTCACAGGACCCGTCGAAGCCTGGGCACGTCCTGCTGCGCAACCTTGATTCATTCAAAGGCACCGTTATAGGGCTCAGTCGCCACCGAGGCAATATCCATGGAAGAACAATCGTGGCTGACGCCCAGGAAATTCCCAATGATGTCGACCTAGCCATTTTGGCCGTCCCAAACTCGGCAGTACCAAGTTCCCTTGAGCTTCTCGCCAGACGGGGCGTTCGCAGCGCGATCATTTGCTCCGGAGGGTTCGCCGAACTGCAAACAAGTGAAGGCCGTGATCTCCAAGGTCAGGTCGATGCAATCGCACACAAGTACGGCATTCGCGTTCTAGGACCGAATACCGCGGGCATGGCTATTCCCCATCTCAATTTGCACGCGTCTTTCGTCCCCGCTGTCACTCAGCTGACACCCGGGTCTGTGGCTGTCGTCGCTCAGAGCGCAGGAGTGGCACATGCTGCGGCTCTGGCGCTGCAACAGGAAGGCCTCGGTGTCGGTCTCATGATCGGAGTGGGTAACGCCTGCGACATTGACCTGCCGGAACTCATTGAAGCAACTGCCCTCAATGGCCAATACGACGCCATTGCGGTCTACCTCGAGGGAACTGCTCATGGCTCGGAACTCTTGGAGGCAATCAGGAAGAGTAGCCGTGAGGTCCCCGTGGTTGTTCTCAAATCCGGTATTTCTGATGTGGACCGACTGACGGTTTCCCACACGGGTGCGATCGCCGGTGACTGGGCAGTCGCACAATCTCTCCTCACGGAAGCTGGAGCAGTGGTTGTCTCTACTCTTGGGGACCTCGTTAACTCGATCGCAGCGCTGTCGCTCATTCGACTGCATCCATCAGACGCCCCTNCAACGAAGGGCGTAGGGGTAGTCACGGGTCAGGCGGGNCCCGGNGTTCTCTTGACCGACCGCCTCCAAACACTTGGCTTGGAAGTNCCACCGTTTGAGTCGACGGTCGAAGGCGAACTTCGCAGCCTCCTGCCTCCGATGACACATCGCCAAAATCCTGTTGATACCGGACGACCAAGTGACACCTTCGCCAACGTNATTGCCACAGTTGCCAAGGATCCCGGCATTGATGTCGTAGCCACGTACGTTNTGCTAGAACCCGGTGCACTTGACCTCACGGAAACACTCACTCAGGCACGCCTCACAGCCNCTGCTCCGATCGTGGCGGCCAGTGGGGGCCTCCATGCGGACTTCGCCGCAACTCGCGATTCACTGAGATCGCAGCGGATACCTCTTTTTCGGAACCCTGAGGACGCCGCCATCGGAGNCTGGGCGCTGATTAGCGACCGGGATGCCGCGGCTCTTCGGAGAANAGATGCACCCAACGCACGGATTTCGCCTTCCCAAGCCGGGCTACCTCTGCCANCGAACGAGGCGGAGACCAAAGATGTTCTCCGGTCCCATGGAATTCGAACTCCCGCCTTCTTCNTATGTCCCACNAGAGAGGATGCGATCGCGGCTTTCAACGCCATAACCTCCAGCGGAGACTNNGCAGTCGTCAAGGTCCTGTCGCGCGAGATTGCTCATAAGTCCGCCATGAATGGGGTTCACCTNGGGCTNAAGAGTGCGAGCGAGTTCGAAGATGCGCTCAATTCAATTGATGAAATTGTGCGNGGGGACACCGGATATCTCGTCGAGACTCAGGCCGAGAGNGGATCAGACTTGTTCGTCGCGGTGCGACTCGATCCGACGTGGGGTTCAATTGGGCTGCTCGGCCTGGGTGGGACCGAAGTTGAGCAGCGAGGTGACGTCCAGATGTTCGCTCTCCCAATCCCCGAACATTTGCTCGCAACGCGCTTGACCGACCTGGGCCTTCNCGAGGATATAGACGTCGNCAGTCTCCAAGAGTTGTACACAACCATGACGAAAGCTCTTGCGTCATGGAGCGGGAGCGGAGCCACGAGCTTTGAGGTTAATCCACTGAGAGTCACCGACACTGGGCTCGTAGCCTTAGATGCCCTTATCTCTCACGACTAANGGGATCGCTTTGAAACCACGATCGATTCTTTTCGATATTTTCGGCAGTTACGTCCGCTATCGAGGCGGCGTGATCGGACTCAGCAATCTGACACAACTTCTGGGATGNTTCGGGATTTCAGAAGACTCTGTACGTGTCACCTTGTCGCGCATGAAGCGCGAAAAATGGTTCAGCAGTAAGCGTGCCGGACGAGCATCCTTCTATTCCCTCACGCCCAAGGGATGGGAGNTGCTGGACGAGGGGCTAGAGCGCATCTTCGAAAGGTACTCGAACCCGTGGGATGGAAATTGGCACATGCTTATCTACTCAATCCCGGAAGAGCACCGGTCGGCGCGCGAGAAGTTTCGAAAGGAGCTGACCTGGCGTGGCTTTAGTTCGCTGGCTGCTTCAACCTGGGTTTCACCGCACGACCGCTCCGAGGGTCTNCGATCCTTTCTGCCGCCGGGATCACAAATGCAGATCTTCTCNTCNAGAACTCCCTCATCTACAGCGGATGTTGAGATCGCTGCATCTTGTTGGGATCTAGTTTCTCTCAATCANGATTACAANGACTTTATCCGTGCCTTTGAGCCGTGGGCCGATCCATCCGCAACCAAAGATTTTTCACCCGAGCAAGCATTCGTTACGCGAACCCAGATAACCCACGACTATCGGCTCTTCCCTTTTCGAGATCCGGATCTCCCAACTCGNCTGCTACCTCACGACTGGAGCGGACACAAGGCCCACAGTGTCTTTCGTGCCACGCTTCGGAATCTCGAGGCTCNGGCCTGGATCGCCTTTGACTCCGTCTACGAGCAGCCACCGACAGTNATTACAGNNGCTCCAGATTAGAGCCACTTGCCTAACTGNGGGCGCGAAGCGGAATCACCTTGGACGTGCNCAGTTGCACGACCCGTTAACCATGCAGCGATATCGCTCAGGTTCCCTGACGTTTCCACGGGATCGCCAACGCCTTCAAGCAAAAGACTCTCCCCATCATCCACGACGATCGTCACGGCTGGATTTTCTCCAGAGGACGANTGACGACTCACGGCTTCANNGATGAGGCGCCGGAGAAAACTCTCCGGNAGATCTTCCCAATCGACAGAAGCTGCCAAATCAACAGCGTGGATGCAAATTTCCCTGCTGCGCATCCATAGCGTTTCACTCGCGGGAACTTCTCGACCCTGCGCAGTCAAAACCTGAGCCTNCCATGCTNCAGCTGGCANAGTCGCAAACTCCTCCAACAGGTGGTCATCCGTNCGCGTCCACCACGCCCGCAGGTCATCGCCTGCCAATTGAGCACCCTGACTAATTTCCTCGTCCCGCTCCTCAACGGATGGGTACATGTGTGTCACTTCTCCGGTTTTCGCCCAGTGCAAGAGTCTGCCTATTGCCTGTGCGTTAGCGCTCACATGTGAAACNACGTGACTTCGGCTCCACCCGTCTAGGAGGGACGGATTCTNNAGTTCNCCGTCTGATAGGGACGCCATNGCNCGCCGGAAGAGACCNGACCCNATTTTCACCCAATCAGCCTCGACCGACGACCAATTCGTCATTNNTTCACCGTTTCAACAACGCCNCGGTTNTCNAGTCGCCCGANNTCNCTGATCGACGTNGCCAGCACCTGCCCCGGCGCCAGATACATNGGNGGCTTTCGCGCGTGGCCGACNCCNCCCGGNGTCCCNGTTGCAATNACGTCACCCGGATTCAAGGTNAGNATGGTTGAAATGTAGGNGACCAACATAGGNGGATCAAATACAAGATCNTCCGTTGTTGCACTCTGGACTACGNGCCCATCNACTTCCGTTGTGATCTCAAGGGCGGGACGAGTACCTCCNTCAAGCTCTTCTGGCCCCACAAGAGCAGGACCAAGGGGGGACGATGCTTCAAATGTNTTTCCTTGAAGCCACATCGGGCTNCGATACTGCCAATCCCGCATNGTCACGTCATTGAACACCGTGAATCCAGCTATNTGTCTCTCAGCNTCACCCGGGTGGGNCCGCCGAACTCGCCGACCGATGATTACTGCCAACTCAGCTTCCCAGTCGACGCNGTCAGACTCCGGTGGGATTTGTATGTCGTCCGNTGATCCNATCAAGGACTCTGGAAACTTTGCGAANAGGGTAGGAAATTNCGGCANCTCTCTACCCATCTCAGTGATGTGCTTGGCGTAATTGAGNCCNACACANACGATCTTGGANGGCTTCGGTACNACAGGAGCAAACTCAAGTTCATCTGGCTCCACACGGCCTGCATCCGGNNTTGAGGCCACNAGNTCTTGCCACTGAANATCGGAGTCATCAGCGGCCGTAAGGAGCGCCCCCACATCTGCCCANGGGAGAAGNGCNCAAGAGCCGTCCGNGTCAAGACNGATCGCCTGNGTNTCNTGGCCCCTACGACATGTCGCNATCCTCACNAGGATNCGCCNCTTCTATGAAGATCGTGGGCACCAATCGCTTCAATTATCGGTGNATCACTGAACCAGAAAAGNTCAAGAGCGCCTGAATCCGNCTCAGCCTGATCCACGTGAGATTCAATCGTNAACTCNTGCCACGAGGGCACAACAAACATGTCTCCTCGACCGACAGGCCAACTGTGCTCTCCGACAGTGACTGTTCCCGAGCCATCGAAAACTTGCACAACACTCGACCCAACAACCTGCGAAGGCGCTGTCTTCCTCCCTTCAGCGATTCGGTGCATCTCACACCGAAGGGTCGGTAATACGTCCGCTCCCGACCTCGGATCGGCAAACCTCACTGCTGCGTGCCCCGGCTCAATGGTGGCGTCGTAACCCTCTGATTCGAGTGCAAGCTGCTGAGCCAGAGCCTCGTCGGTGTGCTGCCAGCGATAAGCCAGCAACGGCGACCCCTTCGCACCCTTGTCGGGTGCCACGGGCACGAGCCCCGGGTGCGCCCACAGGCGCTCTGATTGCGAAAACGATGGTGTGACCCTCTCACCACGACTCAAAACGTCGCGACCGAATTCAAAAAACTGCGTTTCGGTGTAGTACGAATACGGAATATCGAGGCCGTCGATCCAGGCCATGGGTGCATCAGCAGCATTGTGATGGGCATGCCAATTCCATCCCGCCTGCGGCAGAAAGTCCCCACGCCGCATAGCGACCGAGTCTCCGTTGACTACTGTCCACACGCCTTCACCTTCGACTACAAAGCGAAAGGCATGCTGGGTATGCCGATGTTCAGGTGCGTCTTCTCGAGGCATCAAATATTGAATCGCAGCCCAGATCGTCGGGGTGGCAAATGGACGACCTCCGAGGCCGGGATTAGCGAGTGCAATGGCACGACGCTCACCACCTCGACCTACGGGAACGAGCTCGCCAGATCGCGCCGCCAATGGCACCAGATCCGCCCACCTCCACAGGTGCGGACGGGCTTTACTCCTGGGTTCCCTCGGCATCAGATCACCGATTTCGGTCCACAGCGGAATCAAATACTCACGTTCGAAGCCGCGGTATAGGTCGACCAAGTCGTNGCTGACCTCTGGCTGGCTNTCCGATTCGGTTACCGGTATCTCGAAGGTGTCGGTCATAACTGCTCCTCACAACTTTCCTCTNANCAGACTATAGTGTTCTGCTATGGAGAATCNCCCTCGATACTCCCTCAAGTCCGTTGACAACGCTCTGCGAATGATTCACCAACTCAAGTCGGGTCGAATCCTCTACGTGAGTGCGGTTGCCGTCGAGCTCAATGTCGCCCGGTCAACCGCCCATCGACTGCTCTCCATGCTGGTACANCACGGTTTCGCATCTCGCGGAGCATCCCGCGAGTATCTTCCTGGACCCGCTCTGNGAGAGCCTTCTCTCGGATTGCCTACTGGGTGGACCATCGCCGATCTACGTTTCCGAGTCANTCCACATCTACGNTCCTTAACCGACGCGACAGGAGAGACATCCAATGTGCAACTTCTCATTGACGAGTTCACGCATGTCATCGCATCTGTGGAAAGCCAGCGNGCCCTCCGCGTAGGCAATCGNGAAGGTCAATATCTTCCAGCNGAGCNCTCCTCNGGAGGGAAAGCCTTNAATTTCCATGCGACACCTNCNGATCGCNTCAAAANAGGANCNNCTTTCCTCGCGGTAAACGACCAGGAGATCGAGAGCGGAATCACTGCCGTCGGTGTAGCAATTNAGTGCAAGGCTCTCCCNCGCCGTCTNGCAGTATCCGTGGTCATGCCGAGNTCACGCTTTANTCCAGAAATCCTTGAANTGGTGCGAAATCCACTCGGTGCCGCCGCTGTCAGCATCGCGACCGAANTCGACCGAGACTAGGGTCTGGCTANGAGGAAGGTGGANTANATGGCGGATAGCAGTTTTGACATCGTCAGTGAAGTGGACAAGCAGGAGGCNGANAANGCCCTNAANCAGGGCGNCAAAGGAGGTCGCGCAGCGTTTCGATTTCAAGAACACGGGAACGACAATCGAATGGAAGGGNGATCNCGTTGTGGAGATCACCTCCTCGACGGAAGAGCGAGCGTCGGCTGCTCTNGATGTTCTCAAGGACAAGATCGTCAAGCGGGGCATCAGTCTCAAGGCTTTCGATCACGGTGANCCCCGCTCCTCCGGCAAGGAGTACAAGATCAANGGAACNTTCACCTCGGGCATTTCCTCCGAGCAAGCCAAGAAGCTGAGCAAATTNATTCGAGACGATGGACCCAAGGGAGTGAAAACTCAAATACANGGGGACGAGCTTCGCGTCACGCACAAGAGCCGTGATGCCTTGCAAGACGTCATCGCTCTGGTCAAAGGTGCCGATCTCGACTTTGCCGTGCAGTTCGTCAACTACCGGTAGGCCACCAGCGAGAAAGATCGACCGCGTCCTGTTGTAATCCCTGCCGGTCGCCAGAGGTGTAATCGAACGAATCCCGCCAGGCAAGCGCGTCGAACGGGCAGACTTCGATACAGATACCGCAGTACATGCACAAGCCGTAGTCGATGGTGAATTCATCGAGGACATTGACAGTGCGTGGACGTCGCGCTCCTTCCTCGCTCACCTCTTCCACGTGCGATTCGAGGGAGATGCACCACGACGGGCACTCCCGAACGCACACCATGCACGACGTACACGCTTCCGGCAGCAGGGCGATCACGTTCCGTTGAGGGGTTGAATCACTCATCGCGTGTCCATTCGGCCCGCACACCCGGGGGAAGTTTCTGGCGCCTTCGACCAGTGGCCGACTCTTGCCCGGGCCACGGGGTCCTCATCCGCGCATCGAGAGCTGCGGTCTTGCGCATGGGAGATGACCCATCTCCCGCTCGCATCAACAACGCATTGGTCTGGGATCGACCCAGGAACTCGATTCCGAACATTTCGTGAGTCTCGCGTTCGTGCCAGTCGGCTCCCGGGAACCACGACGTGATGCTTTCGATCTCGGGACGCTCGACGTTGAGTTCACAGCGCAGCATCTCCGAACGCGAGGAGCCGGGGTCGACCAGATGCACCACCACGAACAATGATTCGGCGGTATCCACCGCCGTCAACCAATCCACCACATCGCAGCCGCGAGCCGCGGACGCCGTGCACGCCGCCACCCACTCATCAGCAGCAATGTCGATGATCGCCGGCGTCTTCGTCACGCGGGGATCCTCGAATCCACGAGCCGTTCGAGTTCGACCACCAGCGCTTCCGGGCGGGGCGGACACCCGGGAACGTACGACGCGATCTCCTGACCTGGGAACAGCGCCTCGATGCCCGGTCTGACCGTGGGGGCGTCCCAATACGGTCCGCCGCTGGTCGCGCACGCACCGAAACTCACGATGATGACGGGTCCGTGCTGCGCGTGTTCGTCGAACAGGCGCACGAGGGCGGGCTCCACAGCAGTGGTGACAGTGCCGGCCACCACCAAGACGGTCACCGCCGCCGCCTGAGGAACGGTCTCGGAAGCGACAAGCAGGCCTCGCTGACCGGCAGCCTCGACTTCCAAGGAGCAGCAGGCAAGGCCCGCGCTCGCAACGTCGACCGCCACATCGGGGCGGGATGCCAGGCGCCACACGCCGTGCAGGCTATCTGGACGATGACGGTGTGATCACGATTTACCGCTAACCTGGCCCTGCGACCCAAAAGAGAGCAAAATGCGACATACGGGCGCAGACCACGCAGCATTGCAACCAGCCAGATCTCCAGAAAGCCAGAGGAACCGACGGTATGGCCAAGCAGGTCGTCGAAGTCGACAGGGTCGTCATCCGTTTTGCAGGTGACTCAGGCGACGGCATGCAACTGACCGGGGATCGCTTCACATCCGAGGCCGCCTGGATGGGCAACGATCTGCTTACCTTGCCCGACTTCCCCGCGGAGATCCGCGCCCCGGCCGGGACCCTGCCGGGCGTCTCAAGTTTCCAGCTCGCCTTCGCCGATCACGACATCACCACCCCCGGTGATCAACCGAATGTGCTCGTGGCCATGAATCCCGCCGCGCTCAAAGCCAACATCGCCGATCTGCCTCGCGGTTCCGACCTCATCGTGAATACCGACGAATTCACCAAGCGGAACGTGGAGAAGGTCGGTTACCACGAGAGCCCGTTGGACGACGATTCTTTGGAGGCGTACCGGCTCCACCCGATCGCCTTGACGTCCATGACCGTGGAGGCGCTCAAGGAATTCGACGTCACAAAGAAGGAGGCGGAGAGGGCCAAGAACATGTTCGCCCTCGGACTGCTTCTTTGGCTCTACCACCGGCCGACCGAGGGAACGATCGAATTCCTCGAGAAGAAATTCGCCAGCAAGCCGGAGATCATGAAGGCGAACATCGCAGCCTTCCAAGCCGGTTGGTCGTACGGCGAGACCACCGAGGAGTTCTCGGTTCAGTACGAGGTCAAGCCGGCCGCGATGCAACCGGGTACGTATCGCAATATCACCGGCAACCTAGCCTTGGCCTATGGCCTGATCACCGCATCTCATCAATCGGGTCTACGGCTTTTCCTCGGCTCATACCCGATCACACCGGCATCGGACATCCTGCACGAGCTGAGTAAGCACAAGCGTTTCGGAGTCATGACCTTCCAGGCCGAGGACGAGATCGCCGGCATCGGGGCTGCTCTCGGCGCTAGCTACGGAGGCTCACTCGCCGTTACCACCACGTCGGGTCCCGGGATCGCACTGAAGTCGGAAACGATCGGGTTAGCCGTGTCCCTCGAACTCCCTCTCATCGTCGTGGATGTTCAACGCGGCGGACCATCGACGGGACTGCCGACAAAGACCGAGCAGTCGGATCTCTTGCAGGCGATGTTCGGGCGCAACGGAGAATCGCCCGTTCCCATCGTCGCCCCGCAGAGCCCCGCCGACTGCTTCGACGCCACCGTCGAGGCAGCCCGCATTGCCGTCACGTACCGAACACCGGTCTTTCTTCTGTCCGACGGGTACCTGGCCAACGGGTCCGAGCCATGGTGTCTTCCCGAGGTTGATTCTCTTCCGGTCATCGATCCTGATTTCGCGACCAAGCCGAACCATCAAGCCGAGGACGGGAGCGAGGAGTTCTGGGCCTACCAACGTGATCCTCAGACTCTGGCGCGCCCCTGGGCTATTCCGGGAACTGCTGGTCTCGAGCATCGGATCGGTGGCCTCGAGAAGGCGGACGGCTCGGGCAACATCTCTTACGATCCGGAGAACCACGATCACATGGTTCGCCTGCGTCAAGCGAAGGTCGATGCAATCGCGGACACCATCCCCGATATCGAGGTGGACGATCCCGGCGGCGACGCTCGCATTCTCATGCTCGGCTGGGGCTCCACGTACGGCCCCATTGGAGCTGCCTGCCAGATCGTTCGACGCTCCGGGGTCAAAGTCGCCCAAGCCCATCTGCGACACCTCAACCCTTTTCCCCGCAATCTCGGTGAGGTGCTCGCGTCGTACGAGCGAGTCGTCGTGCCGGAGATGAACCTCGGACAACTCAACATGCTGCTGAGGTCGAAGTTCCTCATCGACACCTACGGCTATAACCAGGTCCGCGGTCTGCCGTTCAAGTCTTCGGAATTGGTTGATGTCATCCGTGAGATCTCCGAGCAAATGGAGGAGTCGTCATGACGACTGATGCATTCCCCGCTCTTTCTTTGGTCCCCAAGACCGACGTAGAGATGAAGGCGAAGGATTTCAAGACCGACCAAGAAGTTCGCTGGTGTCCCGGCTGCGGCGACTACGCCATCCTCGCCGCCGTCCAAAGCTTCATGCCGGAGATGGGTCTGAAGCGCGAGAACATCGTCTTCGTCTCCGGAATCGGATGTTCGTCTCGCTTCCCCTATTACATGAATACCTACGGTGTTCACAGCATCCACGGACGCGCACCGGCGATCGCGACTGGCCTGGCCACCACCCGTCCGGATCTGTCTGTCTGGGTGGTGACCGGCGACGGTGACGCGCTCAGCATCGGGGGTAATCACCTCATCCACGCCCTGCGCCGCAACGTCAACTTGAAGATTCTGTTGTTCAACAACCGCATTTACGGCTTGACCAAGGGCCAGTACTCCCCGACATCGGAGCAAGGCAAAGTCACCAAGAGCACCCCGCAGGGATCGCTCGACTACGCCTTCAACCCCGTGTCGGTCGCACTCGGTGCGGAGGCGACTTTCGTGGCGCGGGCGATTGACTCTGACCGCAAGCATCTGACCGAGGTTCTCCGCGCCGCGGCTGCCCACGAAGGCTCCGCCCTCGTGGAGATCTACCAGAACTGCAACATCTTCAATGACGGTGCATTCGAGCCGCTGAAGGAGAACGATGTCCGCGAGGACCATCTCATCCGCCTCGAGCACGGCCAGCCGATCATCTTCGGGAACAACCACGAGAAGTGCGTCATCCGGGATTCGGATGGTCACCTGCAGGTGGTGAACGTCGAGGACGTCGATCAGTCTGAGGTGATCATTTTTGATTCCCACGCGAAGGACCCCGGCCTAGCCTTCGGGTTATCGCGTTTGTATAACCCACGGACGCTCACCAACACCCCGATCGGCATCTTCCGAGATGTCACCCACCGCGAGGCCTACGACCGGATGGCTCAGCAACAGATTGCGGATGTCATCGAATCCGAGGGTCCCGGAGATCTCCGCTCGCTGCTGCACGGCAGCGATACGTGGACCATCAACTGACCGTCACCCGCGAGGAGCCCGGCGCCCAGCACCGACTCGGGCTACTCCTTGGCGTCGCAGCCTGGACCCTGTGGGGCCTCTTCCCCCTGTACTTCGCCCTCCTGGATGACGTGCCCCCACTGGAGGTCGTCGCTCACCGAGTTGTCTGGACACTCGTCTTTCTGGTGGTGATCATTTCCATTTCGCGACATTGGGGCGGGTTACGACGAGCATTCAACCGCAGGACGTTCGCAATCCTGATGGGTGCGGCGGTCTTCATTTCCATCAACTGGCTTGTCTACGTCTACGCGATCGCGACTAATCAAGTAGTCCAAGCCTCCCTCGGCTACTTCATCAACCCGCTCGTGTCGGTAGCTCTGGGTATCGCCCTTCTCCGGGAAAGACTTCGACACTTGCAATGGGTGGCCGTTGGCATCGCGATCGTCGCGGTGATCATCTTGACCCTCAGTTACGGTGCCCTGCCCTGGATCAGCCTGACTCTCGCTTTCAGCTTCGGCATGTATGGCCTGATGAAGAAGATGGCCAACATGAGTTCGACGCACAGTCTTCTCATCGAAACCGCCGCCCTGGCCCCGTTCGCTCTGGCCTTGATGACTATGTGGCACGGCAACGGTCAGGCGTCGTTCGCTCTCGGTGGATGGCAGACATCACTGCTGCTTGTTCTGCTCGGACCCGTGACGGCAATTCCGTTGCTCGCCTTCGGCGGAGCAGCCACTCGGATTCCCCTCTCCACACTCGGTGTCCTTCAGTACATCACTCCGATCTTGCAGTTCTCTATCGGCGTCTTTCTCTTCAACGAACCGATGCCGGGTTCTCGATGGGTGGGATTCTTCTTCGTCTGGTCCGCACTTATCGTCTTCTCAACGGACGCCTTCCGCTATGCCCGCCAGCGCCGTCCAGAACCATCCGATGATCTGATTGACGAACTGGAAGTAACGGAGTCTCCCTAGCGGTCACGGTCCGTTCGGTGCGTTCGACATGTTCGCCGCCGCGCAGGACACGTCAGCCGGTTCGATTCACCACATAATCGCACAGCGCTTCGAGCGCAAGCTTTGCATCGCCTACCGGCAATGGTTCGAGGATCCGACGCGCGTCCCCCGCCCACCGGCGTGCCTCATCACGCGCATCCTCCAGCGCCGGATGCGCCCGCAGCAACCGAAGAGCCTGCGCGTGATCGGCATCATCGGGAATCGGTCCCGACAAGAACGCAACTAGTTCGTCGTCGCCGGATTGATCGCTCGATTGCGCGATCAACGTGGCCAGAGTGGGTACACCCTCGCGCAGATCGGTACCCGGCAACTTGCCCGACTGCTCCGCATCAGACGTGATATCCACGATGTCGTCTGCGAGTTGGAAAGCAACGCCGATGGCTTCACCGAAGCGGCTCAGTGTGTCGATAGTGGACGTTTCGGCTCCGCCCATCATGGCCCCGAACCGACCGGCGGTAGCGATCAACGAGCCGGTCTTGTCCGAAAGAACCTGCAAATGGTGCTTGACCGGATCGATGCCGTCGTCCGGCCCCACCGCTTCGCGAATCTGGCCTGTGCACAGGCGCTCGAAGGTTTGCGCCTGAATGCGCACCGCCTCGGGTCCGAGGTCCGCCAAGATGTCAGACGCACGGGCAAACAGAAAGTCACCGGTGAGAATCGCGATCGAGTTGTCCCATCGCGCGTTCGCCGACGGGGCACCACGCCGGAGCTGCGCTTCGTCCATGACGTCGTCGTGATACAGCGTGGCCAGGTGGGTGAGCTCGACGACGACCGCCGCCTTGATGACGTCGTCATTGGCTGGGCGGGGACCGAAGTGCGACGCGAGAAGCGTCAAGAGGGGACGGAACCTCTTGCCGCCGGCATCCACCAGATGCCGAGACGTCTCCGTGACGAAGGGATAGTCACTAACCACCGTGCCGCGGAGGTAGCGCTCAACGTCCTCCATCGCAGACGCCAGCCGGGAATCGAAGGCAGGATCGACCGCCAATTCACCCAGCGGGCTCTCCGTCATACCAAGACGGTACTACCGGATGAAGACATCGGCATTTGTAACCAGATCCAGGACCGGCTGAGGCACAACGCCCAGGATCACCGTCACCGCGGCGCCCGCTGCCAGGGCGACGGTGGTGAAGGCGGACGGAACCACCACACTCGCCGTTTGATCAGTGGGCTGGGCGAAGAACATGACCACAATCACCCGGACGTAGAAGAACGCAGCGATGAGACTCGCCACCACGCCGACGATCACCAACCACACCATGCCAGCCTCGATCGCCGCGGCAAAGACGCCGAACTTGCCGACGAATCCGGAGGTCAGCGGGATGCCCGCGAGGGCGAGCATGAACACGGCGAACGCCGATGCGACGACCGGAGACTTGCGGCCGATGCCCAACCACGTTGCGAGGTTTGTTGCTTCGCCACCAGCGTCCCGGACCATGGTGATGATCGCAAACGCACCGATCGTCGTGAAGCCGTACGCGATGAGGTAGAACATCGTGCTGGCGATACCGGCAGCCGATGCGGCGGCGACACCGATCAGGATGAAGCCGGCCTGGGCCACGGATGAGTACGCGAGCATTCGCTTGATGTCCGACTGGACGACCGCGAGGATTGACCCCACCAGCATGGTAAGGGTGGCGATGATCCAGATGATCGGTTCCCAATCCCATCGCACGCCTCCGAAGGCGACGTAGAGAATCCGCAGCAGAGCTCCGAATGCGGCGATCTTCACTGTCGCCGCCATAAATCCGGTAACCGCGGTCGGTGCTCCCTGGTAAACGTCCGGCACCCATTGATGGAACGGGACCGCACCGACCTTGAACAGCAAGCCGATGAGCACCATGCCCAACCCGATCATCAAGACCAACGATTCACCAGGCTTGCTGGTGACGGTTTGAGCGATCTCGGGGAAGGTGATGGATCCTGCGTAGCCGTACACCAGCGCAGCGCCGTAGAGGAAGAACGCCGACGAGAAAGCGCCGAGCAGGAAGTACTTCAACGCCGCTTCCTGACTCAGCAATCGGCGTCGGCGCGCCATGCCTGTCATCAGGTAGAGCGGAAGCGACATGATCTCCAAGCCGATGAACATGATGAGAAGGTCATTCGAGGTGACGAAAAGCATCATCCCGAGAACAGCGAAAAGCGTCAGTGGCCAGATCTCGGTTTGCAGGTAGCCGCGCTGCGTGAACTGCTTCTCCTCTTCCGATCCCGGTAGCGAGGAGACGCGAGAGGCGAACGCATCGCCCACCGAGTCGATCGAGCGTTCAGCCATCAGCGCAGCTCCGAGGAGCGCGATGATCACGATGGCGCCTTGAAGAACCAGCGCGGGCCCATCGATCACGATCGCTTGACCGGCCGTCACCACCCGGGTGGATGCGTTGATAACGATCAACGCCGCTGCGGCGATGAGTGAACCGAACACGATCAGCAGCTGCAGGTATCGGCGCACGCTCCGTGGCGTGAATGCCTCGATCAGAACCGACACAATGGCGGCTCCGAAGATCACGATCATGGGAGCGATCGCTACGTAGTCGATTGCCGGGGGCGAGTAGTTCATGGTTGGCTCCCGTCACTGGAAACCACTGGCTCTGGATCCACAGCGGAGATGGTGTTCATCGTCCAATCGACGGCGGGGTTGATCACGTTCAACAACGGCGCGGGGTACAGGCCGAGCGTGATGCTCAGGGCAGCGATCGGTACCAGCGCGGTGATTTCCCGCCCCTTGAGGTCGGCCATGCCTTCGACGCTGGGATTCGCCGGCCCGGTCATCGACTTTTGATACAAGCGCAGCACGTACGCGGCCGTGATCACGATTCCCAGGGTGCCCAACGCGCCGACCCATAGGTAGCGCTCGAAGGCTCCCAGCAGGACGAGGAACTCGCCGACGAAGGACACCAGACCTGGAAGAGCCAATGAGGACAGCGCCGCAACGAGGAAGAAGCCCGCGAGCACCGGGGTAACCTTGTTGACACCACCGTAATCGGCAATGAGCGCAGAGTCGCGGCGCCGTGACATCAAGAAGCCTGCGGTCAGGAACAGGGCGGCGGTGGACAGACCGTGCGCCACCATGTAGACCACCGAGCCCGATTGGCCCGAGCTCGTGAAGACAAAAATGCCGAGCGCGATGAACCCGAAGTGAGACATAGAGGAGTAGGCGAACAAGCGCCGCATGTCCTGGGCGGTGAGGGCTACGTACGCTCCGTAGAAGATGCCGATCAAGGCCATGCCGATGACGACCGGTGCGTAGAACTCACTGGCTGCCGGGAAGATTGGCAAGCAGTAGCGGATCATTCCGAAAGTTCCCACTTTGTCGAGAACACCGATCAGTAGCACCGACGTGCCGGGCTTGGATTGCGCTGCTGCGTCGGGAAGCCAGGTGTGGAACGGCCACAAGGGGGCCTTGATCGCGAACGCGAAGAAGAAGCCGAGGAAGAGCATCTTCTGCGTGTTGGGGTCCATCTCCAAGCCCACCAAGGACAGGAAGTCGAAAGTTCCGCTGCCTAATTCACGAGCGGAGACCACATACAGGCCGATCAACGACGCCAACATGAACAGGCCGCCGAGCAGGCTGTAGAGGAGGAACTTGATTGCCGCGTAGGACCTTTGCGGACCGCCGTAACGACCGATCATGAAGTAGACCGGGATCAGCATCACTTCGAAGAAGACGTAGAACAAGAAGACATCCGTCGCAGCGAAGACGCCGATCATCAANGCTTCGAGGGCCAAGATCANCGCGAAGTAACCCTTGACCGAACCCNCGGACTCTTGGTCGCCTTCGATATCGCGCCAACCCGCCAGNATCACGATGGGAACCAGCGTTGCGGCCAGCGCGATNAGCACCAGTCCTATCCCGTCCACTCCTACCGAGTACGAGATGCCNAACGACGGGATCCANGGGTAGGACTCCACGAATTGGAAGGGCTGCNTGGATGCCCCGTCGAACTGCAAGGCCATCGCGATCGTCAATGCCAANACGGCACCNGAGACCACGAGCGAGACCTGCTTGGCCANCGTCGGCTTGGACTTCGGAAGNAGGGCGACCACGATGCTGCCGATNAAGGGCAGCAGGCCGAGNGTCGTCAACCAGGGGAAGGCGCTCATGACAGCACCACCAAGACGAGTGCGATGGCGACGATGAGGGCGCCCCCCACCATGGACAACGCGTAGGAACGTGCGAANCCACTCTGGCTTCGCCGCAAGCGGCGAGCCAGGTCACCGANGAAGGTTCCGGTCCAATTGACGAAGCCGTCGACAGCCTTGTTGTCGAAGGTGGTGATNATCTCCGCTGCTCGGTAGGTGGGTTGCACGACGAGCACGTCGTTCACGGCGTCGCCNTAGAGGTCCTGACGTGCNGCNCGCGTGAGNGCGTTNCCCGTCGGCGCCTCGATGGGTACATCCCTTCGGGCGTACATGACCCAGCCGATGATGGCTCCGATGATGACCACGATCANGGTGACGGCGATGTAGAAGGACGNNGGCAANGGGGTGGGGACCGACTCGTATCCCACNACNGGCTTNAGCCAATCCTTGATGTNTCCCCAGAACAGCAGGGCCATACCGAGNAAGACGGATCCGAGTGCCAGCAACACGAGGGGGATGGTCATCACCGAGGGNGACTCGTGCGGGTGAGCATCGNCTTCCCAACGCTTCTTGCCGAAGAACGTCATGGCGATCATCCGGGTCATGTAGAAGCCGGTGACGCCGGCGGCNAGGATGGCAGCAGCGCCGATGATCGAGTTGCGCTCGAACGCGGCGTGGATGATCTCGTCCTTNGACCAGAACCCNGCNAACGGCGGTATGCCGATGATGGCGAGATATCCGGCCATGAACGTCACGAAGGTGACACCCATGACTCCCCGGAGTGCTCCGTAGCGGCGCATGTTCACGTTGTCGTTCATTCCGTGCATGACGGATCCGGCTCCGAGGAAGAGGCCGGCCTTGAAGACACCGTGGGTGAGGAGGTGGAAGATCGCGTAGACGTAACCGATGGGGCCGAGACCGGCGGCGAACACCATGTAGCCGATCTGGCTCATCGTGGATCCGGCCAGCGACTTCTTGATGTCGTCCTTGGCGGAACCGATGATGGCGCCCATGAAGATTGTGATCAGTCCGACAACGACAACNGCTGTCGCGGCCCACGCTGCGGCGTCGTAGATGGCGTTGCTGCGGGCGATCAAATAGACACCGGCGGTGACCATGGTGGCNGCGTGGATGAGGGCGGACACCGGTGTGGGTCCNTCCATGGCATCCAACAACCAGGCCTGCAGGGGGAACTGGGCTGACTTGCCGGCAGCGGCGAGNAGCAGCANCAGGCCGATGGCCGTCAGCGTTCCCTCACTCGCGTCACTTGCTTGCCCNAAGACNTCCTGAAANGTGATNGATCCGAANGTGACGAAGATGAGCATGATNGCNAGCGAAAGNCCGACGTCTCCTACTCGGTTGATCACGAACGCCTTCTTCGCTGCTGCCGCGGCACTCGGCTTGTGTTGCCAGAAACCGATCAGCAGGTAACTCGCGAGCCCGACGCCTTCCCAGCCGACGTACAACAGCAGGTAGTTGTTGGCGAGCACCAACACCAACATCGCGGCGACGAACAGGTTCAGGTAGCCGAAGAACTTGCGTCGATCCGGGTCGTGGGACATGTAGCCGAGCGAATAAATGTGGATCAGCGCGCCGACGATGGTGATCAGCAAGACGAAGACCATCGACAGCTGATCTAGTTGCAGCGCGAAGGAGGCTTGGAAGGAGCCCACGAACACCCAGTCATATACGTTCTGCACGACCGTGCGCTCTTTGGCGGGTCGCTCCATNCAGTGCGAGCAACATCAAGACGCTGATGACGGCAGACGCCACNACNGTGAGCACGCCGAGTATCGGGCCCCANGAATTGGTGCGCCGACCNGCGAANAGCAGGATGGCCGCGCCGGCTGCCGGGAGGGCNATNATCACCCANAGCAGCGCGAAGATCCCCTCGGCGGGGACGATCTCGGTCACGTATNNGTCCTNTTCGNTATTCGTCAGTACTTCAGAAGATTGGGTTCGTCGATCGATGCGGAACGTCTNGTGCGGAAGATGGTCACGATGATCGCCAAGCCCACGACNACTTCGGCCGCAGCCACNACCATCACGAAGAACGCNACGACCTGGCCGTCGAGATTTCCNTTCATGCGAGCNAANGCAACGAAGGCAAGNTTCGCNGCATTGAGCATNAGNTCNACGGACATGAAGACGATGATCGCGTTGCGACGAACGAGCACCCCGATCGCACCGATGCTGAACAGCAACGCGGAGAGCAGNACGTAGTTGGCNGGATTCATCGGCCGTCATCCTCACCGGACGANTCGGCAGANAGTTNACGCACTTCGTCGATNTCGGCCGGATCGACGTCCCGGATATCGTCACGNANCCTNAGGGGCTCCGGAACACTGATGTCGCTCGTGCTTCCGTCCGGCAGGAGGGCGGGTGTGTCCACCGCGTTGTGCCGCGCGTAGACGCCCGGTGGGGGGAGTTGCCCCGGGTGCGCCCCCGATGCGAAACGCTCTTGGGACAACTCTCGCTGCGTTCGTTTGGGCATCCACCTTTCGCGGTGCGTGAGGATCATGGCACCCATAGCCGCGGTGATCAGCAANGCGGCNGTCACCTCNAAGGCGATCAGGTAGGGACCNAACATCNGGGCCGCGAGCCCTTCCACATTTCCGCCCTGGGCGGCATTGGCTGCGTCGAGTCCTGTCGAGGACGTTTCCATCAAGCCGTTGCCGATTCCTGCGATCANCAGAATGGAGAAGCCNACTCCGAGGAGAAAGGCAGCCACCCGCTGGCCCTTGATGGTCTCGATGAGCGAGTCAGAGGAGTCGACTCCGACCACCATGAGGACGAAGAGGAACAACATCATCACGGCACCGGTGTAAACGATGATCTGGACCATTCCCAAGAAGGGAGCCGAATTCGCGACGTAGAGGATCGCCAGATTAATCATGGTNAGGGCGATGAACAGCGCGCTGTGCACGGCTTTTCTCGAGATCACCATGCCGAGCGCACCGATCACCGCGAGGGTGCCACTGACCCAGAAGACGATCGCTTCCCCGGTTCCCACNGCTCCGCCGTTCACACTGCCTCACCTTGGTCCGGTGAGGAGCCNGTCACCTTGTTGGCGTAGTAGTCCTGCTCCGAGGTACCCGGAACCATCGGGTGCGGAGGCGGGACCATCCCGGGGAGCAGAGGCGCAAGGAGTTGATCCTTCTCGTAGATGAGATCGGCGCGACTGCTGTCCGCGAGTTCGTACTCATTGGTCATCGTNAGGGCGCGCGTCGGGCAAGCCTCGATGCACAGGCCACAGANGATGCAGCGCAGGTAGTTGATTTGGTAGACGCGCCCGTACCGCTCCCCCGGCGAGAATCGCTCCTCGTCGGTGTTATCGGCNCCCTCTACGTAGATGGCATCAGCCGGGCAGGCCCAGGCGCATAGTTCGCATCCGACGCACTTNTCNAGACCGTCCGCCCACCTGTTCAACTGGTGNCNACCGTGGAAGCGCGGTTTGGTCGGTTGCTTGTCCTCCGGATACTGCTCNGTGACGACCTTCTTAAACATNGTTGTGAGCGTTACCCCGAACCCGCGNACAGCNTGNGGCATCTCAGCCATGGGGGTCCTCCTNGGCGTNGGCATCAATGGCCTGCGACGACGACACCTCNGCCGTCGTGACCGTGGCTCGTCGGGGGGTGTACTCGAATCGTTGGCCGGGTANNGGNGGCACCGGGTGNCCGGTTGCGGCNCCCGTCAAAACCTCGTTNACCCGACGGGCGTTNTCCGCTTCCGCGTCGAGTCGNCGCTGNTCCTTCCGNTTCGCGCGTGCGCTCAACAGCCACGAGCCTCCAAGAAGNGTCGCGATNATGACGGCNCCGATGAACAACAACTCNGTGTTGGANAGCGCGACGTCGTTGCGGAACAGACGCGCGATCGACACGATTACCACCCANACCAGCGCGGCCGGAATCAACACTTTCCAGCCGAACTTCATGAATTGGTCGTAGCGCAGTCGGGGCAATGTTCCCCGCAGCCAAATGAANACAAANATGAANAGCTGCACCTTGATCAGCCACCACACGACCGGCAGCCATCCAGAGTTCGCGCCCTCCCANANNGACAGNGGCCACGGAGCCAAGTAACCGCCCAGGAACAACGTGGTCGCCAGCGCGGAAACGGTCACCATGTTGATGTACTCGGCGAGGAAGAACAAGGCGAACTTCAGNGAGGAGTACTCCGTATGGAAACCTCCNACCAACTCCCCNTCGGCTTCTGGNAGATCGAANGGCGCACGGTTGGTTTCACCGACCATGGANGTCACNTAAATCAGGAAACTCGGGAGCAGGATGACAGCGAACCAAATGGGCTGCTGGGCTACCACGATCTCCGAGGTNGACATCGATCCCGCGTAGATNAAGACCGCGACGAANGACAGACCCATCGCGATCTCATACGAGATGACCTGTGCCGTAGAGCGCANNCCNCCNAGGAGTGGATACGTGGACCCCGACGACCATCCGGCCAGAACNAGNCCGTAGACACCGATCGACGCNATCGCCANCACGTAAAGAACNGAGACGGGGAAGTCGGTCAANTGCAGNGGTGTTNCTACGCCGAAGACNGAGACGGTGGGNCCGAAGGGGATGACAGCGAAGGCAATGAAAGCNGCGGTCGCNGAGATCACCGGCGCAATCCANTACACNCCGAGGTGNGCGGCCTTNGGGATGACCTCTTCCTTCANTGCCAACTTNAANCCNTCCATCAGGGACTGCAGCAGTCCTTGCGGCCCCACNCGGTTCGGGCCGATCCGGTTTTGCATGCGGGAGACGACCCTGCGCTCCCACCAGATCGTGAANAGCGTCAACAGCACGAGCANACCGAAGATAGCGANGGNTTTGCCGATCACCAGCCACCACGGGTCGNTGCCGAACNGCCCGAACTGACCGTCGGTCATNACNGANCNCCNCTCGTCACTCGCACNNCGTCNCCGTAGCCGACNCCCAGGTCGCGATACACGCGNCTGCCCTCGGAGTTCATCGGCAACCAGACCACATCNTCNATCATGGAATCNTCGATTTCGAGATCGACACTGATCGCACCCGATGGNCCGTGGATACTCACCNNCCCGGACGTTGGCAGTCCNTNGCGCGTGGCNGTTGCACCNGACATTCGGGCGACGGTGTCCCGCGNCGTTGCAGCGAGATGGGGTTCGCCCTCCTGCATGACACCGAGGTCGAGCAGTTGACGCCACGTGGCCAAACGAACACCNGTGCCCGGTGAGTGTGTNGTCGCCGCTGGCGCGAAGGACTCGCGCGGGCCTGNCCACGGACCCATGCGNCCNAGTTCGGCGCGAAGNTCCGACACNCTGCTCGGTGCNGAGATCTNCCANTNTTCGGCCAGCATCGCCAGGACAGCAGCATCGGAGTCACGCATCGCGTCGCGGAATACCTGACCGAAGGGGCGCGGACGCCCTTCCCAATCGAGGAACGTTCCCGCCTTCTCACTCACGACAGCCACCGGGAGTACCACGTCNGCGATTTCCGTNACGGCCGAATGATGATTCTCNATCGATACGACGAAGTCGACGCCACCGAGCGAGGCAATGAGATCGTCCGGATAGTCCGCGGCTTCGACNCCGCCCACGAGGGCCGCGCGGCGGGCACCCGAACGCAGTGANGCNAGGAGTGCNTCACCGCTGAGCCCACGGTGCGGAAGAGATGACGGATCGACTCCCCAGGCGTCGGCTGACTGCTGTCGGGCGAGTGGATCATCGATCGGACGACCGCCGGGCAGCAGGCCTGCGAGGGCGCCGGCGTCNAGTGCGCCTCGCTCTCCGGCTCGCCGCGGAACCCACGCCAACGCCGCGCCCGTTTCTTGCGCCAATGTGACAGCGGCGGCGCAGGCTCCTGGAGCGCTTGCGACTCGCTCGCCCATCATGATGACCGCTCCCGGTGCCGCGAGTGCTTCGCGGATCTCAGCTGGTAGGTCGGCCAACGCGCTGGCTTCATCGCCCGGCGTAGCGGGGATCAGCGTTCCGTTCATCTTGCTCAGACCCCGGCTGGCACCCGAGCCCAACGAGAACACTCGGGTACCGGATGCGGACGCTTTGCGTAGCCGCAAGAACACGATCGGAGATTCATCCTCCGGCTCGAAGGCCACGAGGAGTACTGCGGGCGCTGCTTCGAGGTCGGCGTATTCGACCCGCATCGGGCTGCCGGCGACATGGGCGGCGAGGAAATCTCGCTCCTCATCCGAATGTGCGCGGGCCCGAAAGTCGATGTCGTCCGTTCCGAGCGCCACNCGGGCGAATCGGGCGTAGGCGTAGGCGTCCTCCACGGTGGAGCGGCCNCCGACGAGCACCGCGGCCTCGGACNNGGCNGCCCGCAAGCCCTGCGCGGCTACNCCAANTGCCTCCGGCCACGACGCNATGCGTAGTTCACCGTTTTCGCGGACCATCGGCCACTCGATCCGGCCCTGCTGCATGTACGAGAAGGCGAAGCGGCCNTTGTCGCAGTTCCATTCCTCGTTGACCTGCGGGTCATCCCAGGCCAACCGGCGGGTGATGNTGGATCGGCGGTAGTCCGTGCGCAGCGAACACCCGGATGCGCAGTGCTCACACGATGTCGGAACCGATACGAGGTCGAAAGGACGCGCCCGGAAGCGATACGTCGCACTCGTCAACGCACCGACCGGGCAGATCTGNATNGTGTTTCCAGAGAAATAGGAATCGAACGGCTCGTCGTCGGCGGTGCCCACCTGCTGTTGTGCTCCGCGCTCCAAGAGCTCGAGCATGGAGTCGCCGGCAATCTGATCGGCGAAACGCGTACAGCGAGCACACGACACACACCGCTCNCNGTCGAGGAGCACCTGAGCNCTNACGTTGATNGG
Source organism: Micrococcales bacterium (assembly GCA_002694095.1). Lineage (GTDB taxonomy): Bacteria > Actinomycetota > Actinomycetes > S36-B12 > S36-B12 > S36-B12. The sequence goes on along the minus strand of NZLD01000048.1, from coordinate 63,423 downwards.
CTTNTCGAACGTCCTCTTGTCNTCGGTNAANCGCGATTCCGGTCGACCAANGCTCATCGCCTGGTTCTGCAGCGGACACTCACCGCCCTTGTCGCACACGGGGCAATCCAGAGGATGGTTGAGNAGCAGGAACTCCATGACGCCCTCTTGCGCTTCCCGCGCGACGTCGGAACTGAGCTGCGTTCGCACCTGCATGCCGTCGGANACAACTTGGGCGCAGGCCGGCTGCGGCTTNGGAACACCCTCGATCTCGATCAGGCACGCCCGACAGGCGGCAACCGGATCGAGCAGCGGGTGGTCACAGAAACGGGGAATTTCAATACCGAGCATTTCCGCAGCACGGATNACGAGGGTCCCGGCCGGCACNGACACGGCAANCCCGTCGACGATGACGCTNACGAGGTCGGNTCTGGNGTCCAGCTCCGCGCCGGGCTCGTTGGTGATGGTCATCGAACCCCCGCTGCCGCGAAGATGTACGANGCGANGGGGTCGAACTGCTCGTCGGCNGANGTGTGAGTGGATGCNTCGAATTCTTCGCGNAAGTACTTCATCGCCGCCGGGTACGGGGTAGCGGCNGCATCTCCGAGAGCACAGAAGGAACGCCCNGCGATCTGCCCGCACAGATCCGTGAGGGTTTCCATCTCGGCCTGCTGACCCTGCCCGTGCTCGAACTTCTCCAACACCCCGGTGATCCAGTAGGTGCCCTCGCGGCACGGCGTGCACTTACCGCAGGACTCGTGCTTGTAGAACTCCAGCCACCTCGTGACGGCCTTGACGACGCTCACGGTTTGGTCGAACACCATGGGAGTTCCGGTGCCGAGCATGGTCCCGGCCTCGGCCATCGCCTCGTAGGTGAGNGGNAGATCGAGGTGCTCGTCGGTGAGCAGCGGAACCGANGATCCACCNGGAAGCCAGAACTTCACTGAGCTGCCGTCNCGCATACCACCGGCGTAATCGAGCAGTTCGCGCATGGTGATTCCCAGCGGCGCCTCNTANATCCCCGGTCGCTTCACATGCCCNGAGACGGCGAACACCTTGAAGCCCGGTGACTTTTCGGTTCCGAAGCCACGNAACCACTCCACGCCACGGTCCACGATGTAGGGAANGTTCGCGATCGTCTCGACGTTGTTNATNACCGTCGGCGACGCATACAGTCCGGCAACCGCCGGGAAGGGCGGCTTCAGTCGGGGCTGGCCGCGATAACCCTCGAGGCTGTCGAGCAGNGCAGTTTCCTCACCGCAGATGTANGCGCCNGCGCCCGAGTGGACAACAACATCGAGGTCGAATCCACTGCCCTTGATGTTCTTCCCGATGAGCCCTGCTTCCCTGGCTTGCTTGACCGCGAACTCCACTTTGCGAACGGCGTTCGGGACTTCACCTCGGATGTAGATGAATGCGTGGTTGGCGCGAATAGCGAAGGACGTGATGATCACGCCCTCGATCAAGGCGTGCGGGTTGGCCATCATGATGGGAATGTCCTTGCACGCCCCCGGCTCGGACTCGTCCGCGTTCACCACGAGGTAGTGCGGCTTGCCGTCGCCTTGCGGAACGAAACTCCACTTCAAGCCNGTGGGAAAGCCCGCTCCGCCGCGCCCNCGCAANCCGGCGTCTTTNACGGTNGTGATGANGTCGTCNGGATCGCTACCGAGTGCCTTGTCNAGNGCTTGNTAGCCACCCACGGCTCGGTAGCCATNGAGGGTATANAGGTNGGGGCGATCCCAATGTTCGGTGATAACCGGAGTCAGTGGCGTAGCCATNAGGNATTCCCTCCCTGCATTCGTTGTTCGCGTGCGATCTTCAANCCGGCGAGCATTTTGTCGTCCACACTCGGAGCGTCCGCCAGTCCATCGTCGGGGAANGCGAGNGTCCGCTCNGTGGCTTCGAAGTCTCGNATCACCGGTCCGCGCGTCGCNTGCACCTGCTCACCGCGACGCAACCGGTCCAGGATCTCNACCGCGCTGGCCGGNGTCACGTCGTCCATGAATTCCCAGTCGACGGTCATCACCGGGGCNTGGGTGCACGCNGCCTGACATTCGATCCGCTCGAGAAAAAACTCACCATCGGCCGTCNTNGTGTTGTGNGATGCGCCGGTGGCTTCGACCACGGCATCCCACACCGCATCCCCACCGAGAAGCCCACACATCGTGTTGATGCACACACCGATGTGGTGTTTGCCGACCCGCTCACGCTTATACATCGTGTAGAAGGTCGCGACCGCGGTNACTTCGGCNGGGGTTATGCCCAGCACTTCGGCGCACGCATTGATGCCATCGGTGGTGATCGCATCTTCCTCACTTTGTGCCAGGTGCAACATCGGCAGCAGGGCACTGCGCGCNCTCGGATATCGAGCGGCGATCTCNCGCATCTGCGCGCGCGCCTGGTCGCTGATCGGCATCTGTGGCTTCTCTCCGGTCTTCGCTATCGGTCCACGCCACCCATGACGGGGTCNATGCTCGCGACGGCGGCGATGACGTCGGCGACCATGCTGCCCTCGGACATGGCGGCGGTTGCTTGCAGGTTGTTGAAGGACGGGTCGCGGAAGTGCACGCGGTACGGGCGGGTTCCCCCGNTACTGACNACATGCGCTCCGAGCTCTCCACGCGGCGANTCCACTGCTACGTAGGCCTGCCCGNCGGGCACGGTGAAGCCTTCGGTNACGAGCTTGAAGTGGTGAATCAACGACTCCATCGACTCCGACATGATGTGTTTGATGTGTTCCGTCGAGTTCCCCTGACCATCGGAGCCGATGGACAGTTGTGCCGGCCAGGCNATNTTCTTGTCTTCGACCATGACAGGCCCCGGNGTCAGACGATCCAGGCACTGCTCGACGANCTTCAGTGANTCGTGCATCTCNGCNATGCGAATGAGGAATCGTCCGTACGCATCGCAGGACGTTTGCGTGGGAACATCNAATTCGTACGTCTCGTANCCGCAGTACGGCTGGGNTTTCCGAAGNTCGTGCGGCAACCCGGCCGACCGCAACACCGGACCNGTNATCCCNAGGGCCATNCAGCCCTGCAAATCNAGGTAGCCGACATCGACGGTGCGCCCCATCCAGATCGCNTTGTCGATCAGCAGGTCGGCCGTGTNCTTCATNCGCTTGCGCAGCAGTGGGAGTGTGTCNCGAATANCTTTTTCGCCATCGCTGGGAAGATCCTGGGCCACTCCACCCGGTCGGAANAANGCGCTGTTCATTCGCAACCCGGTGACCATCTCGAACAAATCCAGCACGAGTTCGCGCTCCCGGAAACCGAANGTCATGGCAGTCAGCGCCCCGAGTTCCATTCCGCCGGTGGCAAGCGCAACGAGGTGNGAGGAGATGCGGTTCAACTCCATCATCAGAACTCGNATGACGTTNGCCCGCTCGGGAATGTCCTGACTGATACCNAGGAGTTTTTCTACCGCGAGCACGTAGGCGGCNTCGTTGAAGAACGGGGTCAGGTANTCCATGCGCGTGACGAANGTGACGCCTTGGACCCACGTGCGGTANTCCATGTTNTTTTCGATACCGGTATGCAGGTAGCCGATACCGCACCGAGCGTCGGTGACGGTTTCTCCNTCGAGTTCCAACACCAGACGCAGCACGCCGTGGGTGGACGGGTGCTGCGGGCCCATGTTGACGACGATGCGNTCNTTCTCCCCCTCGGGTGCAGCGGCTATCGANTCCCAATCGCCGCCGGCGAGGTTGTAGATCGTTCCGTCGAANGTTNCATAACTATCCGCGTAGACATCCTCACCCGGATCGGCCGCGGAGCTGTAGGTGACGTCGCTCATCAGTTGTACGCCCTCCGATTATCCGGAGCNGGAATGGTGGCTCCCTTGTACTCGACCGGTATGCCACCGAGCGGGTAATCCTTGCGCTGCGGGTGNCCCGCCCAATCGTCTGGCATNTCGATCCTCGTCAGNCNCGGGTGGCCGTCGAAGACGATCCCGAAGAAGTCCCATGTCTCGCGCTCNTGCCAATCGTTCGACGGGTAGATGCCNACGATNGAGGGGATGTGGGGGTTCGCATCAGGCGCGGTCACTTCGACGCGGATTCGGCGATTGTGCGTGATCGACAAGAACGGATACACNGCGTGCAATTCCCGTCCCTTGTCTTCGGGGTAGTGCACGCCATTNACTCCCAAGCACATNTCGAAACGAAGNCCCGGCTCGTCTCTCAGCATNCGGGCGAAGTCGACGATGTACTNNGNCAGAACAAANAANGTGATCTCNTCGCGATCGACCACGACCTTGTCGATGACNGATGACACNGGCAGATTGCGATCNGCGAGGGCCAGTTCGATCTCNTCGGCGAGTTCATCGAACCAACCTCCGTACGGCCGCTCGGTNGGTGCCGGCATGACNATCGGCGACACCAGGCCGCCGAAACCGCTGGTGTCTCCCGATCCTGACACCTGGAAGGAGCCACGCCGAACGCCGACGANGTCGAGTTCGCTTACTCCNTCCGGTACCACCGGAATGCCNGACTCGGTCAACGCAGNAGCCCNTTCATTTCCGCGGTGCTCGGNGACGTCAACGCGAGTTGCTCGCTGGCAACCATCTCCGCAGTCGCGTTGGNGCCGAGCTTCATGTCCTGGATCTGATCGTGGATCTTCAAGATCGCGTCGATNAGCATTTCTGGCCGCGGAGGACAGCCCGGCAAATACATGTCGACGGGCACNACGTGGTCNACACCTTGCACGACCGCGTAGTTGTTGAACATNCCACCGCTGGAGGCNCACACGCCCATGGCGAGTACCCACTTGGGATTGGGCATCTGNTCGTANATCTGCCGCANNACCGGNGCCATCTTTTGNCTCACNCGNCCCGCCACGATCATCAAATCTGCCTGACGTGGCGACGCGCGGAAGACCTCCATNCCGAAACGCGCGATGTCGTAACGGGGGCCACCGGTTGCCATCATTTCGATNGCGCAGCACGCGAGCCCGAAGGTGGCGGGCCACAGTGANCCCTTCCGTGCGTAACCGGCGACCTTCTCGACNCTNGTCANNAGAACGCCTGANGGCANCTTCTCTTCTAGGCCCATGTCAGTCCCACTCCAATCCACCGCGTCGCCACTCGTAGACGTAGGGAACNGCNANGTTCANAAGAAACANCATCATCGCCACGAGACCGAAGGCGCCGAGCGCGTCGAANGAGACTGCCCACGGGTACAGAAAGACNAGCTCGATGTCGAAGATGATGAACATCATCGCGGTCAGGTAGTACTTGACCGGGAANCGACCGCCACCGATGGGCTGAGGGGTNGGTTCGATGCCGCATTCGTANGCGTCGTACTTGGCNCGGTTGTACCGCCGAGGACCGGTGAAGGTCGCGATGACGACAGAGAACGCGGCNAAGCCGAANGCCAAAGCCCCGAGAACAAAAATCGGCGTGTAGACGTTCACGGCGCCGGCTGCTCCTNGNTNGGTCGTCGTGTCCGCAGCGGTCTGTGCACACGATCCCGNATGTCNTNTGGNCGAGAAGAAAATGTCACACTTTGCGCGCTTGTGAAAATCTTCACGACCNNNNAAAGCATANTGGGCGANCCCACNTTCGNGACAAGGCCTGCCCGCTCGCGTCAGGCATCTGCTTTGACGGCTCGGTGCAGCGCGACGATNCCCCCGGAGAGGTTGCGCCANGCCGCCTTNTGCCANCCGGCCGCCAAGAGNTCNTGCGCCAANTCCTGCTGATCGGGCCACGACTGAATGGATTCGGCGAGATACACNTACGCGTCGGGATTCGACGANGCNCGACNNGCAACCGCGGGAACGGCNCCCATCAGGTACTCCGANTACACCCGTCGAAACGGNNCCCATGTGGGNTGNGAGAACTCGCACACCACCAAGCGTCCACCGGGCCGCGTTACNCGCAGCAATTCNCGTAACCCGGCATCTCGATCGTGCACGTTGCGCAACCCGAAAGAGATCGTCACCGCATCGAAGGCNNCNTCGGCGAAGGGNAGNGACAAGGCATCCCCNGCAACGAAAGACAGCCGAGGGTTGCGGTCTCGACCCACCGAGAGCATCCCGAAGGAGAAGTCACACGCGACAACGAAGGGTCCGGCTGCGGCAATCGGCTCNCTNGAGGTGCCGGTNCCAGCAGCGAGATCNAGNACTCGATCNCCGGGGAGCGCTCCNACGGCGGCGGCCACTGCCTTTCGCCATCGCCGCGTTTGACCCAGAGCAAGAACGTCGTTCGTCCGGTCGTAGCGCTGAGCTACCTCNTCNAACATCGCCGCGACTTCACGGGGCTGCTTGTCCAGGCGCGCTCGNGTCATGGCCGAATGNTCCCAGAGGACAACCGNNGTGTGTGCCCCTACCCTGAAGAGGTGTCNNGNCATCCNCATCTTGACTCNCCCCCNCTNCTNGTGGCGACCACNCGTCCCCTNGANGCANCNGAGGATCTCCTNNCCCNACTTCCCAGCCNNAGACAACGTNTGNTGGGTTCGTCGNGGGGAAGGCCTTGTCGGGTGGGGNAGCGCNGCGCGCCTGCAAGTTCGCGGNGTAGAGCGTTTCGCCCGNACNCAGCGCTGGTGGGCCGAGNTGTGCGACACCATGGCGATCGATGACTCCGTCAGCCTTCCCGGCACCGGACCGCTGGCCTTCGCATCGTTCTCTTTCGATCCNCACGACCCNTCGGAAGTGGTNGTTCCCTCGACGCTCATCGGCCAGCGGGGNGATCANGCCTGGGTNACAACNATCCACGCCCCCGGGGTCGAGCCGGNGGNGATGCAATCTGCNCGCATCGACTCNANCGCCNNNCGGAGCCACGTCTCCGTGAACTGGCGTGAAGGCTCTCTGAGCGCNCCGGAGTGGGAGAAGTCCGTCGGACGTGCTGTCGAGCGCATCAACGCCGGCGANCTNGACAAGGTTGTNCTCGCCCGCGACNTCGTCGCGGACATCGACGGCGAACTCGACGTGCGCNGCATNCTGGACCACCTCGCCCGTGACTACCCGACNTGCTGGACGTTNAACGTCGCGAACCTNGTCGGTGCNACGCCGGAACTTCTGGTGCGCCGCACCGGNGACCTCGTCACNAGNCGCGTCCTCGCCGGNACGGTGCGNCGCCNNGGAGACACCGAAGANGACCACGGCCTNGCCCAAGCTCTGCTCGCCAGCGACAAGGACCTNGCCGAGCACTCCTACGCNGTGCGNTCGGTCGCCAAGGCCCTNGCAACGCANTGCACCGACATGGACGTCCCNGANAANCCCNCNGTGCTNGAACTCGCGAACGTTCAGCANNTGGCCACCGACGTCACCGGTCGNCTNGCNGACGATGCNTCGCTNCTNTCNTTGGCGGCCTCGCTTCACCCCACCGCGGCCGTCTGCGGCACACCCACCGAGCGCGCGCTCACCGTCATNAGCGAACTCGAAGGGATGTCGAGGGACAGGTACGCCGGACCCGTNGGNTGGTTCGACNCNCGTGGAGATGGTGAGTTCGGTATCGCGCTGCGCTGCGGACTCGTGGACTCTCAGGCCCANACGATCCGNGCATTCGCCGGATGCGGAATCGTTGCCGGATCCGACCCCGAACACGAACTCGCCGAATCGCGNGCCAAATTCATTCCGATGCGNAGCGCTCTCGAAGCNCGCTCATCNGNGTAACCGACGACNAACCAGCCGANGACGANCTAAACGTCGATNGCCTGGCGTACCGCGTCGCGCACGCTCGTNAGTAACTCCGCCTCGACACCNCGATCGCACGTNCGCACAACAACCACATGCACGCCGTCGGANAGTCGNTCGGCAACCGCCGTCGCNAGTTCGTCGGCATCGTTCACTTCACACACCGACGCACCGAAGCTCGTCGCNAGAGACGCGATCTGCACCCCCATCGGAACTCCGAATACTCGTTCGAAGTGCCGCGAGTAAGCGGGCTNNCCCTGCTCCANCGTNGAGAAGATCCCGGCTCCGTCGTTNTCCGCAACGACGATGACGAGGTCGGGGCGCTGTTCGGTGGCCGGGACGGCAAGGGCGTTCGAGTCGTACCAAAAGGCTTCATCGCCGACGAGCGCCACACTCGGTCCACCTCCGAGTGACTGAAAGCCCAGGGCAGCACCCCAGGCGGTGGAGACACACCCGTCGATGCCNGACGTTCCTCGGTTGCCGAGAACTTCGACCTCTGTCAGGGAACGACCGGCAAAACTCCCCACGTGACGGACCACGGACGAGGAACCGAGGAAGAACTGCGAGCCCTCGCCCAANCAGGCGGCCACCGTGCGGGCAACTTCCATTCCGGACATCGANGAACGCCGCGACCCCAANACGGTTTCCACCGCTGCCGCNGCCATCAGGTCCGCACGCTCCCACGCNGNCCACCACTGCGGATNGGTATCCGCCTCCGATGGCGGCAGCGGGACCGCNGCAAGGACNAGATCCGCGGTGCGGGTGGGGTCGCTCCACGACGATCGAGAGTCNACAGCGACNTGCATGCCNGCTTGTGCGATCACNCTGGNGACNGATCGGTAGAGCCCCACACGCCCCACCGTCACGACGATGTCGGGAACATGACGCTGAACGAACATCGGGTCGTCGCACACCAANGGTCCGTGCGCGAGACCGAGATTGGCNCCATTCGATCGACCCGANGGTTCGGAGATCACCGGCCANCCCAACGCGTCCGACAACTCGTCNACNAAATCCACGGCGTCGTCGTCATCGTGGTCGCCCACCACGATCAAACCTCGAGCAGGGACANNGGCCGCTTCATCCAAAAGNGCCANGGCTTCNTCGACTTGGATACTCATCCCTGCGACGAGNCGGGCATCCGCGGTCCATGGCCGCCCGCCTGGCCGGCCGGCCAACTCCGCAGGCAGTTCTTTCGTGATGCTCTCGTCCACCAGGGGCTCATCGAACGCAGCGTTGATGTGCACCGGACCGGGGTCGATGGAATCGGTCGCGACCGCCACGCAGCGAGCGACGGTGGAGCGCCAGTACTGCGGTCGCAGATCGCGAGCTGCTTCCATATCGACGGCGAGCCNGGTGAACGATCCGAAAATCCCACTCTGCNCGATGACCTGATTTGCGCCGACGTTCCGAAGTCGATCGGGGCGATCCGCTGTGAGCACCANGAGCGGAATTCGCGACTCATGCGCCTCAACCACNGCGGGAAGAAGATTCGCCACCGCGGACCCGGATGTCGTCACAACCGCAGCCGGAACACCCGTCGTCTTCCCGAGACCGAGTGCCACAAATCCGGCGACCCGCTCGTCGACGCGCACGTGGAGACGGATNTCTCCCCTGTCCTCCGCGGACGCNAGGGCGAGNGCAAGGGGNGCTGATCGGGANCCCACGCCNATNACGACGTCTGTCACCCCACACACGATGAGCTCATCCACCATGACCAATGCCTGGGCGACCGAGGGNGCCATCGCAGAATCCACGTCCCTAGCCTTCCATCTGCTCGTGTGGTGNTGCATCGCCCGGCGCCTGGTCACGTAGGAATCGATANGCGTCGGCCAAGCGGCGCTGCCACCACTGCCGACGACTGTCCGANACTTCCTGATTCGCCNGCATGAGGAGATCCACGTCGGGGGCGACCCGCTTCACGCNGATGCCACCGGCGGTCGGCACGAGCGGGGGTTCCACCAGGTCTCGCTCNAAGAGCNTGCCGGTTCCCAGTCCGCTCGCCAGGGGAAGCTCCGGCAGGCTTGCAGCGGTGGCCACGCAACTCGCCAGCCCGATCGACGAGTCCAANGAGCCACTNATGACGACNGGTACACCGATCNCCTNCGCGACCCGGCCGGTAGCCGCGGCGCCACCGAGAGTCATCGGCTTGCAGATCGCGTAATCGGCGATGCCCTGCAGGCGAACGGTTGTTGGATCANCCGCGAGCCGNATGCCCTCATCNANCGCGANNGGGATATCGATNTCTGCGCGCAACCGAGCGACGTCGTNCAGATCGCGACAGGGTTGCTCCACGTACTCGANNCCGTANCGCCCCAACCGCCGAAGAGATGTCCGCGCCTGGTCCAGACTCCACATACCGTTCACGTCGAGNCGAATACGGCCGTCGNCTCCCGTGGAGTCAAGAGCATCGCGGACGGCAACAACNCGCGCTTCGTCGTCNGCNAGGGATGTTCCGATTTTCACCTTGATGGTTCGACACCCGTTGTCCACGATCGCNGCGCGNGCCAACGNACCCGCNGCNGGTGACTCGACCGCNGGGATGATCGCGTTGACNTCTACCGACGATCGANNNGCNGCGGGGAANNCANCCCACGANGCTTCNAGGGCAGCCGNCAGCCAACGCGCGCTGCGAGGGNTGTCGTAATCGTCGAACGGCGCGAACTCACCCCAACCCGACGGGCCCTTGATGAGCATGCCCTCGCGGGAGGTCAGCCCACGAAACGGAACCCGCAACGGCAGGGAGAAGGCCACCGAGTCGGCGACCAACTCTTCGAGAGACGACGGACCGAGGGTGTGCAGAGTCGTCGCCACATTCACGGACGGCGCGGAAACTTATTAAAGTCCGGACGCCGCTTGTCCTTGTACGCGTCTCGTCCTTCTTGCGCTTCTTCGGTCATGTAGAACAACAGCGTCGCATCGCCCGCGAGTTGTTGGACGCCGGCAAGACCGTCGTCGGCGGCGTTGTGCGAAGCCTTCAACATGCGCAGCGCAAGGGGGGACATCNCGAGCATGTCACTCGCCCAGCGAACCGTCTCGATCTCCAAGTCTTCGATCGGGACAACCGCATTCACCAAACCCCAGTCGAAGGCTTGCTCGGCTCCGTACTGGCGACACGTGTACCAGACCTCACGCGACCTCTTCTGACCGATCGTGCGCGCGAGCAACCCGGAACCGTAACCGCCGTCGAAGGANCCCACTTTCGGTCCGGTCTGACCGAATCGCGCATTGTCCGCAGCAATGCTGAGGTCGCANACGACGTGCAGAACATGACCACCGCCGATCGCGTAACCGGCCACCATGGCNATNACGGGTTTCGGNGTGCGACGTATTTGAATTTGCAGGTCGAGAACATTCAGTCGACCTATCCCCTTTTCCGCGACATCGTCATCACCGATGTAGCCATCGTCGCCACGGATGACCTGGTCACCACCGGAACAGAANGCAAGATCTCCCTGACCCGTNAACACGATCACACCGACCCGATCATCNTCCCGTGCNCGGTTCATNGCATCGGACAGCTCGAACAATGTTTGNGGTCGAAAAGCATTNCGCTTGTGGGGTCGGTTGATNGTGATCTTCGCNATCCCNGCNCTGNCNCCGGAGGAAACNTCGTAGCGAATNTCCGTATACNAGCCCACCGACTCCCACGTTGCNCCCGGTCGAACGGAACTGTGGGCGGGGTCGTTCCACACCGGGGAATNCTCGGGNGCGACGGGGGGAAGCGGGTAGCGCGTGCGGGTATCCATGCNNACCACGCTACCGGCAGCACCTACGCTCGGCACGATGTCGATTTCCGATCGCTCCCGGCCCCTCGAGCTCGTCGAGGTGCCGCCCGGTCCTGCGGCNANCGAGGCCCTGTGGAGTCCACTCGATGCCGCNCTGNNCCACGATGCNGCGATCGCNCCNATCCCNCGCGNGTCCGCATCGCTNCCNGCGCCCCTCGTTCGCGCNGTCCGCGATGCCGTCCNTCCCGAAGANCCGGTNCCCCACGACACNGCGGTCGTGATCAGCACCTCCGGGTCGACCGGCCACCCCNGGGGCGTCATGNTCGGCGCGCANGCNCTCACCGCCNCCACCGCACAGGTGCACNCACGCGTNGACGGCGAGCCGATCTGGNTTCTCGCACTGCCACCCACATCCATCGGCGGCCTGAACGTGATGATTCGAGCCCACGACACCGGAATCCGCCCNATNGCCGTNCGAAGTATCGGNGGCGCCGAACCCTTCACCGACGANGCATTCGCCNCGGCCGTNCGTGANGCAACGGCNACCGGGCGTCCGATCGCGGTCTCNTTGGTTCCTTCGCANGTGACACGACTGCTCGCCANCNCTNTNGGGCAGGAGNCTTTGCGCCAGTGCTCCCTCACNCTNGTTGGNNGCGGNCCCNTCGATCCACAACTCACGAGTCNTTGCCGGGACGNAGGCATCACCNTGACCACGACCTACGGNATGACCGAAACNAGCGGCGGNTGCGTCTTCGACGGGCGNCCCCTCGACGGNGTNGAGGTGCGNATCGACGACGCTGATAGCCGCGTCTGCATCTCGGGNCCGATGTTGGCGCAGGGGTATCGAGACGGAGACGACCGCGCATTCGATGGCCANTGGCTTCGAACCAACGACCGCGGCTCATGGATAGANGGGCTCGTNAGTATCGACGGTCGGCTCGACGACATCGTGAGCNTTNACGGCGTCAATGTGNATCTGGCGGCAGTNCAGGAAAGAGTCGATCAGCATCCGGGGATCGAGGCGTCGCTGATCGTTGNGACANTCNGCGAATCAANNNATNCGGANACAACAGACGNGCCCCGTATCGCGATGGTCTATGTCGGAGAGCCCATCGNCCACGAGGAGCTTCGAGCCTGGANCTCANCGACACTCGGAGCNNTCGCCTGTCCNACNGTCCTCCGGCGGGTGGACACCCTGACNCGAACGTTGACGGGCAAGGTCGATCGACANGCCACCGCGGCATCCGCCGGCCTGAGGATCGGGACATCGCGGAAGGAGGGCGCCGCGTGACAACGTCTGCGCAATGGTGGGCGGGGGCACGCCCTCGCACTCTCCCGGCCGCTGTCGCCCCCGTCGTCATCGGTACGGCTCTCGCCGGGGCCGATTGGATTCCCGCTCGCGCATTTCTCGCCTTGATCGTGGCGCTTGCACTGCAAATCGGCGTGAACTACGCGAACGACTACAGCGACGGNATCCGNGGNACNGACGCNGATCGCGTAGGCCCTCTTCGGTTGGTTGGTCAGGGAATTGCCGCGCCACGCGCNGTCCGAAACGCGGCCTTCGCAAGTTTCCTCATCGCCGCGCTTGCCGGACTTTTGCTCGTTGCCCTTTCCGGATTCTGGTGGCTTCTCATCGTCGGCGCNGCNTCGATCGGGGCGGCCTGGTTCTACACCGGGGGATCACGACCCTACGGATACGCGGGTTGGGGTGAGGTCTTCGTCTTCNTCTTCTTCGGNCTGGTTCCCGTCCTGGGAACGCTCTATGTCCAAACGGGAACAGTNACCGCANCNGCGATCGCNGCCAGCGTGGGNATCGGCGCACTCACATCCGCCATTCTCGTCACCAACAATCTCCGAGATATCCCCACCGATCGCGCATCCGGCAAGTTGACGCTCGCGGTTCGGCTCGGGGATGGCAAGACCNGAGCCCTATACGTCGCATTGATCGTGATCGCCTTCGTCGCGGTCGTCGTGGTAGCGCTGGTGAACTCCGGCGATGGNCTCTGGCCACTACTCGGACTNGCCGCGCTCCCCTGGGCTATCCCCCCGCTACGCGTGGTTACCTCGGGTGCCGTCGGACCCGGGCTCATCGCCGCTCTCGTCGCCACCGGTCGGCTCGTCATTGCCTACTGTGTCGCGCTCTCCACCGGATTGATCCTGCCCCTGTTCATCTGAGTCATCCTCGGCTCGTGACGCGGCATCAATGCGGTCGTTTATCCCTCCAAAGAATCGACCTACCACCTCTCCCATCGCCGAACGCTGTCGATTCAAAGCGAAGGCACTGATAACTCCGGACAGGATGATCGCCACGACCAGCGCCCACAATCCCCGCAGTGGGGTAATGATCTGCAGCAACAGCCATACGCCGAGGAACAGACCGATCCGCAGTGCGGTGAAGACGATCACCGTGACGATGCCTGAGCGGCGGGGCCCATCTCGCTTGTCCGACTGGCTATCCGACTGGCGGTCACTCACGCTTCCACCGTACCCACCCTCGCGTCACCCAAGACCCGCGTCGTCAAACGGCCGCGTCATCTAGTGCCCGCGTCGTCGGTGCGACGGTCCGTGGTGGTCGAAGAGAGATCACGGCACATCACAGTTACCATTATTCGATCATGCTTCGAGTCATCCTGGTCCTGCTCGCAGTGGCGCTCTACATCTACTTCATCATCGATGTGGCACGCACGCCGAAGGGCCAAGCACGCTCACTTCCGAAATGGCTATGGATGCTCCTGGTGATCGTCTTGCCGCTCGTCGGCGGAGTGTTGTGGTTGATCCTCGGTCGTGCCTGGCCCGAGGGCGGGGGCTGGTGGCGACGAAGCGGCCCCGTGGCGCCCGACGATGATCCGCGCTTCCTTCGCAAGCTCGACGATGATGTGTGGAGCAAGAAAATGAAGCGCCGCCGGGGCGAGCCCACGTAATCTCACGCGGTACTGCGTCGACGAATCGAACGCTTACAACCCCGCATAGGAATGCAGGCTGTTAACGAAGATGTTGACGCCGAAGTAATTGATCAAGAAGGTCACAAGCCCCAGGATCGCGATCCACGAAGCCCGGTTCCCGCGCCACCCGGCGGTTGATCGGGCGTGCAGGTAGGCGGCGTAGACCACCCACGTGATGAAGGCCCAGGTTTCCTTCGGGTCCCAGCCCCAGTAACGCCCCCACGCGTTCTCCGCCCAGATGGCACCGGCGATCACGGCGAAGGTCCACAGCGGAAAAGCGAAAGCGATGATGCGGCTGGTGAAGGTCTGCAACTTCTCCGTCGACGGCGTCGACGCCATCACGCCCTGCCAGGTCAGGCCCCGTTGCTCTCGCCTGGACTGCACAAGCGACAGCGCTGCCGACGACGCAGCGACGGTGAAGGCTCCCGCACAGATGATTGCCGCCGAGACGTGGATGACCAACCAATAGGACTTGAGTGCCGGCACCAGCTGCGCCGCCTCGGTGTACAACACGGTGACGGCGAGGCCGAGCGTGAGCAACGCCGGCGTCACGACAAATAGGCCCAACCACCGAAGGTCCCGACGAGTCGACAGCACGAGGAAGACCACGAGAACGCCCCAAGCCGAACTGATCGAGAACTCGTACATGTTTCCCCACGGCACCCGACCAGCCCACAGCCCACGCAGGATCAAACCGACGGTGAGCAACCCGGTAGCCAGCCACGTGAGCGACATGGCGACATTCGCCAACCGTCGGCCGGGTTCGGCGGCGACCGCGGTATCCACGCGGTCGATGACGGCAACGCTGCCCTCTGCCATCTCGCGACTGGCGGCGCTCGACGACGATGTGCTCCGGCGCCGACCGCTGGCGAAGGATGCGGCGAACAGGACCATGGCGATGGTCAGCGTGACCATGGTCGCGTAGATGGCGGCGTTGCTGGCTTCGGCCAAACTCACGGAACCACCGTTGGTCATTGCTCGCGCTCCCTGTCGTCGTTCACTGTCGTTTCGTTGGCCGTCGTTTCGTTCGCCGTCGTTTCGTTCGATGCTGCCGTGTGTCCCGCGATCTCATCCGCCGCGATCTGCTGCACCGCTCGTACGTCTTCCGAAACGTCGCCCGCTTCACTCTTGCTCAAGCCGGCGACACTTACGAGGGTACTTCCCTGTTCGTCATCTCGCGCTCTGAGCCAGATGCGGCGGCGGCGGGTGAACAACGACACCGTCAACGCGAGCATGGCCAGTACCGACGCGACCAACGCCGCCTCCTTGCCCGGGTCGAAGGCGATCTGGAACGACGACCAGCGCGTCCACCCGGTGAATTCGATCTCGCCCTGGGCGAACTCCCACACTTGTCCGGGTACCAGCGCTCGGAGGCCGATCTGCTCCATCTCGTCCGTCGAGAGCGAGTAGATGCTCTGCGGCACTCCTGAGTCCAGCCCTAGGTCGCCGTACCAGGCGGACAGGAAGACCGAGGGGTCGTCCGCATCGGGAAACACTGAGTGGGGGCCGCGGATGTCGTCGATCGCGGAGGTGGGGAGAAACAGCCCGCGGAATCCCAGCTGCGGATCGGAGTCAGGAATCTTGATGACGCCCGTGGACGTGAAATTTCCATCTTGTGGGAGAAAGACGACGTCGTCATCAAAAACGACATCGCCCGAGGAGTCGCGGACAATGAAGGATGGTGCGTAGCCATGGCCCACCAAGAAGACTTTCGCCCCTGCAATCGATATCGGGGAGTTGACTTCGATGAGTTCCTCCCGAGCCCCCGCACCAGGTTCGTTTTGCACAGCGACGCGTGCTTCGAAGAGGCGTGGAGCGCCCCGCTGTGCTTCGGACCGCTCGAACTCGACGTCGAAATCATCGAGAGTGAAGGAGAAGGGCGGAATGCTGTCTGCGGTGGCGAGTCGTCCCCCGCCCCACGCGTCGTATTGGGTGAGTGTGTTGGAGAACCCATTTCCCTCTTTGACGATGACGTTTCCTCGCCATCCGAAAAGACCACCCGCCGCGACGGCCACCAGAATCAAGACCAGCGCTAGGTGAAAGATCAAGTTTCCCGTTTCACGCAGGTAGCCCTTTTCTGCTGACACCCATACGCCACCCGGATCCCCATCGACCGCGGTGTCCGAGCCGGTGCGTACCCGCCACCCGCGACGCCGCAACTCTTGGCTGACGTGGGACGAAACATCTGCAGGTGCAATGTCCACCGTTTCGCATGAGAAAGCTTGCATCCTGTCCAGATTGCGCGGCGCTATCGGCGGCGGCGTGCGCATCGCTGTCCAGTGATGACCCACGCGGGGCAGGACACACCCGATGAGAGAGACGAAGAGAAGGAGGTAGATCGCTGCGAACCACGGCGCCCCGTACACATCGAAGAATCCGAGCCGGTCGAGAAGTGGACCGAGGGTGGGTTGCTGGTCGATCCACTCGTCGACGAGGAGAGGGTTGTTGCCTCGTTGCGGAAGGATCGAACCCGGGACACTCGCGACAGCCAGGGCGAAGAGCAAAATCAGTGCGACTCGCATGCTGGTGAGTTGGCGCCACGCCCACCGCAGGAAACCTTGGGAGTCCAGCGGCGGTGCAACGGTTTCGACGCGGGTAGCGCTCATAGGGCGGTCTCGAATCCGGGAATCGTCACACGAAGCCAGATCGTGAAGTCGAGCCACAGCCCGGTGACAAGCAGTAGCCCGACGAGCACGAGCATCCCACCACCGATGCGCATAATCCACGTGTAGTGCCGCCGAATGAAGTTGGTAGCGCGTGCCGCTCGCTCAATGAAGAAGGCGAAGGCGACGAACGGGATGCCGAGCCCGATGCAGTAGCCAAAAGACAACAGCGCGCCGCGCAAGGCGCTAGCCTCGGCGAGCGCGAGAGATTGCACGGCGGTAAGCGTCGGACCGATGCACGGCGTCCACCCGAGCCCGAACAGCACCCCAAGTCCCGGCGCTCCAATCACGCCCCACTTGGGCACCCGCATCCATCGGTACTCCCGCTGGAACCAGGGAATCACCCCCATGAACGCGAGCCCCATGGCAATCACCAGAAGACCCATGACGCGGGTAATCACATTCTCATAACGCAGGAGCGCTGACCCGAGCCCACCGAAGAGCGCACCGTAGGACACGAAGACAACGCTGAAGCCGAGGACGAAGAGCAGACTTCCTGCCAGCACGCGTGACTTTCGCTCACCTGTGGACAGCTCTACACCCGTCATTCCCGTGACGTAGGAGACATATCCCGGCGCGAGAGGAAGAACGCAAGGGCTGATGAAGGCGACGAGTCCGGCCGCCACGGCGATAGGGAGCGCGACGAGCATCGACCCGCTCGTAATGATCGTGCCGATGTCACCCACGGTCAGCCACCTCGCCGATGACTCCCCGAAGTGTTGCGGCGCTCACTTTCCCCAGAATTCTCGCCGCCACCAGACCGTTGCCATCGATCACGAGGGTCGAGGGAATGGCTTGGGGTGGAAGCGAATCCGAGAACTGCAGTTGGACTCGACCATCAGGATCAAAGATGCTGGGAAAAGTCAGACCCATCGACTCGACGAATCCCTGCGCGGCCACGGTTGAGTCTCTGGTGTTCAAGCCAACGAACTGCACCCCATTGCCCTGCTCTTCTTCCCAGACCTCCTGCAATTCACCAGCCTCGGCACGACACGGCGCACACCAGGATGCCCAGACGTTCATCACTACTGTCTCCCCGCGGTGATCGGCGAGGTCGAAGGTGTCGCCATCCAGGGTGGTGGCACGAACATCCGGGGCCGGAGCCCGCTGGGCCGGCTCTACGACGATGATCGACCCGTCACCGCCGACGAAGCCGGACTCGGACTCGATCGAACTCGTTCCTCCTGCGTTACCGCAGGCGCTGACGGTTACAGCGAAGCACAGAAGAACAACAAGCCGCTTCATGCGCCGGCGATGGGACTGGCACCAGGAAGGAGATCGCGCGCCGGCTCCGTATACGAGATGGACATCAATCGGTCACCATGGAAAGCCAGCGACGTGAGCGATGCCAAGGTGCACTGGCGTGAGCGGGGGTCGTGCCATAGTCGCCGGCCCTCCGCATCGAGCCGGGCGATCCAAATCGGTAGCTGGTGGCTCACCAGAACCACCTCGCGNCCGNCCGCCACTTCCCGAGCGTTCGCNACNGCCCGGCGCATACGTTCNGCGACNTCCTCGTAGGGCTCTCCCCAACTCGGGCGNAAGGGATTCCACAGATGNTTCCAGGTCCGCGGCTGCCGNANCACTCCATCCCCGACGCTCACGCGCTGACCTTCAAAGACATTGTCCGCTTCAATCGCCAAGGGCTCGGTCCCGACGGTCAGCCCGTGCACCCGAGCGATCGGGNCGGCGGTTTGCTGCGCNCGTTCCATCGGCGAGGCAATAACCGCNGCTACGTCGTGCNGCGCGAGGGCNTGCGCGGCCATATCCGCCATCTGTATTCCNCGCTCNGAGAGCCGATATCCCGGNAGGCGGCCATACAGCACACCTTCGGGGTTGTGCACTTCNCCGTGGCGAAGGAGATGGACGACGCTGTGCTGGTCACTCACCCCTCGAGCCTAAGCACGACNGATGAAGGCGCATCTCGGGGTCACGACTTGCGCCGACCGGCNGCCCTTTTCTTGCTGGGNCGCCACTCATCCTCGCCTGCTTCCTCAGCCCGCTCNCGCATGACGACNCCGTGAGCAGCCAACGCCTCCGCAAGGCCCTCGGGTGTGCTGTCCTCAGCGAGAACGTCCACACGCANGCCGTGCTCCTCNGCNGTCTTCGCGGTGTGTGGACCGATGCACGCAACAACGGTCGACTGATGCGGCTTGCCGGCGATCCCGACNAGGTTNCGNACCGTGCTNCTCGAGGTNAACATCACCGCGTCGAANCCACCGGTCTTGATGGCCTCTCGCACAGGAGCAGGCGGCGGCGCCGCCCGCACGGTTCGAAATGCCGTGATGTCTTCNACTTCCCATCCCAATTCGGTGAGGCCAGCGGCCAGGGTGTCTGTTGCGATGTCGGCACGCGGCACAAANACCTTGTTNATCGGNTCNANGAGCGAGTCGTANGGCGGCCAGGCNTCNAGAAGGCCNCCGGTGCTCAAATCTTCCTCGGGAANCANATCCGGTCGCACTCCGAACTCGATGAGGGCNTCNACTGTTCCCGGTCCACACGCAGCCACTCGAAGNCCNGAGAAGGANCGAGCATCCAGGCCGTAGTCGTAGAGCTTCTCGCGCACCGCACGAACCGCATTCGCCGAAGTGAAGCCAACCCACTCGTATCGACCTTCCACCAGACCCCGAACCGCACGCTCCACCTGCTGAGGGGTCCGCGGAGGCTCGACGGAGATGGTGGGCACCTCGCTGGGAACGGCACCCAGACGACGCAGACGAGTCACCAGACCGGCGGTGTTGTCCTGGGTGCGGGGAATGAGAACGCGCCATCCNACCAGCGCCTTGCGCTCGAACCAGTCGAGTCGCTCCCGCTGCTCGACGACCTCGCCAATAACAACGAATCCACTTCGACGAGTCGTTGCAGCCTCGGCAGCTTCGCTCAAGGTCATGACAACGGTCTGCTGATCAACGGTNGTGCCATCTCGCGTGATGGCAACGGGGGTGTCGCCGGATCGTCCCGCCTCAAGCATGGCTCGTGCGATGTGCACNAGATGATTGGCCCCGGAGGGGAACACCGCCGTGACGCGGGGAACAGCAANTTCTTCCCAGCGCACCGNGGAGTCCTGTGCATCGATCACTCGAACTTCCTTGGCCTTGTTCCCTACGAGACCGAATCCGNCGTATGCCGGNACTCCCGTTATCTCGCTGACCGCGGGCACGATCTCTATGTCGATCTTGGCTCGACGCACGGCACCGACCTCACCCACGAGGCCNGACCCCATCATCGGGTCTCCNGCGAGCAAACGGACGACCACCGTTCCTGCCTTGGCGGCGTCAATGGCGGGCTTGATTCGATCCGCCGCCGGTCCGGCCGCGTCGGGGTTGACAACCTCAATGAGGTCGGCCGNNACGAACGCTTCCGCGATCGGCNCCGCCGCCTCGTCCGCGAGCACGTACCCCGCATCNCCCAGCATGCGAGCACCNCGNTGGGCGATCAANTCAGGGTCTCCNGGACCNGCAGNAACGAANGCGATGCACGGTGTGGCCGGCGTCTTCTTATCGGACGCCTTNGTCNCCACGGGCACATCGGNAACGTCTTCCACCGTCGACACAGCCGGGCGGCTCGCCTTCTTCTTCGCGGGTGCCTTCTTGGCNAGTGCCTTCTTGGCGGGGGCTTTCTTCNCNGGTTCCTTCTTCGCAGACTTCTCAGGCTTCTTTGACGCTTTCTTCACGGGGGCCTTCTTTGCACTCTGGGAGCTCATGCGTTCATCACCTCCGACGCCTGACCGGTCGACGTCTGGTCGGTTGGTGGTGCTGNAGGTTCNAGTCGCGTGACCACCGAACCATCCGGTTGCCTCCTGCGTTGCTCATGGAAAGCCAACACCTGAAGTTCGACGGCAAGGTCGACCTTCCTCACCTCAACGTCCTCAGGGACGTTCAACACCACGGGGGCAAAGTTGACGATGCTCCGAACACCGGCGGCGACGAGACGATCGGCGATGTCTTGAGCAGCATCCGCAGGNGTCGTAATAACGCCTATCCGAGCGTCGTTGTCTGCCACGATCGCACGAAGATTNTCCACAGATTCGACGGTGATCCGCCGGTCAACGACGNAGACNACTGTCCCCACGACGTCGGGATGCGAATCGATCAAGCCGACAACCTGGAATCCACGACTGGCGAACCCTCGGTATGACACGAGCGCCCGACCAAGGTTCCCCACCCCGACGACAACGACTCCCCACGGACTCGTCAATCCGAGCTCGCGAGCAATTTGGTACGTGAGGAACTGAACGTCGTAGCCGACACCACGGGTGCCGTAGGAGCCGAGGTAGGACAGATCCTTTCGAAGCTTGGCACTGGTGACTCCGCACGCGGTCGCGAGCTCTTCGCTCGAGACGGTGTGCGACCCAGAATCGGCAAGCGACACCAGAACCCGGTGGTACACCGGCAGGCGTGCCACGGTGGCGTCAGGNATAGCCCGACCAGACATCGGGACCAGGGCCGGTCCGCGACTATCGCTGGAGCGAGGTGCNGGAAGAGGCACGTGCGTCACCTACATTGCAGTTACGGGGCACGGGAGCCATTCGGCGCTCAGCCACCGNGCCGTTGANAGCCGAAAGNGTATGGCTTCGTGCACGAATGCACAAAGTTTACCGGACNTTNACGTCCGATTATCGGTNNANTGCNTGANTCAGCCGGNCCGCNTCTACCCGNAAGAAGTCGTGCCGTTCACCGTCGACGAGGACCACCGGGATCAACTCTGCGTACTCGTCGGCGAGGGCTGGGTCGTCATCGATGGANACGACCTCNTACNGCACCCCTCGTTGCCCGCACACCTCAGCGACCACNGCCTCNGCCTCATCGCACAGGTGACAACCGGCACGGCCAATGATCTGCACACGCACCGCCAGGGCGTCNTCGCCNGACCCGGCCTCACTCCTCATGTCCCGTATCTTGCCGACNNCGCCGNTGTCTTACCCTGCCGATGTGGAAACTCCCGACGTNCTNACGTCNTACCGTCGNGCCGGGCAGGCATCGGCATCCGCNGCCGCGGNCATTGANCACGATGTCTCCCACACCGCGGCNTTCTTCGATGTCGACAACACCATCATGCGCGGGTCGAGCCTGTTCCANCTCGCCGTCGGTCTNGCCAAACGCAAGTACTTCAACGCACGAGAGATCAGTGGATTTGCCAGTAAGCANCTGAAGTTCGTTCTCAGTGGCTCNGANGACCTCGAGGACATGGCGTCGGCCACCGAGGCTGCNNTGTCGTTCGTGCAGAACCGGTCAGTCCAGGAACTGCAGGATCTAGCGGAGCAGATCTTCGACGCGGAAATGGTCGACAANTTGATCCCGGGATCTCTGGCGTTGGCCCAGGGACACCTCGATGCCGGGCAGCAAGTGTGGCTCGTCACCGCCACTCCACAAGAGCTTGCGACNGTCATCGCCCGACGCCTCGGCCTCACCGGAGCACTCGGGACGATCGCGGAAAGTCGCAACGGGATCTACACCGGAAAGNTNNACGGNCCTCCGCTGCACGGTCTCGCCAAAGCCGAAGCGGTACGCGCCTTGTCCACGAGCGAAGGCCTCGATCTCGGCGAGTGCAGTGCGTATTCCGACTCTGTGAACGACGTCCCCATGCTGTCTCTTGTCGGTCNCCCGACGGNCGTCAACCCNGACCCTGAGCTGCGANCACANGCNNTCGCNAATGAGTGGCGCATTCGCGACTTTCGACGCCGAGCTCGCATCAAGCCCTACGTGGCACCTGTCGCCAGTGGCGCNGCCGGTATCGCCGTNGGCCTGGCGTCGGGATACCTCCTGGGACAGATGCGAGGTCGCCGCTAGGCGAAAGCACCGCCGCGNTGGGCGAGCAGGTCNTAGAGACGACGCTGGATGCGTTCNCGCACCTGGTCGGTGATCTCNAANAGGACGGCGGGGTCNTCGGCTGCCCCGGANGGNAAGTGATCCGTGGGGATCGGATCGTCGAAGTGAATCAGCCATTTGCTCGGCAGCGGCACCAANCCNAGCGGCCCCAAGAAGGGGAANGTCGGNGTNATGGGNAAGTAGGGAAGCCCGAGAACGCGGGCCACGACCGANGCATTNGCCACCATGGGATAGATCTCCTCNGCNCCNACNATCGCGGTCGGGATGATCGGNGTNCCCGTTCGCACGGCGGCCGAGACAAAACCCCCACGTCCGAAGCGTTGNAGTCGGTAGCGCTCNGAAAANGGCTTTCCGATGCCCTTGAACCCNTCCGGCCACACTCCGACCACCTCACCCGACGTCAGCAGGCGCTCAGCGTCGTCGTGGCACGCCAGCGTGTGGCCGGCTCGACGAGCCACGTCCCCGAGGAAAGGCGTTTGGAATACGAGGTCGGCACCCAACATGCGCAAGAACCGGTGTGAGGGATGCTCATCATGAATAGCCACCTGCGTCATCACCGAATCCACCGCGATGGTGCCGGAGTGGTTGGCCACCACGAGGGCTCCTCCTTGATCCGGAATCGACTGGATTCCCGAAACCTCTACTCGGAACCAGTTGCGATACAGCGGACGAACAGCCTGCAACAGCACCTTGTCTGTGAATTCCGGGTCGAAACCAAAATCGTCGACCGCATACTCGCCGGCGAGGCGCTCCCGAAGCACGCTCCACATGCCTGGCGAACTGTCCGCATTCATCGGTGATGCGTCATGTGGCGGCGCATTGTTCAAAATGACCGTTGTCTTGATCTTGCGCTTCTTGGGGGCGCTCGGACTACCGGAATTGGCGGTGCCGGTATTCGCGCTGCCGGTATCCGCTCTACCGGCCTGTGCCACGCGGGAATCAGACGACCCCGCCGAAGGCGCGGCCGGCCGAGGACCGGTGGCTCCTACCTCACGTGCCGCCTTGGACGGACGCACGCGATTGTCAGGTCGAGAGTCATCCATAACTCGCTGCCTCCCGTCGACTGCCGCGCACAAAGGAACCGAAAGCGTCATCGCTCGAGTACTGACACTCAAAGCCAACCTCCGCAGCAACACGTGTCGTGTCGAGCACACGTCCGTGGGTCAGGTACCTGACCTGGTCGCGGGAAAAGTCCGCCCACGCACCTCGCGCCAACGTTCGCCCGACCGAGGGCACAAGGGCGGCCGGGAGGGGCACACTCGACGCTCCGAGTCGACCCAATGCTTGCGACAAGAGCACGACCCCATCACCGGCGACATTGAACGTCCCGGTTGTGCGCTGCAAAACCACCCGCCGCGTCACCTCTAGAGCGTCCTCTTCATGGACGAATTGCAGGCGCGGGTCAAAACCAAGAACGGTCGGAACAATCGGCATCGTCAGATACGACGTCATTCCCGTACGCATCCCTGGCCCGACGATGTTGGCAAAGCGCAGAGTCGCCACCCCCACATCGGGTCTGCGGCGAGCAAATCCTCGAACGTACTCCTCGACTTCCATTGAGTCTTTCGCCCATCCGGACGTTGGAGGATGACGAGGAGAGGAGTCCTCCGTGATCAACGCCGGATCGCGGGGTCCGCTGCCATAGACGGCCGCGGTCGACTTCACGACCACGTGGCGAACACTGTCGACTCGCTGACACGCTCCCAGCAATTGCATGGTGCCGATGACGTTGATGTCCTTCATAACCGAACGGTTGCCCGCCTGCCGGGGAGTCGCGATGACACCCATATGAACCACAGTGTCAACCCCGGTGCCGTCCAGAATCTTCGTTATCGACGGGTTTCTGATATCGGCGCGAACGAACTCCGCTGCGAGGGGAGACGCAGGGGGAACGACATCGATTCCGATAACCCGATCGACTCCCGGCTGGTGGACGAGTCGATCCGCCATCTTGCCGCCGAGATAGCGGGAGACCCCCGTAACAACGGCAACTCTGCCCACGGTGGGGCCCTCTACCTACTTCTTGTTGCGGCGTTGAACCCGCGTACGACGGAGGAGTTTGCGGTGCTTCTTCTTGGCCATTCGCTTACGGCGCTTCTTGACCACAGAGCCCATGAACTGCCTCTACTCCTTCATCGCCCGCCNAAGCGGGCAGTGTTCGCATCTACTGACGATCAGGTAACCGACGTCGTCGAAGTCTACCCGCCTTCACTATAGGAATGAGAGCGCGGCCTCAACANNGGGCGTTCGCGCNAAACNTCACGCGGTTTCGATNTAGGAATCGCGAAGGTAGTCGTGCACCGCTTGCTCTGGGACGCGGAANGAGCGGCCAACACGAACCGCCGGNAGATCNCCGTTGTGCACAAGNCGATAGACCGTCATCTTCGAAACCCTCATNACCGANGCNACTTCCGCCACGGTCAAGAACTTGACGTCACCAAGGGAGTTNTCAGANGTNTTGGCCATGATGTGATCCGTTCTCGTCCTTGCCGGCTCCCCGGTCTNGTANAGGGGAACACTAGTCGCGANGGGNNCCCAGCGAAAGNCGATTCNCAAAAAAGATTNCCNNACGCCGACGCTCTCCNCCCNCAGGCGGCNCTNCCCNTNATCTGCATGATCTGCGCGCTCGGCAGACATCTCACCGGCTCGCCCGTGAGCCGCCCGCATTCCGTTCTCNATGNTTCTGGCAAGGCCCTCGGAGTCGAAGACNCCGATGGCAGCCGCCGTTGTCCCTCCNGGGGAGGTGACTGCCGCCCGCAGAGCTGCTGGATCGTCGGGCTCGGAGGCGAGAAGCAGTGCGGATCCCGCGATGGTTTCAGCCACAAGNGTGCTCGCCGTGGACCGATCGAGGCCGAGGTCCATGGCNGCCTTCATCATCGACTCCGCAAGGTAGAACACGTAGGCGGGTCCGCTGCCGGAGGTCGCGGTAAGTGAGTCGATNAGCGACTCGTCCATCACGATCACAGTCGAGACCGGATCCAGAAGGCGGAGCACTTGTTGCAGTTGCTCCGCCGAACACTTGGTGCCCGCCACAAGGCCGACAACCCCTCGACCGACCCGTANCGGCGTATTCGGCATGGCTCTGGCGACCGCGACCCCGTCCGGCGCATGTCTCTCGAGCACCGNCACCGGCACTCCCGCAGCGATCGAGACGACAACTCCGCTCGGGTTCACCGACTCGGCTGCCTGCCCGAGAACATCGGTGATCTGGTCCGGCTTGACAGCGAGGAAGATCACGTCGGCATCGCTGACGGCTTCGGTTAGNTCTGCCACTCGGACATCTCCGCGACGGCGCCACATCTCCGCTCGCTCGTCGTTCGCCTCGACNACCGTGACCTGCGAATCGGGCACACCACCGAGNATGCCTTCCACGATGGCTCCACCCATCGCACCGCCACCGACCATGGCNACTCGGTTCATGGTNANTTACTGTGCCACANGNGCGGANAGCGGTTGGGTCGGATCGAGTAGACGCTGAATGGTCGGACCGACCAGTGCCACGACCTCGTCCTCCGATGCCGACGCGAGCGGCTCCACGGCAACGCCGTAACGGGCGATGACGATGCCGCCGAGGAAAGACGTGATGAGGGCGCCGCGCATCTTGGCGTCGGGAATACCAGCGCGAAGGAGAACCTGATCCACGACCTCACCGGTGATGTACTCCCAAACCGCTCGAACGCNCCCGGGGGTGTTNGTCACCGCCCCGGGGATAAGCGGGCCGACCGCACCTACGTCATCTCGTAACTGCTCGTCTTGGGCCGCCTGCAAGGCCAAGCGAACCAACCGCTCTCCCAACCCATCAAGACCTGGTGCCACCAGNCGTGGGATCGCNGATGTGGGGTCGAACGGCAAATCCATGACGGCGGCNAACAACTCGGCCTTGTTCCGGTAGNAGGAGGACAGGACAGNCGGCCCCACGCCGGCAGCCACCGCGATGGATTTCACNGTCACCGANGCGTAACCGCGACGCTCGAATATCGCCCGAGCAGCACGGTCTATTGCTGCGCGCCGATCATCGTTGGGTGAGGTCATNGGGCACCACCGAGGTGCCTGCGAGCGAAATTCAGGGTTTCCCGCAGATCCGCGACTCGCTCATCGCGGCTTTGGGCGCTCCGCGTGGACACCTCCGCGATCACGGAACCACCGAAGCNTGCTTCCGCCAAACGTGCAAGAACCTCAGCAACGGGCTGGTCACCACGGCCGGGAACAAGGTGCTCATCACGCGCCGAATCTGTGCCATCGGCCAAATGCACGTGTGACACCCGATCGGCCAAATCACGCACCATGTCCCGCGGGTCTGTTCGAGAGACGGCGGTGTGCGAGAGATCCACCGTGGCGTGTCGGTAGTCCTGCTGNCGAATATCCCAGTNGGGGGCGTATGCACCCAACGATGACGGGCCGGCACGCCACGGATACATGTTCTCGACAGCGAAAACCACGTCGGTTACTTCCTCCATCCGGGCAATTCCNTCTTCGAAAGATCGCGCATACTCACGTTGCCACCGAAAGGGGGGATGGACGACGACTGTCGAGGCGCCCAGTACCTCGGCAACATCGCGGGCCTTATCGAGCTTTCCCCACGGGTCGGTCCCCCACACCCGCTGAGTGATGAGAAGACACGGTGCGTGGATGGAAAGAACAGGTACTTGGTAGTGATCGACCAGGCCCTTCAAGGTCGCGAGATCCTGACTCATCGCATCGGTGCCAACCATCACCTCGACACCGTCGTACCCNAGGTCNGCGGCCAANTCGAAGGCGACGGCTGTCGATTCTGGGTACACCGANGANGANGACAAGCCGATCGTGTNCTGCCNCGACATCNTCANTTCCTCGNCCGACGCCAACGATCGGNCNCTANACCGGCCCCCCACACGGCCACGGCGCCAGCCANNCCNACNGCTATCGCCACCANNCTGTACGGCTCTGGGCTNAAACTNAGGGCGAANAATTCAGAGAGCGGNGGAATNTANATCACCGCNGCGAAGCTCNCNACCATCAGGCCGATGATGCCCCAACGAACAAGATTCAGCGGCCGCGCAGAAATAGCCAGAACCCCCGTCGCNACGATGAACAANGAGACCGTGGCTGCCTTCTGGGCNTNGAGNACGGGCTCCGACACCCACAGNGCTACCGCGTANCTCGTCCAGGCCGAGGCGGCGGCGATGATTCCTGCNGGGATCGCGAAGNCGAGGACTCGCCTNAAGAACCCNGGGCGGAATCGCTCCTTGTTNGGCATGAGAGCCANGAAGAACCCCGGGATACCGATGGTCAGCGCNCTNACCAGCGANAGGTGNCGCGGCAGAAANGGAAACACCACGGCGAAGACACCAGTCAGGACCGAAATCACCGTGGAATACACNCTCTTNGTGAGGAAGACGTCGGAGACTCGCTCAATATTTCCCAGNACTCGACGCCCTTCGGCGACGACCNTCGGNAAGACCGACCACTTGCTATCCAGCAGGACGAGTTGCGCCACCGCGCGGGTTGCGCCTGANCCATTTCCCATGGCGATGCCGAGATCNGCGTTCTTCANCGCCAAGACGTCATTGACGCCGTCACCGGTCATCGCNACGGTCGACCCACCGAGTTGTAGCGCGTCCACCATCTGCTGCTTCTGGGCAGGCATCACCCGACCGAATACCGAATGCTCGGCCATAACGCCTGCCAATTCCTGCGTACTTGTCGGTGCGTGACGAGCGTCGACCGGATTATCGGATCCAGGAACGCCTGCTTCATCAGCAATGGCACCGACCGTTTCGGCGTTGTCGCCCGAGATGACCTTGACGCGCACACCTTGATCGAGAAAGTACTCGACGGTGGCACGAGCATCGTCGCGCAACTGTTGATCGATGACCACGACAGCCGCGGGAGCCACGGGACCCGGTCCNCGGTCGGCNGAGACTGCACCGTCGTGNCTATCCGACCGGGCAACAACAAGGACNCGCGCTCCTCGATTGGCATAACGCGTAGCGACGTCGACNACCTCCTNATGGTCGGNNACTACCACNTCCGGTGCNCCGAGNNCCCACACTCCGTGGTCGTCGAAAGTGACCGAGGACCACTTTCGGGTACTCGAGAACGGCACGGTGGATGCCACCGACCATCCGGGATCCGGGCATGAGCGGGCGATGGCGAGGATCGTCGGATTTGGCGATGCTTCCGCCGCCGCCAATGCTCCGAGCAGCTGGNGCAGCTCGTCGGCTGNTTNTCGACCCACCGCGATCACATCGTCCAGGTGCATGCCGGGCTCGGTGAGTGTCCCCGTNTTGTCGGCGCACACCGTGTCGACCCGGGCNAGCACCTCGACGGCTGGTAGGTCCTGCACCAGAACGCGCCGCTGNGCCAGTCGAATCACCGAAACNGCCATGGCGATACTGGTCAGCAGAACCAGGCCATCGGGAACCATCATCACAACGCCTGCGATGGTGCCGCGTACGGCTTCNTTCACCGGCAANTCGGCACGGATGAGTTGGGATGTCAACAAGAGCACGCCAACGGGTACCAGGAAGTAGCTGACGATTCTGATGAACTTGTTGATCGCGTCACGAAGTTCGGAATTCGTNAGCGCAAACTTCTTTGCCTGCTCCGTCAGCCCCGAAGCNAAGGACTCCCGTCCCACACGAGTGGCTTGATAGACCCCTGAGCCGGCCACGACGAAGGATCCCGACATCGCCGTGTCCCCNATTTGCTTNTCGACAGGATCTGCTTCTCCGGTCAACAAACTCTCGTCGATCTGCAAGCCGATGGTTTTCAGNATGACTCCATCGACCACGAGCTGATCGCCTGTNTTGACCACNATGACGTCGTCGATCACCACNTCCGCAGCCCGCACCTCGATGTCGGTTCCGTTGCGACGCACTGTGGGCTTGGCTTCCCCGATAACNGCCAACTTTTCGAGGGTTCTGGCAGCGCGGTATTCCTGNACGATGCCGATCAGAGTGTTTGCCACNATCACGAACCCGAACAGNGANTCCTGGATGGGGGCGACCACGAGCATGATCACCCACAGGGATCCGATCAGGCCGTTNAACCAGGTGAAGGTGTTCTTTCGGACGATGTCGGCGAAACTTCGTGAGTTGGCGACGGGGGCTTCNTTNAANTCGCCCCGTTCGACTCGNGCACNCACCTCATCATCGGTGAGNCCNCGCTCGATGTCCTTGGTGTGGCTACNCATTGCCGGACCGCCGGTCATCGNGGTAGCCCGTCCATNCGGCGGAGAATGACTCCCTCCCGCAATGCCCACGGGCACACGTCGAGTTGCTCGACGTTGAGNAGATCCATCGCCGCTTCTGCGACCACNGCTCCGGCNAGCNATTGAGCAGCCCGGCCAGCAGACACCCCCGGCAAGGTGGCACGTTCGGCCACCGAGAGCCCCGAGAGAAGCGTGACCAATTCACGAACGNTNGACGNGTGCAACCGNCGTCGNACGTGCACANCTTCNGNGGACGGCGNNGCCCCAGCAATGCGGGCGAGCTGCTTGAAGGTCTTGCTGGTCGCCACGCACAGCATCGGATCCGCGGCNCGACGCAGCGGGCCGATGGAGTCGGCGATCTGGGCNCGTGCNAACGTTCGCATCACCTTGATCTGCGACTTCGACGGTNGGTCATCGGNGATGAACTCACGCGTCAAGGCGCCTGCTCCAAGGGGCAGCGAAATGGCCACTTCCGGTTCCTCGTCCGGTCCGGTAGCCAATTCCAACGATCCGCCGCCGATATCCATCACCAGCAACTGACCCGAAGACCATCCGAACCACCGACGAACCGCGAGGAACGTCAGCCGAGCCTCCTCTTCCCCGGTCAGGACGTCGATGACAATCCCCGTGCGACGGCGAATCTCGTCAATGATCGCCTCACCGTTGCTCGCACTTCGAATGGCAGACGTCGCAAAGGTGATGATCTCCGTCGCACCTTGATCCTCAGCGATGGTTTGGCTGTGGTCGATAAACGCNACNAGGGCGTCGATCAGCTCCTGATCGATGACCCCCTCCGCATTCGTGTGTTCGGCCAGCCGAAGCGGCGCCTTGTGCTTGGACGCGGGGATCGGCGCAGCCCCGTAGTGCGCATCCACCAGCAGCAGGTGNACCGTGTTGCTTCCCACGTCGAGGACGCCCATCCGCACANCGCCACCCTATGTCCCGGTCNCACCCCCGCGCCCTCGCNAANGTCACCCTCGTCACCTAGGCTTCCCGCGTGCCTGANGTANCCCTNGACTTTCCCCGGCAGTGGGTCGAGTTCGTCGATCCCGCCGACGACAACCAACTGATNCGGGCTGATCTGACCTGGTTGACGTCCCGGTGGACATGCATCTTCGGTCGCGGCTGCCAGGGCATTGATGCCGCCCGACCCGATGCNGGGNGCTGNGTTCANGGTGCTCACTTCGCCGAGAAGAANGATCACAAGCGCGTCGCACGTTGGGTCGAGAAGTTGACGCCCGAGCTGTGGGAAAACCACGACATCGGTCACAAGGGAGGCTGGACCGAGAAGGAAGACGGAGCATCCAAAACCCGCGTCGTGGACAACGCCTGCATCTTTCACAACTCCGAANGGTTCGCTGGTGGCTACGGCTGNGCGCTCCACCACCTCGCCGATCAAGAAGGGGTCTCCTTCATCGAAACCAAGCCCGAGGTGTGCTGGCAACTTCCCTTGCGCCGGGGATACGAAGATCTGGAGTACGAGGACGGATCCGAGCGCCTCGTGGTCGTCCTCGGTGAATACGACCGACGCAACTGGGGGGANGGCGGCCATGACTTTCCTTGGTACTGCACGGGAAACCCGGAGGCGCACGTGGCAACAGACCCGGTCTATGTCGGTTCGCGGGACGAGATCATCGCGCTGATCGGACAGCCGGCCTACNACGTTCTCGCTGACCTGTGTGACAAGCGGGAGGCGCTNNTGCGTGCGAACCCCACCGACGCGGCTCTCGCACCCCACCCCGCCGATCCCGTTCCCTAACGCCATTCCCGTGNCAAANTCCAAGCCCTCGTTCGCCTGTTCCGCCTGCGGGGCCACCGCNCTGCGTTGGACGGGCAAGTGCGTGAANTGCGGTGAGTTCGGCACGGTCGCCGAGGTANCGCCCGTCGCGCCGATTCCGGGCCGTCGNGCGTCCACCAGCGGTACCGCGCCTCTCACCCCCGCCCGCTCGGTATCTGCTGTCACCGCCACCGGTCCGGTGGCGCGAATGAGCACCGGCGTGGGCGAGTTCGATCGGGTGCTGGGCGGTGGTCTGGTGGCCGGTCAGGTGCTNCTCGTCAGNGGTGAGCCGGGGGCTGGCAAGAGCACCCTGCTGCTCGACGTCGCGAACGCNATCGCTGCGAGTACCGGNCGCGCCGCACTGTACGTATCNGGTGAGGAAAGCGTCGACCAGATCGCCGTGCGGGCATCGCGAATAGGTGTCGACGACGAGCACCTGTATCTCGCAGACGAAACNGACCTCGCGAATGTCATCGGACACATAGACGCGCTCGGNTCGGATCTGTCTCTCGTCATCGTCGACTCTGTCCAAACCATCGCCTCGGCAGATGTGGATGGGCGCGCTGGTGGCGTTGCGCAGGTCATGGAGGTGGCGCACGCGCTGACCCGAGTAGCCAANGCGCGCGGCATTCCCGTCTGCCTTGTCGGGCAAGTGACGAAGGAATCCACCGTGGCCGGTCCGCGGGCNCTCGAGCACATCTGCGACGCCACGCTCTCCCTCGAGGGTGATCGGCACACATCTTTGCGACTGCTGCGGGCCGTGAAGAATCGTTACGGCCCCGCNGACGAGGTCGCGTGCTTCGAGCAAACCGACGCCGGNATGCGCGAAGTGNTCGACCCCAGCATGCTNTTTCGAGAAGATCGTCGATCNCCCGTCCCCGGCACNTGCATCACNGTCACCATCGAAGGCCGCCGNGCCATGCTGGCGGAGGTGCAATCCCTCGTCGCCCCCACCACCAATCCAAACCCACGCCGCGGAGTGTCCGGTNTGGACTCGTCGCGAGTTGCCATGCTCGTTGCCATCACCGAGCGGGTAGCCGGCTTGAAGCTCGCAGACAAAGACGTGTTCGTGGCAACCGTGGGAGGAATCCGNCTTGTCGATCCGAGTACTGACCTGGCGACNTGCTTGGCAATCGGATCCGCCGCCAACGATGCCCCTCTGCCGCTCGATATTGCNGCCATCGGTGAGGTCACATTGTCCGGAGATGTTCGCCGGGTGCCGATGGTCGGTCAGCGCATAACGGAGGCCGTTCGGTTGGGCTACGCCCGCGTTCTCGCACCCATCGGCGCGACCGCCGCACTCGAGTCGCGCACATCGGACGTGGAAATCATNGAGGTTCGCGACCTANCCCAGGCNTTCGCCCTTCTGTCGGGAATGCGTGAGCCTGACCCAACCTTCTAGTTCTTCTTGTTACTCAAGGCAAACGGCGTGCCATCGCTCGTGACTTCGAGGTTCCTACCGACNACCTCATAGCGACCAGCNTTGGCCTTCCTGCCCTTGCCTTCGTCCGGGCAACCCTTCTGACTGAGGCGGCTGTTCCACGTCAAAATCAACACCGCTTGCTTCTCCGGGGCCATCAAGGTTCTGTCCGACTCATCGCTGGTGGAACAGTCATCACTCGACCACACGTGATAGCCGCCGGAGGTGATCTCCAACTCGTTCGCCTTCGGCCCGATATCGCGGAANCAGGGAACGTCNCCGACATTGGTGATCGTGAGCGTGAGAATCGGATCTTGCTGCCCGACGCGATACGTCGACGAGTCCGTTGTTGCCGTGACCTCGATNTCCGAATCGAGGCATTCGGTNGGCTCCGCAGGGNTAGCNAGTGCCTCTTCGGTTGCTGCGGACCCATCNTCTTCGAGCACCTCGGTCTCCTCNGCNGCGACCTCGGTCGACGTATCCGGCGTGGCTGCGCTTCGAGATCCGAGGAACCACCAGCCACCCAGCACCANGGTGACNACGACGAGAAGCAGGGCTCCCCTGCGGACCCAGTACACGACGGGCGGCTCGGGTCCCACGGGTTGCATCAGGCCGGCCATGTTGTCCACGTTACTGCGACGTTCGCTCTCCCATGGAACGATCCGTACCGTGGCGCACAACACACGTCGGGTCGCCAGCGTGTGCTCCTGGTTNGANGACNACGCCCGCCCNCTCCCCTGGCGGANNTCCACCCCCTGGGGGGTNGTCGTGTCNGAGTTCATGCTCCAGCAGACACCGGTGCATCGAGTCGAGCCCGTCTGGCAGGACTGGATGAAGCGCTGGCCCACGCCGCCGGCCCTGGCCTCGGAGCCTTCNGGTGAGGCGGTCCGGGCGTGGGGNCGNNTGNGCTACCCGCGACGAGCACTCCGCCT
This sequence comes from Micrococcales bacterium, assembly GCA_002694095.1. Lineage (GTDB taxonomy): Bacteria > Actinomycetota > Actinomycetes > S36-B12 > S36-B12 > S36-B12. The sequence goes on along the minus strand of NZLD01000048.1, from coordinate 29,334 downwards.
CCACGCAACAGCCCAGCAGATCACCGATCAGCACGGCGGCCGCGTTCCTTCCAGCGATGAAGCACTTCGTGCGCTCCCGGGTGTCGGGGAATACACAGCTGCTGCCATTCGTGCCTTCGCATTCGGGCTCGAATCCATCGTGCTGGACGTCAACGTGCGTCGAGTCATCTCCCGAGCCTGGAGCGGAATCGACGAGCCACCATCCCACCTGAGTGCCGTCGAGCGAACGTTGGCGGACGCACTGGCCACCGCGGCCGATGATCCTTCTGCGTGGGCAGCCGCCAGCATGGAACTCGGGGCCATCGTGTGCACGAAGGCGACGCCGCAGTGCTCGGTATGCCCACTGAAGCGCTCCTGCGCCTGGCGATCAGCAGGCTTCCCGCCATCAGAGGCTGCACGTAGACGACAGCCGCGCTACAAAGGCAGTGATCGACAAGCACGCGGTCGGATTCTCAGCGTTCTGCGTGAGTCCGAGACGGCGGTGGACAGCAATCTCTTGGTGGACATGTCCGCCGATCGCGATCAGATGCTTCGAGCCTTGGAGTCACTGGAATCGGAAGGGTTGATCCGACGAGTTGGACGTGCTTTCGCCTTGCCCCTTTAGGTGTCTTCTCTCGGCAGTGGCTCTCGATCCATCGCGCGGATCACCTGGCGCTCACCCAGCGGAGCCTCAAGGGCCACACTTGCCCACACCCGGTCACCGACGATGCCCGTCACCGGGCAATCCGAGGTCCGGGAACTCTGCACCTGGGCCTCAAGCTCGACGCGCGCACCCCGCTCGAAGGCCGTCACCTGAACATCCGCATCCGGACACAAGCCTCCCGGTGGCAGCGCGACGGCTACCTCAATCTGACTCTCGTCGAGAGTCGTTCGGTACGCAACAGGCTGAAGATCACTGGTCACCAACCCCAGCGTCCGCAGGGGGCCAACACCCCCCCCGAAGCCTGCGACACCGATGAGTAGCACGACCACACCACAGGCAGCTGCTATCCACCACACGATCCGCGGCACGCGACGACGGGGTCCGTCGAACTCGTTCATTCCGGGGATGAGCGGACCTGATGTCACGACTGAATCCCCTCCCGGTCACTCCTGTTCGGTGGCTTCGGCCGTCTCGATTGGTGGCGCATCGGGGAGTTCCGCCTTGGGCGTGGGCGTGAACGAGAAGGTCCGTTCATCACCCTCCCCCTCCACATCCACCACCACAATCGATCCCGGGTTCAAGTCCCCGAAGAGCATCTTCTCACTCAGTGGGTCTTCGATTTCCCGCTGGATCGTGCGACGTAGCGGGCGCGCGCCCAACGTGGGGTCGTATCCCCGTTCTGCGANCAGCGCTTTCGCGGGAGGCGTGAGCTCGATTGCCATGTCTTTGTCCTGCAGACGCTTTTCCAGGCTAGCGATCATCAAGTCGACGATCTCGATGATCTCGGACTCCGTAAGTTGATGGAACACNATNACGTCNTCGATCCGATTCAAGAATTCCGGTCGGAAGTGCTGCTTCAACTCCTGCTGNACCTTGGACTTCATCTGCTCGTACGCGTTGCCNTCGTTGTCGTCNGGCGCGAAGCCGAGNATNAGCCCNTTGGACACATCGCGNCTGCCCAAGTTGGTGGTCATGATGATGACGGTGTTCTTGAAGTCCACNACCCGCCCCTGGGCGTCCGTCAAGCGACCCTCTTCNANGACCTGCAANAACGAATTGAAGATNTCCGGGTGTGCCTTCTCCACCTCATCAAAGAGAACGACACTGAAGGGCTTNCGGCGCACCTTCTCCGTTAGCTGGCCTCCCTCTTCGTAGCCGACGTATCCGGGGGGTGAGCCGAACAGTCGTGAGGCCGTGTGGCGCTCGGAGAACTCACTCATGTCCAAGGANATAAGCGCGTCTTCATCGCCGAANAGGAACTCCGCGAGCGTCTTGCTCAGCTCCGTCTTACCGACTCCCGANGGNCCGGCGAAGATNAAGGAGCCCGCAGGCCGACGTGGGTCNTTNAGACCGGCCCGGGTCCGGCGAATCGATTGCGACAGCGCCTTGATGGCGTCTTCCTGTCCGATGACGCGGCGGTGGAGTTCGTCCTCCATCCGTCGCAATTTCTCGATGTCGTCCTCGGTCAGATCCGACACCGGAATGCCCGTCATCAACGCGAGAACTTCACCGATGAGCTTCTCGTCGACCTCGGCGACGACGTCGAGGTCGCCCGCCTTCCATTCACGCTCGCGCTCTGCCTTCTCCGAGAGCAGGTTCTTCTCCACATCCCGCAAAGACGCAGCCTTNTCGAAATCNTGCGCGTCGATCGCCGATTCCTTCTCTTTACGAGCGTCGGCNATACGGTCNTCAAATTCACGNAGGTCCGGAGGCGCTGTCATTCGTCGAATGCGCAAGCGAGAGCCGGCTTCNTCAATCAGGTCNATGGCCTTGTCCGGAAGTTGGCGATCGGAAATGTAGCGATCAGACAAGCGAGCTGCCGANTCCAAAGCGCCNTCGGTGATGGAAACGCGGTGATGAGACTCGTACCGGTCTCGTAGACCCTTCAAGATNTCGACNGTGTGCTCNACATCGGGCGCATCNACCAACACAGGCGCGAANCGGCGCTCNAGNGCNGCGTCNTTCTCNATGTGCTTGCGGTACTCATCGAGNGTGGTCGCACCAATCGTCTGNAGCTCGCCTCGCGCCAGCATNGGCTTGAGGATGCTGGCAGCATCGATCGCACCTTCCGCCGCACCGGCGCCGACGAGCGTGTGCATTTCGTCGATAAACAAAACGATGTCNCCACGGGTCTTGATTTCNTTCAGCACTTTCTTCAAGCGCTCTTCGAAATCACCGCGATATCGGCTACCGGCGACNAGGGCACCAAGGTCGAGCGTGTACAACTGCTTGTCCTTGAGNGTCTCAGGNACTTCCCCACGNACGATGTCTTGAGCGAGCCCTTCGACGATCGCGGTCTTGCCTACGCCGGGCTCGCCGATCAGCACGGGGTTGTTCTTCGTGCGCCGGGAGAGCACCTGCATCACGCGCTCNATCTCCTTCGCTCGCCCGATCACCGGATCGAGTTGTCCCTCGCGTGCCGCCGCAGTNAGGTTCCGACCGAATTGATCAAGCACGAGCGANGATGACGGAGTTCCCTCNTGCGGACCAGCGCCNGAGGTGGCCGGCTCTTTGCCCTGGTANCCNGACAGCAGTTGAATGACCTGCTGGCGCACCCGGTTNAGATCGGCGCCAAGCTTGACGAGNACCTGCGCTGCGACGCCTTCGCCCTCNCGGATCAAGCCCAAGAGGATGTGCTCGGTGCCGATGTAGTTGTGCCCGAGCTGCAANGCCTCACGAAGCGACAGCTCGAGAACCTTCTTCGCCCGTGGAGTAAAGGGAATGTGTCCGCTCGGAGCCTGCTGCCCTTGACCGATGATCTCTTCGACCTGCTCGCGGACCGCTTCCAACGAAATGCCGAGCGACTCCAACGCTTTGGCCGCGACGCCTTCGCCCTCGTGGATCAGGCCGAGNAGGATGTGCTCGGTCCCGATGTAGTTGTGGTTGAGCATTCGCGCCTCTTCTTGNGCGAGAACGACTACNCGGCGGGCNCGGTCGGTAAACCTCTCGAACATCCAGCAACACCCCATCGATCCTGAATCCATGAGCCGGCAATTTCCGGCTACGCCTATTGTTTCCAGCTACGCTTATTGTCCTGCATGGTGGCCGATAGCGCGACCACGGCCACCCCTGGCGGGGTACGCCCACCGCGAAACCTCAGGGAAATGAGCGATACGGAACAATTCGGACCTATGGATTCAGAGTCTGAGGGTGCCCGCCTCCGGACACACATCCGCATGCTCGGCGATCTCCTGGGCCAAACGCTTGCCCGGCAGGAAGGTGACACCCTGCTGGAGATGGTCGAGTCCGTGCGGTTGGCTGTCCGCAGCGACCCTGCCGCAGCTGCCACAGTTCTTGATTCCGTGGACGTCGCAACGGCGACGACGTTGGCCCGTTCGTTCTCGATCTATTTCGATCTTGCCAACGTGGCGGAGCAGGTCGAGCGCGCTCACGACGCGCAGGCCGATAGACGCGTGCATTCCGGTCCGCTTCATCGCGTCGTCGACGCGGCGCGGGAGGCCAACCTCGACCCCGCCTTGGTGGGACAGATGGCATCGGCAATGTCGGTCAGACCCGTCTTCACCGCCCACCCGACAGAGGCCGCTCGACGCTCGGTACTGGTCAAACTACGTCGGATAGCCGATGTGCTTCTCGATCAAGGGTTGTCGGATGGCGAACGCGAGCGTCGCCTGGCTCAAGTCATCGATCTGCTCTGGCAAACCGATGAACTGCGACTCGAGCGGCCGCAGGTTCTCGATGAAGCACGCAATGCCCTCTACTACCTCGACGACCTAACCCGAGGACCCCTCGCGCAAGTACTCGACGACCTTGCTGACTCATTTCGAGACCTCGGAGTCGAACTGCCTCCCGATGCGCGTCCGGTCAGCTTCGGGTCGTGGATCGGAGGCGATCGAGACGGCAACCCCTTCGTCACACCCGATGTGACGGCCGATGTGGTTCGTTTTCAGCGTGATCANGCAGTACTGAACNTGATGCCACACATCGATCGTTTGCTGGAAGATCTNTCNATCTCCGAACGCATTGCCGGCGNCAGTGACAAACTCCGCGACTCTGTCGAATCCGACTTGCGCTTCCTNCCNGATCTCGATCCACGCTTCCTGCGGATCAANGCNGAAGAACCGGTNCGACTCAAACTCACCATCATCCGAATGCGCCTGCGACTCACGCGAGAGCGCTTGCACGACCGGGGGCCACACCGNGTNGGNCGCGACTACGACAGCACCCGAGAACTTCTCGNTGACCTTCTNNTGATCCGTGANGATCTNCTCCAGCACCGNGGTCAACTGGCAGCACACGGAATTCTGGATCAGTCCATCCGAGTGGTCGCNTCAATTGGGTTACCGCTCGCCACNNTGGACATNCGNGANCACGCNCAGAAGTTCCATGACACNCTCCGGCAACTTTTCGAGCGTCTCGGTTTCGGCTACGNNGATCTNGATCGCGAGGAACGCACGACNCTNNTNGCNGACGAGCTCAGTGCNCTNCGNCCACTGTCTCCGCAACCACCGNCGCTNGATGAGGCCNCCACGGTGACCTACCGGACCATGGAAACCGTCCGCGAGCTACTCGATACCTACGGNACCCGACCCATTGAATCCGTCATCGTGTCCATGACTCGAGGNGCCGACGACATCCTGGCCGCCGTGGTGCTGGCACGNGAGACAGGCTTGGTGAACACATCCACGGGGACATCTCGAGTNGGCTTCGTTCCNTTGCTGGAGACGGCCGAGGANCTGCGCAATGCNGACGTCATCATCGATCAGCTNCTGCNGCATCCGGTCTATCGATCCCTCGTTGCCTCGCGGGGTGATGTGCAAGAGGTCATGCTGGGTTACTCCGACTCCAATAAGGATGCCGGAATCACATCGTCACAGTGGGAGATTCACCTCGCTCAGCGCCGACTACGAGACGTCACGGCTCGGCACGGCGTCCGCCTGCGCCTTTTCCACGGTCGCGGAGGAACGGTAGGCCGCGGCGGCGGGCCCACGTACGAGGCGATCCTGGCNCAGCCATGGGGNGTGCTCGANGGTCAGATCANGGTCACCGAGCAAGGAGAGGTAATCAGCGACAAGTACCTCGTCCCGGCCCTAGCTCGCGACAATCTCGAGCAGATGGTCGCGGCGGTACTCGATGCCTCCCTTCTTCACCGTCACTCACGACAGTCGGAAAGTCAGATCGCGCGCTGGGATGACGTGATGGACACCATGTCCACGCATGCCCAATCGAGCTACCGCGCCCTGGTCGAGGATCCCGACCTACCACGCTATTTCTCGTTGTCCACACCGGTCGAAGANTTCGGAGCGATGCATCTCGGATCGCGACCNGCACGACGTCCNGACGGCAGCAGCGGCATCAACGATCTGCGAGCGATTCCCTGGGTGTTCGGTTGGACTCAGTCGCGACAGATCGTTCCCGGTTGGTTCGGTGTTGGCTCCGGCCTGGAGGCGGNGCGNGCAGCCGGCTTCGACGCCGAACTCACCGATATGTATGAGAANTGGCACTTCTTCGCGAACTTCATCTCAAACGTCGCCATGACANTGGTGAAGACNGATCTNGAGGTTGCCAANCANTACGTCGATCGTCTGGTGCCCGNGGATTTGCATCACGTGTTCGACGCCATCACNGAAGAGCANGNGCGCACTACGCAACAGATTTTGCTNGTCACCGGACAGCAGGAGTTGCTCGAAGACAATCCGACCCTGCGCCGGACTCTNGCCACGCGCGATACGTATCTTCTNCCGCTGCACTCTCTNCAGATCTCNCTTCTTGAGCGCAGNCGCCGCTTGACCGATCCTGACGTCGAACTTCAGCGGGCCCTATCGGTCACCATCAACGGAATCGCCACGGGCTTACGCAACACCGGCTGATCGCCCTACGTTGTCNTCGGCTTCCNCTATCGAAGTTNGAGCAGCATTCGATGATTGCCCAAGGTGTTGGGCTTCACGCGCTCGAGGCCAAGAAACTCGGCCACACCTTCGTCATATGACTGCAGCAACTGCTCGTATACGTCGTGATCCACNGGAGCCTCGTCGATTTCACCGAATCCATGCTCGACNAAGAAGTNGACCATGAATGTGAGGCAGAACAANCGCNGGATACCCAAGTCTNGTGCTCGCTNAATCAATTCAGTAACGATCATCGAGCCGATNCCCGACCGCACGTGCGTCCCGGCGACAGCGACGGTTCGNAGCTCTGCCANGTCCTCCCACATAACGTGCAGCGCACCACANCCCACNACCTCNCCGTCGACTTCNANGACAACNAACTCTTGNATGTCCTCNAAAATCGTCACGGCCGCCTTCGCAAGAAGGTGGCCATCACCGGAATACTCNTCGATCAGACNNCGGATNGCGCGAACGTCNNGCGTTCGAGCGGGGCGGATGCNNGGAAGGTTCACTTTCGTTCCGGCTTCACCAGCGGGAACAAAATGGTTTCCCGAATTCCGTAACCGGTGAGGTTCATCAGCAGGCGGTCGATTCCCAATCCAACNCCACCACAGGGCGGCATACCGTGTTCCAGCGCCCGAAGGAAATCTTCNTCGACACTCATGGCCTCGTCNTCTCCGCGGGCGGCCAGACTCGCNTGCTCGGTGAGNCTGTCTCGCTGAATGACAGGGTCGACTAATTCCGANTACCCGGTGGCTTGCTCGACTCCGCCGACGTANAGNTCCCACTTCTCAACAACGCCNGGCTTNGATCGATGCGCCCGGACCAACGGCGAAGTATCGACGGGGTAATCCATCACGAAGGTCGGCATGGTGAGCGACGGAATGACGTGGTGCTCGAACAACTCTTCGACCATCTTTCCCGCAACCCACGTCGGTGCGACCGAAATCTCTGCTTGCTCGCATAGCTTCTCAAGTTCGGACACCGGTGTCTGCGGAGACAAGTCAACGCCAACGGCGGCGGAAACGCTGTCGTACAGATCGATCATCGACCACTCACCGGACAGGTCAATACTCGATCCGTCCGCGCGCGAAACCTGTTGACTACCGCTGATGCGGCGAGCAACACCCTGGATGAGTTCTCGGGTGATGGTCGCCATCGTTTGGTAGTCCGCATACGCCTGGTAGAACTCGAGCATCGCGAACTCCGGCGAATGACTTGAGTCGACGCCTTCGTTTCGAAAATTTCGATTGATCTCGAAGACCCGTTCCAAGCCACCGACAACCGCGCGCTTCAAGAAGAGCTCGGGGGCGATGCGCAAGAACAGATCCATGTCCAACGCGTTCGAGTGCGTTGTGAAGGGCCGAGCCGCAGCCCCACCGTGCTGCGTCTGCAACATGGGGGTCTCGATCTCGAGGTACCCCCGACTCGTGAGGTCCGATCGCAAGGCGGCGACCGCCTCGACTCTCAGCCGGGCCATCTGCGCTGCCTCCGGCCGCACGATGAGGTCGACATAGCGTTGTCGAACCCGGGCCTCTTCACTCAGCGGCTTGTGGGCAACAGGCAGCGGTCGCAAGGACTTCGACGCCATGCGCCACTCGTCAGCCAAGACCGATAGCTCCCCGCGACGAGAGGTGACGACTTCGCCGCGCACGAAGACTTGATCACCGAGATCCACAAGCTCTTTCCACGCGTCCAGGGCTTCTGGACCGATCTTGTCCAATGACAGCATCGCCTGTATTTCACTGCCATCGCCGGCTCGCAAGGTTGCAAAGCACAGCTTTCCGGTATTTCGCGAGAAGATCACCCGCCCGATGATCCCCGCGACTTCTCCGGATGCCGTATCCGTTTCCAGATCGCCATGGGTCGATCGCACAGAAGCGATGGAGTGTGTGATGGGCAACTGCACTGGGTAGGGGTCCATGCCTCGACGTTGCAGTTCTTCGCGCTTGGCGCGACGGATCCGCATCTGTTCGGGGAGGTCGTCCTCGAGGTCACTGCCGTCCACGATGGGTAAGGCTATTGGATACCCCACTGCCCGACGCCGTCCGTCACGACGAAGTGAACTCCCTCAATCCACATTTCGCTCGAAAACCAGCCGAAGGCCGGTGAGCGTGAGGTGAGGATCATGGTGCGTAATGGTTTCCGATTCGCCGATGACCACCGAGGCCAGACCCCCGGTCGCCACCACCGCCGTCACCGGTCCGATCTCCTCGATAATCCGATCAACGAGACCATCGACCTGTCCCGCAAATCCGAAGACGGCGCCCGATTGCAAGGCCTCCACCGTGTTCTTGCCNATNGGTGACCGNGGNCGANCGACNTCGACCTTNCNNAGTTGCGCTGCCTTCGNGGACAGCGCCTCNAGCGAGATGTCNATNCCCGGNGCCAGGGCACCNCCNAGAAATTCGCCCTGCGCNGAGACCACGTCAAGGTTGGTGGANGTNCCGAAATCCACNACGATGCACGGNCCNCCGAACTGCTGATGGGCGGCGAGCGTGTTGACGATGCGATCGGCACCGACTTCCTTGGGGTTNTCCGTCAGGATCGGCACNCCCGTCTTTGTNCCCGGCTCNACAATCACCACCGGNATTTCGTGGAAGAAGGACGACAACATCGGCCGCANCTCATGCAGCACNCTCGGCACNGTGCTGCAGAGCNCCANTCCNGTGATCTCNGGCTGCTCNTCCAANAGGCCNCGNAANGTCAANNCCATTTCGTCACCGGTNGCACGNGCGTGCGTCGTNATTCGCCACGACCGCACAAGTTCTNCCNCGGTGAANAGACCCAGGACAGTGTTCGTGTTTCCGACATCGACGGCCAGCAGCATNAGNTCTCCTCACTNACCACGGTTAGNTCCGCGCCGATGTCCAGTACGGGGGACGAGTGCGTCANTGCACCNACGGCAAGGTAGTCGACCCCCGTAGCGGCGACAGCGGCNGCCTGGTCAAGGGTCAACCCTCCGGATGCCTCCAANAGCGCNCGTCCCGATGTCCGCCGANCAGCTTCTGCCATTTCCTGCACNGANAAATTATCCAGCAGNATGAGGTCAGCGCCNGCATCGATAGCTACGTCGAGNTGCTCCAGGGTGTCGACTTCCACCTCGATGGGAATCTCGGGAAACNCNCGTCNCACNGCGCGAAAGGCCTCNTCTACTCCNCCCGACGCTTCCACGTGGTTGTCTTTCACCAGNGCAGCATCGGCGAGANTCATGCGGTGATTAACACCGCCACCGGCACGCACCGCGTACTTTTCGACGCCGCGCAGACCCGGGGTTGTCTTGCGGGTNTCGCGAATACTCGCGTCGGTGTCGGCGATTGCNGCGACCCACGCGCGGGTCGCGGTCGCAATGCCACTGAGGTGGCTCACTGCGTTCAGCGCTGGCCGTTCGGCCCGCAGGAGGTTGTGGGTGGANGATGTCACCGCCATCAANTCCGTGTCNGGCTCAACAGGGGAACCTTCCTCGACACTCACNTCACANGTCATGTCATCGCCGCAGACCANTTCNAAGATCGCTCGAGCCACCACAAGCCCNGCGACGACTCCACCACCGCGAGCCACCAGAGCNAGGCGCCCGCNCTGCTCCATGGGCACGGTCGCCACCGTTGTGACATCAACGCCTCCGTCGACATCTTCTTCCAGGGCCCGGACAGCCAACGATTCAACATCGAGGGGNCNAAGGCCCGCGTCNGTGAGCAACGCGACCGTCTCGGCAGACAATCCGTGNNTCGAGTACGGCACNTANACCTCCGAGTCCTCGAGTGATCCAGGCAACCAATCGGGGGAACGNCGCACNGTGTGCAGANTCCCGTGANAATCCATCGTCGTGACCANGCGNACCCGCCACTCAGGCTGCGGATCTGGGTGATCCTCGCGCCAGTGCGAACCTCGCGACTCCTCACGCGCCTGAGCGTGTTCGACGAGCACGCGAGCNACNGTTGCCAGATTNGTCGTCTCCCAGTCTTCCGTGCGTGGCGTTCCGCTGGNCTGGTCGAGNGCATCGTCCAACCATTGCGCGCAGCTCGCCAGCGACTGCGAACTACGCAACACACCAGCGTTCGCGTCCATCGTCTGCTGCAACGGACGACGCACNTCGTTGGCNAGCACACCCATGGCCACATCGTTGTCACTCGACTCCGGAACATCCCGCCCGGCTCGATCGACCTCGATCGCGTCGGCTATCCGCCGAGCGAAGACAAGCCCTTCCAGCAGGGAATTCGATGCCAGGCGATTNGCTCCATGAACACCGGAGCACGCAACCTCCCCGCAGGCGTACAAACCAGAAATCGTGGAACGGCCGTCGGTGTCGGTGACAACACCACCGGAGGCGTAATGCTGCGCNGGAGAGACGGGAATGAGGTCGCTCACCGGATCGATCCCGCGCATCCGGCACGACTCCAGGATGGTGGGGAATCGGTGAACCCAGGTATCGGCGCCCAGCTCGCGGCCATCGAGCCATACGTGGGCTGCTCCCGACTCGCGCATGCGCCGCATGATCGCTTTGGCGACCACNTCTCGGGGTGCAAGATCAGCCATCGGGTGTTCNCCGACCATNAAGCGCTTTCCGTCAGCGTCGAGNAGGAACGCGCCCTCACCNCGCACCGCTTCGGACACCAANGGCTGCTGCCCCTTCGCCACCGGACCCAACCACAACACGGTCGGGTGGAATTGGACGAANTCAAGATCGGCGACAGCCGCTCCCGCCCTCAGAGCCAACGCCGCGCCGTCACCCGTCGCCACGTACGGGTTGGTCGTCTGACCAAATACCTGGCCGAAACCGCCAGTCGCCAAGACAACTGATGGCGCCAATGCTGCGCCCACACCGTCACGTTGACCTGGTCCGATCACGTGAAGCGTTACTCCGGCCGTTCGGCCACTCGCCGACGTGATGATGTCAAGGACGAGAGCGTTNTCCACGACATCAATTNCCGGATCAGCGCGGACGGCCGCNACGAGAGCTCGAGACACTTCGGCTCCCGTTGCGTCACCTCCGGCATGAGCGATCCGATTGCGATGGTGACCACCTTCACGGGTCAACGCGATCGATCCTGTCGGGTCGGTGTCGAAGTGCGCACCCCAGGCGATGAGTTCTCGAACAGCATCCGGACCCTCAGTCACCAGGATGTCGACAGACCGTTCATTACACAGCCCTCCACCCGCTTCGAGGGTGTCCCGCATGTGCTCGGCAGGTGAATCATCATCCGCAAGAGCGGCCGCGATCCCACCCTGGGCCCACCGAGTAGAGCCTTCGTTCACCGTCGCCTTCGTCACCAACAGGACACTCAGCCCCAGCGCCCGAACCCTCAGGGCGGTCGTCAAGCCGGCCACGCCTGAGCCCACCACGATCACGTCGGCCCGAGCGGTCCACCCGGGCGAAGGAGCGGCAAGACGACCGGGGATTCGAGTGCGGGCATGCTCCATGCGCGTCACACGCTCCCCAGTTCCACGGCGCAGTTGTCAATCAGCCGCGTGGTTCCCACCAGACAGGCAACAAAAAACCGCGCCGTACCGGGAGATGTCAGCAACTCGCAGTCATTTCCTCGAACATCGAGGTAATCGATAGTGATGCCGGCAGCATCCAAGACACGCTGTGCCGCGGTGACCACAGCATCTGGTCCTGCGGAGGCGGCGGCTCGGCCGGCGGCAAGTGCCTGGGGAATAGCCCGGGCATCTTCTCGCTGTTCGTCTGTCAGATACGAGTTCCGCGAACTCAGGGCGAGCCCATCGGCGTCTCGAACCGTGTCGACACCAATGACATCGATGCCAAACCCGAGGTCGTCGTTCATGCGACGGATCAGTTCCAATTGCTGGAAATCCTTTTCGCCGAACACGGCAGCATCGGGGCGCACCTTGGCGAATAAGACAGCCACCACGGTGAGAACTCCGCTGAAGTGTCCGGGTCGCGATGCGCCCTCCAACTCATCGCCCAGAGGTCCCGGGTCGATGGTTACCGCGGATCTCCTCGTACTCGATCCGTAGATGTCGTCGACGGAGGGGGCGTAGAGGATGTCGACGCCTTCCTGACGACACAGGGCCTCGTCGGCCTCCATAGTTCGCGGGTACGAGTCGTAGTCCTCCCCGGCCGCGAACTGGGTCGGATTCACGAAGACGCTGACGACTACTTCTCCATCGCTTCCCACGTTCCGGCGAGCCACCCTGATCAATTCCCGGTGCCCTTCGTGCAGCGCACCCATGGTGGGGACGAACACACGACGTTGCACTCGATCCACTGAGTCCAGGAGGCGCGTCACGATCATGGTGTTTCCTCGAGAGATCGGAGCACTCGAGACGCTTGCTCGGTGTCGAGAACTCCGGCATCGAGCAGCCGATCCACGGTCAGCAGACCGAGTGCACGGTAGGCCTGCGCCACCAACGGTGCTTGTTCGCTCAGCAATGCCAGGTGCTCTGCCACCGTCGCGTCATCGGCCCGAGAGATCGGACCGGTCTGACCGCCCTCACCGCGCTCGAGTGCTGTCTCGACACTCGCGCGCACGAGCGGACCGATAAGTCTCTCGGGAGATTCAGTATTCGCATCGCGAAGCAGCACGAGGGAACTGTTTACGAGGGTCATCGAATAGTTCGCTGCGAAAGCCAACGCTGCGTGGTACCGACCACGCGCCTCTTCCGGAACCCACACCGGTTCGGCACCAAGTTCGACAACCAGCGCCTCGGCTACCGTGCGCATTCCCTCCGGCGCCGTCACCCCGAAAGCAGCTCCCGAGAGTCGCTCGAGATCCACCGTGGTGCCCGTCAACGGAAGAGCCGGATGGATAGCAAGCGGAATCGCCCCCACGTCGGTAGCGCGCTGGAGAACTCGAAGGCCGTAGCGGCCGGCGGGGTGCACAACGAATTGCCCCGAACCCACCGAGCCGGATGCCACGAGTTCCTCCACCACACCCGGCAGATCCGGATCGGGAACAGCAACGAGGACGAGATCAGCGTCGGCAGCAACCGCTGACGGGTCGGCAATCCTGACACCCGGCAACAGCGCGTCGGCGCGAAGCCGAGAAGTCTCCGATCGAGCTGTCGCTCCCACGATGCGGTGTCCAGCTCGATGCCAGGCGGCACCCAGGACCGCCCCGACGCGACCGGAGCCCACGATGGCAATCCGCAAACGAGACGGCGCTGCGTCGCTCACAGCACCGAAGCCTAGGGGGGTACTAGCGTGCCGACATGTCCGATGCCCTGTCGACGCTTCCCCTTCGCACGTGGGTCGATGCATGGAACGACGCCAATCACACCTTCTACACACACCATGCGCCCGAGCAGCATTTCCGCACATCCATCGACGCCAGTGCGGCGATCGCCCGCCGAATCGCCGCGCTTCTTGCACCGGCGCCTGAGCACTCGCGCCCAGCCACCGACAGCTCGCTCCCTCGATGCATTGTCGACATCGGCAGTGGCTCAGGAGCCCTTCTCACCCAACTCGCGGCACTCGTCGACGACGAGGTCACCCTTATGGGGGTGGATGTGCGGCCACGACCCGATGACCTGCCCGCCGCCATTCTGTGGCGCCAGGTGCGCGTGACCCGCGACGTCGAGGACATCACTGGAATGGACGGGCGCATCACAGGCCTGGTGATCGCCCACGAGTTTCTCGATGACGTGGCGTGCCCGGTGATCGAACTCGATGATGACCTCCGACCACGCATCGTTCAGGTCGAGGCCGCCACCGGGGCCGAGGTACTGGGCCCGGACCTCGCAGACCCCGCCGCCGAGGCCCTCCTGGGTGGGATATCGCCGAGCCAGGCACGTGCATGGCTGGACCGCTGGTGGCCGGCGACGAAACCGCTGGCACGTCGTGAGGTCGGCCTCCCGCGTGATCTCCTATGGCGCCGCCTTACCCGGATACTCGCCAGCGGCCACGCAATCGCCATCGACTACGCCCATCGACTCGATGATCGGCGCTCAGGATTGTGGGACGGTGGAACAGTCAAGGGCTTCGTCGACGGAGCCCCCTGTCGCCCGCGACCCGATGGCTCGGTCAACATCACCTCACATGTGGCTCTCGATTCCTGTGCTTCCCCGCACGCCACGGTGCGCTCTCAATTCGATGTGCTGAGTACCTCTGCGGTGGGGTCACGGTCGCTGGCGTCGTGGCCTCCCGATCTCGGATCGTTCGATTGGTTGATCGAACCCTGCACGCCCGCACCTGCCACCCCGGCACTGAGTGAAACGATGGTCGGGTGACGGACAGCGATTCACTTCACGTCACGGCCGCCATCGGAATGGCCCGCTATCTCGGCTCGCCCAACGAGGATCGGATAGTTCTGGACCTCGGTGACTATCACCCGGGGAACCACGGCGGCCTGGAAATCGATCTCGACATCGACGCCTCGGGGACGATCACCGGAGCCGCGGTCCGGCCAGGACTCATGCATCGCAGCGCGGAAAAGCTCTTCGAAGCGCGCGACTTCCGACAGATCATGATGTTGGCGAACCGACACGATTGGTTGTCCGGTGTGTCCTCAGAACTCGGCGTGGCACTCGCCGTCGAGAAGGCCACCGGGATCGTTCCGCCGGAAAGGGCCACGTGGTCGCGCATGCTTCTTGCCGAGGCAGGTCGCATCGGCGCGAGTGCCCTGCTCCTCGGTGCCCGTGGAGCGCCGGGAGCCTTGGCCCTTCGTGAGGTGTGGGTCGATTGGCAAGAACGCGCAACCGGCGGACGAGTTCATCCCATGATCAACCGGATAGGAGGGCTCGAACACGCGCTCCCCGAGTCCTCGCTTATTCAGATCATTGAGCTCGTTTCACTTGCCCAGCAGCACGCCGTCTCGTGGAGGGAATACATCGACGAGTGCACGGACATGCACGGATTGGCACGACTCGACCACCACACCGCGCGAACGTTCGCGTGCTCTGGAGCTGTCGGTCAGGCAAGCGGAGTGGATTGGGACATCCGACGAGACGATCCGTACCTCGCCTACAACGAGATCGATATCGACTGGAGCACGCCTGTTCTCACGCACGGAGACGCTCATGCGCGCTACCAATCCCTCGTCGAATCCGTTCGTCTCAGCGCCACAGTCATCGGTGACTGCGTAACGAGGCTTCGCGACCTTGCCGATGATCCGTTCTCCGTGNCACTGCCCAAGACTTTGCGCAGCCCCGAGAGTGTCGTGCACGTGTGGACCCAGAATCCTTTGGGAATCGCCGGGTGGCTTCTGGTCAGCGATGGGGATGTCTATCCGGTTCGCTTGAAGGCGCGCACCCCCAGCTTCGCCCACCTGCAGGCCNTGCAGTTCNCACTCGAGGGAGTGCCNGTTNNGTCGCTCTCCGCAGCGGTCGCCTCGTTCTTCTTCGTCACCGGTGACGCGGACCGATGAGACCTATCCGNCTTGGTGTTCGCGGATGTAGGTAGCGAAGCGAGCGCGCAGNAGAGCCTCGGTATCGGGGTCGAGATCACCGGATCCGAACATCTCCCGCACGGCCCGCACGGTCTCGATGAAGGTGCCGCCGATGGCCCCGAGATCTCCCTGCTCTCCTTCGATCGCGACCATTCCCGGCATGTGCCCGAAAAGGTCCGTGAAGAAGCCGATATCCATCCGATGCTCGGCGACGCTGAACGCCTGATGNCGAAGCTCNTCGAANGGCAGNTCTTCNAAAGGCACGTCNGAGGTCTCGCTCATAGGGAGGACTGTAGGTCACTCATCGTCGTTNTCGNCACCCGACGGGAGNAGGCAGGATCTCTCGAGTCGCAACGATGCNGCGCTAGCGACNCCGGAACCACTAGCNGCCAGGACGGAAGCCCAGAAAGCTTGCGATGCCGCCGGTGTCGCGAGACCACCGGNCACCGTCGCAATNGCGATCCCGGAGTAGACGCCGGCGACNGCAGCACANACNCGGCACGCCGCCATAGCCATCGCTGCTACNCGGGCTGCCACCAGTCCGGGAAGNGGATCGATCCCCGGGCGGGTCGTNGGGTCAATTCGCGCTTCCAGNCGCGGACGAAGCACNGCCCCCCAGATNACGAAGGCGATNGCCAACAGCCACAGCGCCGAGCCGGCNAGGACAGGAACCGNGAGAGCGCGGCCGGTCAACCCTTCGACAACGACGACGAGGGACCACCCTCCGACNGCNCCGCAGATGGTCANCGCNAGAAGCAGACGNGCCGAGGTCGGCTTCATGNTGATGTCCCCGGNGCCTGGTCGNCTNCTGNCACCACGACGACCGACGAGGCCGACGGAATCCTNGAGCCGTCCTCGGCANCGTGCGTGAGGCGATCGANCAGATTCTCGATGGGACCGTGGTGGGGAAGCGTTGCCTCCGGGTCGATCTCNTGCCACGGCACCAGCACGAACGCCCGTTCGTGCGCTCGCGGGTGCGGAAGNGTGAGATCNGGATCGACCGAGATCNTGTCGTCNACGGCGATGATGTCGAGGTCAAGGGTTCGCGGGCCCCACCGAACATCCCGGACCCGTCCGAACTCGTGCTCGATTTCCTGCAAGCCCGCCAGCACGCGGTCCGGATCGCGGTCACAGTGCATGACGACGACGGCGTTGATGTAGTCGTCTTGCTCNGGNCCTCCCANCGGTCNTGTTCGNTACAGCGACGANNGCTCGTCGACATCGATGTCGAAGGTCGCCTCGATCTCGTCGATGGCGCGCCGAACGATGGAGACGGAGTCCCCCATGTTCGAGCCGATCCCGATGACGTAGCGCATCGACGTCAGCGAAACTCTCGGCGAATCCGAACAACGACGTCACGAAACGGGACGGCTATCGGGGCTTCGGGCTTGTGCACCGCCACCTCCATGAAGGAAATCCCGGGAAGGTCTCGGCACGCATCGACGATTCGCTCGGCCACCGTTTCAATGAGATCGACAGGCTCTCCGGTGAGGACCGCGTGGGCNCGCTCAGCAACCACCGAGTAATNGACCGTGTCCGCGAGNNTGTCNCTGCTACCNGNGCGATCGACACCNAGAATCAGGTCGACGCTGAAATCCTGACCNGCGACGCGCTCCGACTCGAGTACTCCGTGNTACCCNCGACCGCTNATGCCGNAGATCTCNATGNGATCGACACCCGTCACCNTTTCACCTACCGATTCCTAATCCNCGAACCTNAGTGCCCGAGCTACCAAGACAGCATCCACGGTGGCACGGACATCATGNACACGCAGCCCCCATATTCCCCNGAACGCCAACAGNGCACTNAAGGCCGCCGTAGCGGTATCNCGTTCATCCACCTCTCGCGGGGCACCGTCCTTACCCGCCAACAGCGATCCAAGGAACCTCTTGCGAGAAGCTCCCACCAAGATCGGTGCTTGGCCACTAGCGAGGGCATCCACCGACCGCAGCAACTCCCAGTTGTGCTCTGCTTCTTTCGCGAAACCGATTCCCGGGTCGACNATGATCANCGTCGGATCCACTCCCTGGGCGGTCGCGATANCGATCTGCTCNTCGATCTCGCGACGCACCTCGCGCANGGTGTCGCGATACACGGCCTTGTCGTTCATNTCGACCGAGTGACCACGCCAATGCATGAGCACNTAGGGAACGGCAAGGTCCGCGACNNCGGCNTGCATCTTNGGATCCGACCTNCCGCCACTGACATCGTTNACNATNCTGGCTCCACAATTGACCGCTTCNCGNGCCACGTCGGCACGCATCGTGTCGACNCTGACGGTCACGCCGGCTTCGACAAGCCCGGCGACGACCGGCAGGACGCGGTTCATCTCGGTGTCGATCGACACACGAGTGGCTCCCGGGCGCGTGGATTCCCCTCCTACATCCACAACATCGGCGCCCTCATCGACGAGGGACAGTCCGTGCCGGATCGCCATATCGGTCGACGAGAAGCGGCCCCCATCGGAAAATGAATCAGGCGTGACATTGACAACGCCCCACACCACCGGCATTCGAGGGTCCAGCCTGGATACCGGCAACGCCGACACANCTACCGANCCTTGATTAGCGCCATCGCCTCGGCGCGCGTCGCCGCGTTCAACAGAGTGCCTCGCATGGCACTCGTGACCGTCATCGATCCAGCTTTGCGTACTCCGCGAACNGACATGCACGTGTGCTCGGCTTCGACAACGACGATCGCTCCGCGCGGCTGAAGGATCCGTACGATCGCATCAGCGATCTGGGTGGTGAGACGCTCTTGCACCTGAGGGCGGCGTGCGAAAACATCNACAAGGCGCGCCAGTTTCGACAGTCCGGTGATCTGACCGGACGCGTTGGGGATGTAGCCGACGTGNGCGANTCCGTANAACGGCAGCAAATGGTGTTCGCAGGTGCTGTAGAGCTGGATGTCTTTGACGATCACGAGNTCCTCGTGNCCCACATCGAACACCGTCGTCAAGACNTCTTCGGGATCTTGTCGCAACCCACCGAACATCTCTGCGTANCTTCGTGCNACACGCTCCGGNGTNTNGCGCAGTCCATCNCGGTCNGGGTCNTCNCCTATGGCGATCAGCANNTGACGGATCGCGGCGGCNACGGCGTCAGCGTCGTACTCCCCTGCCGCGGCACCGGTGTCGGTGCCCACTGGATTGATGGCCATGCGTCAATCTACTGAGCGTCGGGGTCTCGGGACTCGTTCAAGGCCGGCTCGATAGCCGAAGATGAACTGTGCCCGTTCGATGATGCTGGTGGAAAAGGAATGGGGCCCCGCGTGTCCGGTGCTCGACGAGCCGAGCCGGTCCAGGCTGGACGCGGCGACTGGAGTTTCAGTTCGGCAAAGATCTCTTCGATTTCGGCCTTATCCAAGGTCTCGCGCTCGAGGAGCGCGAGGACCATAGCGTCGAGGATCTCTCGATTGTTGACGAGGACGTCGTAGGCCTCCTGGTGAGCGGCTTCGATGAAGCCGCGGACTTCTTCGTCGATGGCGGCGGCGACTTCTTCCGAGTAATCCCGCATGTGGCCCATATCTCGACCGAGGAAGACCTCGCTCTGCTCCTGGCCGTACTTGATGGCACCCAGGCGCTCCGTCATGCCGAATTGCGTCACCATGGATCGAGCGACAGACGTCGCCTTCTCGATGTCGTTGGCCGCACCCGTCGTCGGATCGTGAAAGATCAACTCCTCGGCGGCACGACCCCCGAGCATGTATGCGAGTTGATTGAGCATCTCGCTTCGCGTGGTGGAGTACTTGTCTTGATCCGGCAGAACCATCGTGTAGCCGAGCGCTCTCCCTCTCGGCATGATCGTTATCTTGTGCACGGGATCGTTGCCCGGCAGGGCAGCCGCGACCAGCGCATGCCCGGCCTCGTGATACGCCGTGATGGTCTTCTCATGTTCGTCCATCACTCGCGTGCGCTTCTGCGGTCCGGCGATCACCCGATCAATCGCCTCGTCGAGAGCCTCATCATCGATGAACGTCTTGTCTGAACGCGCGGTGAGCAGCGCCGCTTCGTTCAAGACGTTGGCAAGGTCCGCGCCTGTGAAACCGGGAGTGCGACGTGCTACCGCCATCAGGTCGATATCGTCCGTGATCGGCTTGCCTTTGGCGTGCACTTTCAGGATTTCGTACCGACCGTTGAGGTCGGGACGCTCCACCGCGATCTGTCGGTCGAAGCGACCGGGTCGTAGCAGGGCGGGGTCGAGGATGTCCGGTCGGTTCGTGGCCGCGATGAGGATGACACCNCCGGTCACGTCGAACCCGTCCATCTCGACGAGCATCTGNTTCAGGGTCTGTTCACGCTCATCGTGACCTCCGCCNAGGCCAGCGCCACGATGCCGGCCGACNGCGTCNATNTCATCGATGAAGATGATCGCCGGCGCATTCGCTTTTGCTTGCTCGAAGAGGTCNCGGACACGGCTCGCACCAACACCNACNAACATTTCCACGAANTCCGAACCGGAAATCGAGTAGAACGGGGCGCCCGCTTCACCTGCAACCGCACGCGCGAGGAGGGTCTTGCCCGTACCCGGNGGTCCGTACAGCAACACACCCTTGGGGATCTTCGCTCCCACTTTCTGGAANCGNTCNGCGTCGGANAGGAAGTCCTTGATCTCGACCAGCTCTTCGACNGCCTCATCGGAACCGGCGACGTCTTCNAANGTGGTCTGNGGCATGTCTTTCGTGATCGCCTTGGCCTTNGACTTNCCGAAGTTCATCAGGCGGCCGCCNCCGCCTTGCATCTGNCTGAAGATGAAGACCATCAACAAGATNAGNAGCGCAAACGGCAGGAGGGAGATGAACAAGGTGACCAGCAGGTTCTCGCTCGGGACCACNACGTTGTANCCGCCGGGAAGTTGNCCGGCGTCGGTCTTCTCCTGCAGGAGGTTCTGCAATTCCACNCCCTGGCCGGTGATGAAGTGCGACCGCACNTCGTCACCGTTCCTGAGGGTCAATTCCAGAACTTGATCACGGTCAATCANNGTNGCGGTATCGACATTTCCNGACGTGATGTCGGAAATGGCTTCGCCGGTGTCCACCTCGTCGGGGGCACCGATGCCNGAGATCAGGCTCGAACCNACCAGAACCGCGATGACNGCCATCGCGATCCAGAANATCGGTCCTCGCAGGAAACGNCTCACATCCACCTCTNAACGGTAACCGACCTGGTTCGGCCNGCATCCGGGTCGGGGCTCACCAGCCCTGCGCCGAGCGCGAACATCGGCGACCGTCAGCTGCTNTANACGTGCGGGGACAGCGTCCCCACNCACCGAAGATTNCGGTACCTCTGGGCNTAGTCGAGNCCGTAGCCNACGACGAACTCNTTGGGGATATCGAANCCGACGTACCTGGGTTCGACNTCCACCTTGACGGCGTCTGGNTTGCGCAGCAANGTGAANATCTCGANCGATGCCGGCTTGCGCGACCGAAGGTTCTTCAACAGCCACGACAGGGTGAGACCGGAATCGAGAATGTCTTCAACGATCANGATGTCCCGACCNNCNACGTCCCCGTCNAGATCCTTCANAATCCGNACCACGCCGCTGCTCGTCGTACCGGATCCGTACGACGACACCGCCATCCAGTCCATGTTGGCGTGAATGCTCAACGCCCGCGCGAGATCAGCCATCACCATGACAGCCCCNTTGAGAACGCCGACGAGGAGAAGGTCTCGCCCCTGGTAGGCCTCGTCGATCTCGGCTGCGANTTCCGCAATGCGGTCGCTGATCTGNTCCTCGGTCAGTAGTACGTGGGCGAGGTCTCCCTCGACGTTGTCAGGTTGCACTCATCTCTCCCGAAGATCCGCGGTGAAACGTAAGCCTTCCATACTCAACTCTCGCGGTGATCGCACCCGGCAGTTGNGCTGGGCCTTGACCTTTCCATGTCGAGATCATCGCTTCCACATGTTGCACGTGGTCGAAATCGAGAGAGTCCTCCGATTCCAGNACGGCNTGGTGCATCAGTCGAATGAGNCGGGTCCGAACNGCTCGNGGNTGGCCGGCAATCGCTTCGACATCGACGCCGCACTCGCCCTTCGTCACGTNAACCCAGCGGTCGAATGCTCCNTGCGCCCACGCCTCCAACGCATCGGCATCNTCNGNGAGAAGGTGGGCCGAGCGCGCGAGCCCGGGAACNAAGCCNGGACCCAATCTCTCCTCCATGAGCGTCATNGCCTCTCGGACGCGNACGCGAGTGAACTCCGGATCGTGGTTGTGCGGNTCNTCCCANGCCTCGACNCCCAGCGGCTCGAGGTACTCGCGAGCGNCGCGATGCACAACGTCGCGCGGCACATCGAGAAATGGTCGATGCCACGGCGGGTCACATGGCGTCATGGACGCAATGGACCGNGCTCCCGATCCNCGTGCCAACCGCAGGAGGACGGTCTCNGCTTGATCTTCTCGGGTGTGGGCAAGNAGTATCTGATTAATGCCGCGCTGCGACGCCACGTCNNCGAGCGCAGCCCTNCGGGCTGTGCGGGCCGCCGCCTCCGGTCCCCCCTGGGNNCCGACCTGCACNCGTTCGATCACGACGTTGTCGATTCCCCANTGNCGGACGATGTCCCNNGCATTGTGCGCAACGCGGGCCGAATCCGCCTGGAGTCCGTGGTCGACGATGACCACGTGCACCTCGTGGCCCACGCTCGGCACCGCCCAGGCCGCGCTGGCGACCAGGGCNAGCGAATCCGGCCCGCCGGAGCATCCGACGATCACCGGGGCGACTTCGATGCAGTCGACGACCGCGCGCCGCAAACGTTGAGCCTCCGGGCTCACGTGTGTCACGCCGCAGCACCGCGCATTCGATCGAGCCATAGCGATGGTTCGCGAATCTCGCCGAGNGTCGGCACATTGCCCGGGTCGGCCCACACCCGATTCATCGCCGCCATGCCCCCATCGTTCNCCACGGCGCGAACGAAGGCCGCTCCCTCGCGGTACTGACGAAGCTTTGCATCCATGCCGAGGACNCGTCGCCATACCGAATCGGCCCCGCGCGCATCGGCGGCTGACGATCGACGCGCCTCGAATCGTTCACGGATAACGTCCACGGAAGGAATGACGCGCGGGCCGACCTCGTCCATCACTACATCCGCGTGCCCCTCCAGCAGGGACATGAANGCCGTGANNTCTTCNACGACNGCACGCTGCTCGGCCGATTGCAGGGCNAACATCAGGTCGGGTGTCCGNCGTTNTCCAACGGCCGCCAGCAGTTCGGTAAGGACAGCCCCCAGCCGATCCACNGGCGTGGTCTCGTCGAACGCGTCNAGCGCCTTCATGACCAGACCCGTGAAGTGACCTTTNAGCCANGNAACGGCTCCGAACTGAACCCGATGGGTTTCNTCGTGCAGGCACACCCACAGGCGNAAGTCNCGACTGTCTACGTCGAGNGANCGCTCCACCTGNACGATCGATGGCGCCACAAGCANCAGCCGCCCAGGGTCAGCNAGCGCCTCGTACTGGCCGAGAATNTTGCCGCTCAACCATCCCAGGGCCGCTCCGAGTTGAACAGCCATCACGCGTGGACCAACCGCACGTGTCACGGTCGAGGACTCCTCCAGCCGCTCTTTCGATGCCGGCCACATGTCCAAGATGGAATCGAGTGCGCGCAGATTGGAATCGATCCACATGCGTCGATCCACCACGACCACACGGTGATCATCGTGGGCGATCAGGCCAGTGACGTCGCGAACGTGTTCTTGGGCCTGTTGGGCGTGCTCCTTGATCTCGGCGACCGCATCGTGAGCATCTCGCGATGAAATCTGGGGGCCCTCCGGCGCGAACCGCCCCGCAACCGCAGATGCCAGACTCCAGTCCACAGCCGGGCTGGTGAAAGCAGACGGTGGGCTCAACGCGGCGCTTCCGGTGCCCTCGGATCGGGCGGACGACAGACCATGACCGTCACGTCTCCAGAGACCGACCAGTCGCCGGCGGCGTGGGGCATCAGGAGTGCATCACCTCGGGTGATCTCGTGACCGCTGCCACCGGCAGACAACACGCCTCTACCGTCGACAGCGATCGCGATGGCGAAACCAGCCTCCACCTGCACCCCCCCGGACTGCGGGGCAATCCGATGCAGGCGGAAGTACGGATCAGCCTCGGCGGGCAGCGCTGATGTCAGTGCTCCGACGTCAATCTCCTCGCGCGGAACAACGAACTTGTCCAGGTCCGAGTCGGATACGGCGCTGGTATCGACCGCCTGCAAAGCGGTATCGAATCCGAGATCGAGGTGTCCGTCCGAGAAGCCATCGACGGCGAACCCATCCCACTCGAGCAGGATCGACAGGTCGGTTGGCTCCTGCAGTTCCAAAACAAACACCCCATCCGGAACGGTGTGCGGGAGGCCGGAAGGCACCAGCATTGCGTCACCCGGACGCACCTCTCGGGTTCGAAGTGCGGACAACAAGGACGAACTGTCGCGATTCATCACCCAATCGCGAACCTGATCGATGGACATCTGGCTGGCGAAGCCGACCCCCACCTTCGCTCCGGGAGGAGCATCGAGCACGTACCAGGCTTCGGTCTTTCCGTGAGCCAAGCCGAGATGGGTACGGGAGAACTGCCGATTGGGGTGGAGGTGGACGGGAAGGCGTTGCCCCAGGTCGAGAAGTTTGACAAGCAACTCGGTGCTGGTGCCGAAACGCTCGACGTGCTCGGCTCCGAGCCACGCTGCCGGGTCCGCGCCGATCTCTTCTGCGAGCGTCGTGCCATCGGGCAGCACCGTCAGGCCGGCCGGGGCCTGACCGAACCGGGCTGTTGCCGATCCGATCCACTCTTCCGGGCGTCGGGGGCCTCCGGGGCCGTGCCGGAGCGCACCGATGCGATCCCCACCCCGATAGAAGTGATCGAACTGGTTGACCGGGAGAACGATCGGGTTGTCGAGCTTCACGATGAGCACCCACATTTCGCGAGTTGGCTGGCAATTCGGTCCATTGTGTCGCGAGCTCGGGCCTGCGAGGTGATGTTGTTGCCAATGATGGCGAAAACGATCGGTCGCTTATCCGCGTCGATGACGATTCCAGCGAGCGCAGCAACACCGGTCAGTGTTCCCGTTTTGGCTCGGACGACTCCACGACCGGACGAGGTCGCCTTTGTAGTGAAGCGGTTGGCCAGCGTCCCGGTGACGCCGGCCACCGCCAACCCCTGAGCAAGCTCGGTCCACCGCCGCTCTGTTGCTACATCGGTGAGCACGTCGGCGATCGTCACGGGGGAAACGCGGTTCCGTGGGGACAGGCCGCTGCCATCGAAGAGGGCGAGGTCTTGGGTGTCGATCCCGGCACGGGAGAGAACCTGACTGGTGGCGCGGGCTCCACCGGCGAAGGAACCATCGTTGAGAAGCCCCTTGCCAACGAGATGCCCGAGTGACTCCGCGACGTCGTTGTCGGATTCAGTGAGCATGCGCTGCACCATTTCCCCGACCGTGGCGGATTCGACCATCGCGAGTTCCTTGGCTGAATCGGGTGCGCGTCCACGCGAGACTCGTCCAACCGATACTCCCCGGTTTTCCAAAATGTTGGCGAAAACCTGAGCGGCGCGCTTGGCAGGATCGGCGACCCGGGCGCGACTCGATCGGGACTTTCGGCCTTGATCGATCATGAGCGCCGACACGGGGGCGGCCACTCCTGCATTCGGAAATCTCTTCGCCCAGCCGGGTCCGAGTGGACGCCCGGTGAACAAGGAGTCATCGAAGACGACATCGACTTTGGTGGTTCCCCCAAGAGCAGTGGCGGTGCTCCGGGCCAGGCGCCTGAGGGAAGCCGGGCCGTTCGGCTGCGCATCCGATGCAAGCGATCGAGGCAGCGTCGCATCTCCACCACCGATCAAATACACCACATTGGCTTGTTCTGTCGTTCTGGTCGCAAGGCGCGTGCTCGCCCCCAGGACTTCCACAGCAGCGGCGGCCGTCAAGATCTTGGTGACCGATGCCGGAACGAGGGCCCGGGATACCTGCTTGCCATAAAGAACTTGATCGGTTCCCGGGTCGACAACCACGACGCCTGACTTCTTCAAGGATTTCTGCTGGGCCAGATCGTCGATCCGGGAACGGACCGCGCTCGGCGTGGGAACGGCACCCCCATCTGCCGATACGGCGGACCACGGAGTGGATGACGGTGACGGTGACGGTGACGGCAGGCTGTCGGCAGCCTCGGCAGGAAGCGCTAGCGGCAGTGCGAGGGCGAGGGCCGCAACGGGCGAGAGCACCGCAGCGAGGCTTCGTGACCTGGTTCTTGCTGGCTGCACGATTCGACCCTTCCGTGTTTGCTACTACCCTACGCAGAGGTCATCAACCCTCGGTCGGCATCGTCTCCCACGAAAGGAGTGGCAGTGGAACCCCTTGAGTTCGATGTAACGATCGAAATCCCCGCGGGCAGTCGAAACAAGTACGAGATGGATCACGAGACTGGCCGGATTCGGCTGGATCGGATGCTGTTCACCTCCACTCGGTACCCCCACGACTACGGCTACATCGACGACACACTCGGCCTGGACGGAGATCCACTCGATGCCCTCGTTCTCGTGCAGGAACCGACTTTCCCCGGCGTCTTAATCCGCTGTCGAGCCGTCGGGATGTTTCGCATGACCGATGAGGCGGGTGGAGACGACAAGGTCTTGTGCGTCCCTGCTGGAGATCCGCGCATGGAACACGTCCGCGACATCCATCACGTCGCCGAATTCGATCGACTAGAAATCCAGCACTTCTTCGAGGTGTACAAAGACCTCGAGCCGGGCAAGTCAGTGGAAGGCGCTACCTGGGTGGGGCGCTCAGACGCGGAGATCGAGATCCACCAGTCGTGGGAGCGCTACCGCTCTTCGCACACATAGCTCGCCACAACACTCATCGCACGACAGCGGAACGAGCAATCTCGCCTAGTCCTCTTCAGCGACGGTGACCTTCAACGGCTCGAACGTCTCAATCCTTACTGGCTCAGGAAGCGGCGTGAGGCCGTACGTCTCCAGAGCGCCCTGGCCGGCAAGTCGCAGTGCATATTGGGCTACCGACAGGGGCAGCGGGTCCGCCGGGTCGTCACACACGAGCAGATGCCCGGTTCCCAACACGGGCCAACCAATAACGGGCTGGTCTTCCTGAAGGATGATCTTGGAGGCTGCGAGATCGAAAATCTCATCATCGGGGATGCCACCAACCGCGGGGGTAGCGGCGATGTTCCCCTGGTCATCGACCGACAGCGCCATCGCTCCGGATCCGATCTTCGCGAGTTGGGGATCATCCGGGTAGGCGATGAGTTCTTCCTCTGCTCCGCCTTCGTCGCCGTAGGTCACGGGGAAGGCGGCAGTCGGAACGAAAGCGTTGAACGCTTCAAAAACGGGAAGGATGGCGACGGCGCCTTCCATGAAGGCGAGCTCCTCGGACATTTCCAAGGACGAGCCGAAGGTGATGTTCCCGGGTAGGCGTTCGAGTGTTCCGTCCGACCACGATTGCGGTGCTTCCTCCGATAACCAGGTGGTCATTGCCTGGACCGACCCTCGATCCTGGTCGACCGTGTACACCTCGATGGCAGGCAGCCCGGATAGGTCAAAGCCCTCATTCGCATCGGTGATCGCCGGGTCCTCCCACGAGGTAATGGAGCCCGTCAGAATCCCCGCGACCGCTTCCGGGGTCAGGACCAATCCCTCGAGCCCGAAGATGTTGTACGCGAGGGTTACGGGGTAGCTATACAGCGGGACGTAGATGACATCTCCCGCTGGGCACCCGGCGGTGAAGTCCGACACATCATCAGGGGATGGTGTCCCATCGACGACCTTGAGTTTGGCCGGCTCTTGCGGCCCTACTTCCATCAGAGTCTGATCGGGACAGACCGCAGTCAACGCATCACCGACGAAGGTCATCGCACCGAAAAGATTGTCGGGGACCGAGACATCGGTGGAGCCTGTCTGGCACTCGATCTGCGATTCGGCCTGCGCGGCCAAGACATCCGGCGGCATCGGTGGGGTGCAGGCGGACGCTGTGGCGGCAACGGCGAATGCAAATGCCGAGAGGGCGATGCCGCGACCACGTCGTGGGTCGAGCATCGCCCTCTCGCGCATATTCACTTGTCTGTCAATTCCCTACGTCACTTGATCTTGCGGACGAGTTCCTTGGCCTTGGCAAGAACCTTGCCACCCACGGGTACGAACCCGAGTGAGGATGCCCGTGAGGGACCACACTTCTGGATGACGTAGTCCTGGAACTGCCGGACACCCAGACCGTTCGGGCCCTTGCCATCCGTGCGACCCAGGCCGTAGCTGAAGATCGCGATCGGGTACGCGCCACTCACGTTCACGTTGTAATTCAGGTCAACGAGCCCGCTGGACTGCACGTCTGTCTGGTTCGCCAGGTTGCGCGCTGCGCTGCGAGAGGAGGGAGCGACGTACTGACCCTTCTTGTTCTGGATCCGTGCCGCCGGGTAGCCCTTCGCGTCACCAAGGTCGACGTAGCCGATGGCGCCGTCGGTCTTTTGGATCTGCGCCATAACTCCAGCGTTCTTGTTTCCGGAGATGGAGTTTGACGGAGGCTTTCCACCGGGGAACGCCGTTGACATGATGTCCTCGACGGAACTCCAGATCGATGGCGACCACGAGTTGAAGTGCTGAAGCAGGTTGTTAGTGGTGCCGGACTTGTCAGCTCGGTAGACCACGGTGATGTTCTTCTTCGGGATTCCAGCCGCGATTCTCGGGTTGGACTTCAGGATTTCGGGGTGACGCCATTCCGTGATTTTGCCGGCCATGATCTTTGTCAAGGTGCTCTGCCTCAACTGGATAGCCGAGCCCAATGATCGGCCGGTGTTCTTATTCTTGAGGTTGATCGGGAAGGTGATCGCCCCACCGATGTTGGGAATGTAGGTCCATCCCCAGCTGGGATCCGTGCCCGGCTTGAACTTCGAGTCACTCTGCGCGTAAACGAAGGTTCCCTTAGTGAAGTTGCCCTTACCGGTGCCCGAGCCCGTCGATGTGTACTCAATGTTGAAGTTGTTCTGGGAAGCGTTGAAATCGGTGAGGCACTGGGACAAGAAAACATAGGGGAAGGAAGCGCCGCCACCGGCGATGTTCTCGTCTGCGCTTGCCGGAGAAGCCATGGCCACTGTTCCTGCGGCGAGGGCTGTTCCAGCGACAATGGCGATCATTCGTCGCACGATGAAACTCCTATCTGTTGGAAACTGACGTGAGGAAATTAGGAGCGCCACCTGAACTCTCTTCCCAGTTTCCGTATCCGACCGTCAACGTTTAGGTGAACTCTGCGTTACCAGGTGAACGCAGCCTTAACCGAAACGTCCGTTGACGTAATCCAGAGTTCGTTGATCCCGTGGGCTCCCAAAGATGTCCGTCGTCGGCCCCTGTTCGATGACGTACCCGGGCTCGTTCTCCGCCGCAAGGAAGAACGCCGTGTAGTCGGATACCCGCACAGCCTGCTGCATGTTGTGGGTGACGATGACGATGGTGATGTCTTTGGACAACTCTCTGATGGTTTCTTCAATCTTCAACGTCGATGTCGGATCGAGCGCCGAGCACGGCTC
>NZLD01000047.1 GCA_002694095.1 Micrococcales bacterium | reverse complement strand
ATGCCGGCATCGTCGTTCAGATTACTCCGCCCCCCTGGAATTTTTTTGAGAAATCGTTCGTTGATGAGGATGGGTTCATCCATGATGGAACAACCAGTGCGAAGGCCGGCGATTACGTCGAACTCTGTGCTGAATGTGACCTTTTTATGGTGTTTTCCGCATGTCGCTCAACGATCGGCAATATTCAAGACGGTAACCCTGCAGGCGCGCAGATATTTATCAACCAACAAGACAATACTGCTGCTGGTTACTAACTGAAAAATATCAATGGACTCCATTTCTTTACGGCTATGCAACTGCTCAGAAAGTCCGCAACCTGGAGGTTGGGGGCTAGTCCTGTCTGTGACCTGTTTTGGCATAAATTTTTTATTTCCAGTGGGAAGGGGACGAGTCGGCCTATAAGCCGGATTCTGTTCCTCGCCACCTCGCGGTGGCGATTCGGTGATCATCCATCTGCGAGTGCTGTTGCCAGCACCCTGATGCGGTCTACCAGTGGATTGTGAGCGGGTCACTCATCCACCAAGGCCGGCGGACCGGCCCACTTGACCTTGCTCCCGGTGGGGTTTGCCGAGCCACGGCAGTCACCTACCGCGCTGGTGGTCTCTTACACCGCCCTTTCACCCTTACCTCGATCACTCGAGGCGGTCTGCTCTCTGTGGCACTGTCCCGCGGGTCACCCCGGGTGGGCGTTACCCACCACCGTGCCCTGTGGAGTCCGGACTTTCCTCGACGCTTGCGCNCCGCGATCACCCGGCCGACTCGTCCGGCCACCAGGGTACGCCGCTCCGNCGNTCGACCCTGTGTCGGTGTTACCTTCGNCNNGATGTCAGGAGGCGCNTGATGGGAACCACNTCNGTTGTAGTGAGANTGACNATTGCCTGNGCNGTCGNNNTATCGGTGATCGGGATNGCCNNCCCNGCCGGGGCTGNCGAGTCCCCNAAGCCNCGNAAATCTGCNTGCAATGCNGATGCCCGGGCCCGATTACGCATGCCTGCGAACGGATTCGCGAAAGGAAGTAGCCGGGGAGCCCGTCACGTTCCGCGGCTCGCTGAGCACGCAGGCCCAGAAGAATCTGGCCCAGTGGACCGATGGNGAGAACACCATTTGCCTCANCCGATACAAGACCAGGCCGGAGGAGGACGGCTCATGGCCGTGGCAAACACTCGATGAGGCGTGCACGACGTTGAACACCGACGGCACGTTCGGGCTGGTCGCTTATCTCGGTCGCCAGGGGAAGTTCTTCTACGGAGTTGAAATGGGTCCCTGTAAAGGCGACGCAGGCTTGTGCGGAAANGCAGACGGACGCTTGCTCAGCGCCCCGGGAAACAAGAAGAACCGCGCGGTGGCCGTCAAGACCATCGCCCCGTGAGGCACGCGGGACAATAAGCGGGTGCTCGTTCTCCTACCGCCCAGCGAGGGNAAAACCGGACCGGAGTCCGGGTCNCGGTTGANACCATCGACGCTGTCNTTTCCTGGNCTCGCGGCACCNCGGTCACACGTCTTCGACGCCCTCGTTGCACTGTGCTCGGGCANCAAGAAGAAGGCGGCCACNATCCTGGGTCTNGGCCCCAAGCAGNTNGACCTCATCGATATCAANGCNNAACTGGCNACNGCACCCACCGCNCCAGCCATCGAGATCTACACCGGNGTNTTGTATGACGCCCTGGACTTCTCGACCCTTCCGGCGGCCGCGAAGAAGCGGGCGTCCACCCGCGTAGCCATCTCTTCGGCCCTGTTCGGGCTCTTACGCCCCGGCGATCTGATCCCTCAATACCGACTCAGCGCNGACACCACGATCCCTGGACTCGGGCCTCTGGCGGCGGTGTGGAGGGACNGCGTCCAAGCCGAGCTTCGGGCGACGACAGGACCGATCCTGGATGTGCGTTCTGGCGCNTACGTGAAGCTCGGCCCGCTGCCGGCGGAAACCGCCGACCGAGGTTTCGTAGGCAGGATTCTGCTNGAGAAGGCCGGGAAGCGAANCGTGGTGAGCCACCACAACAANGCGACCAAGGGGCTNCTCGTNCGGGAGATCNTGGGCGCGTCCAAGGCCCCACGATCCGCAGATGACCTGCCGGNTTTCCTNGAGGATCTGGGNTTCCGGGTCGAGGTGCACCAGCCGAAGAAGCCAANCGATCNGCGNGGCCTTGACATCATCGTTTACACAACCTGAACATGTCCCAGAANGCCGTCGCATANNTNTCACGGATGCTGATACCGCACAGCACAGTGTCTCGAAGACGAAGGGAATCGATATGAACAAGACCCGCGTGATCGTTGCCGGAGCATCCGCGATAGCCGTGGCCACCGCCCTGGTGGGCGTGGGAACCGTCGCATCGGCGGACGATGCTTCAGGCGCGTCCAAGGGTAAGGGCGGCGTCCTGTCTCAGTTGGAAGACGACGGCACCTTGACCTCCGATGAAGTGACGGCCGTGAAGGATGCACTCCGCGCGCAGCGCACAGAGAATCGCGCTGAGAAANAAGCANANCGTGAGNNCGCTCGAGCCTCGATCTTGGCCGGGCTGGTGTCCGACGGAACCTTGACGCAATCCCANGCCGACGCGATTGCCGCGGCCGGCAAGCGCGGCATGCGCGNCCTTGTCCGCGACGGGACCATCGACCGCGACGACCTGCAGGCGCTGAAGGCTGCCCTGCAGGATNACCGGGCAGAGAACCGGGACGCGAAGAAAGCCGAGCGGGAAGCCGCCCGTGACGCCGTTCTCGCCGGACTGGTGTCCGACGGAACCTTGACGCAATCCCAGGCCGACGCGATCGCGACCGCGATCGATGCCCGCATCGCCGAGAAGGGCGACCAGCGGGGCAAGAAGGGCAAGCGCGGNNAGCGAGGCGAACGGAGTGCGTTCGGCGGCGCAGCGAACGCCGANGTCACGACCTTCGGAGCCCGCGCCTAGCACCCACGGCTACGNCCCGTCGGGCCCACGCANTTCNNTGAGGTGGGCGACGTCGGCGAANCTGAACATGGAGGANTTCCCNTCCGGGAACCACGCCACCCTGCTGATCGAGCAGGGTGGCAGTTCCATGCGGTAGATGCTGTCCACGGGAGCACCGACAGCATCGGTGATCATCAACTTGATCGGTGACACGTGGGACACGACGATGACCGTTTGACCCGGGTAGCGCTCGANGATCCGCTCGCGTGCTTGTCGCACCCGGACCTGACAGTCGTCGAAAGATTCACCCTCCGGTGGCGCCACGGACGTCGATGCCAACCACTCGGCGAGTTCGTGTGGCCACGTCGCGCGGACGTCGGCGAACGTGTGTCCATCCCACACNCCGAANGAGCATTCCGCGAGCCCTTCATCAGTCGTGACGTCGAGCCNGATGGCCTCGGCNATGAACGCCGCCGTCTCCTNGGCCCGCTTCATAGGAGACGACACAATCGCCNCGGGCGATGCACTGTCAGCGAGTGCCGCCGCGACGGACCGCCCCTGCTCGATGCCCAAGTCGGTCAGTGGTGGATCGTCACCGCCGTAGCCACTGAATTTCTTCTCTAACGAATGCTTTGTCGCCCCGTGGCGGACCAGGAGAATCTCTGTTGGCTTCCCGACGTCGGCCCAGCCNATCATCGTCCGGGGTGGCTGNNCGGCCTTGGTTGACTCTGCGAGTTCNGCGCGAGACTGATCTTCGGGGGCATCGCCCACCATGTCTCCGTCNAGGCGCTCGCTGNTTCGGCGAATGCTCCGNTCNCCGCNGTCCAGCGCCGAGTCGAGCATCTCGTTCACGAGGGCGTCTGCGGTGGTGTTCTCCTCCCGTGGGATCCACGTGTANGTGACAAGGGTCGGGTCGTGGGCGTCGCGGGCACGCAGGGCGAGGGAGCGAATGTCGTCGCTCTTGATCTTCCATCGCCCGGACATCTGCTCAACGACGAGTTTGGAGTCCAGGCGTACGTCGATGCGGGCATCGGNGTCGATGGCGTGCACATACTCCAGGCCGGCGATGGCGCCGCGATACTCAGCGAAGTTATTCGTCTCGTGGTCGAAGAACTCGGCAATCTCCACGATCACGTTGCCGGCGGAGTCGCTGACCAGTGTCCCGTAGGCAGCCGGGCCGGGATTGCCGCGGGATCCGCCGTCCGCGGACACGANAAAGTGCGCCGACACGATCGATTACAGCCCCGACTCGGACGTGCGCACNAGCACGCAGCGGCATTCTTCGCACCGAAGCACCTCGTCCTCGGCCGCCGCCTTCAACGCCGCGACCTCCGTCGGTGGCAACTCCAGCCGGCATCCTTCGCACCGGCCTCGATACAAGCGCGCCGCACCCACACCTGCGTGATCGGCGCGGACCTTGTCATACAGCGCCACCAGTTCCGCAGACACNGCAGCAGCCGCTTGTTCCCGCTCAGCAGTGATGGTNGCCTTCTGGGCGTCGATGTCCGATTCGATGCCGGCNACCTCCGCCGCGAGCTCCTGCTCNCGTGACTCGGCCGCTGANACATCGGAGGTCAACTGATCGACGGCGGCCTTCGCGCCTTCCAAGCGCTCCATAACTTCGAGTTCNACGTCTTCGAGNGCCGTCTGNCGCGCNGCCAGGGACTGGATCTCCGATTCCAGGCTCTGCAACTGCTTCGGGTCCGTGATCGACCCGGAATCGAGGAGTTCNCGGTCTTTGCGGCTGCGCTCGCGCACCAGGTCCACNTCCGCGTCTGCCTTCAGNTGCTCACGCTCNAGGTCCGACACAATCGTCTCGGCGGCAATNACTTCTTTNCGCANNCGCNCNAGGCGCTCNCGCAGATCCGCCAATTCNNGNGTNTGCGGCAGGGAGTTCAGGCGGTGCTGTANCTGCGCCAGCTTCGTGTCGTGCTCTTGNACGTCNANCANCGNGAGCTGCTCNGCGTGCGGNGCCTTCACGNCGTCCTCCCGATGTGTGCCGACCACGGCGAGGTGTCGATGGTCGAAACCGATGTCGTCACCGTACCGGCGCCACCGGCGCNCATGTCCTCGTNCAGGCTCNCNGCNGCTTGCGGCAACCACAACCATTCNGCTGCCCAGTGNGGGACATCGATCAACGCCTTCCCCGTCGCTAGGAGGTAATCCTGNGCCCGGTGATGTCGAAGGTCTCCCGTGACGTACACATCNACNGCCGNATCAAGGGACTCCAGCAGCGAATCACCCGCTCCCCCACACACCGCCACCCGGCGCACCGGNGCATCCAGATCACCCGCAATGCGGATGCCGTGCTCGGTCGCCGGAAGAGCCGATGCCAAGCGATCACCGAGCTCTCTGACTGTGGTTGCCTCGGGCAGGTCACCCACGCGACCGGTGCCAACCTGTTCACCGGCGGGATCGATCGCCGTGGTGGCGCCGAGGCCGCAGGCGTCCGCGAGGGCATCGGAGACACCGGGGCGGGCGTGATCGGCGTTCGTGTGTGCGCAATGCAAAGCGATGCCGTGGCTGATGAGTGTGTGTACGACGCGCCCCTTCGGGGTG
>NZLD01000046.1 GCA_002694095.1 Micrococcales bacterium | reverse complement strand
AACGAGAATACTCCGTCATCCATACCGGAACATTGTATTGTTGCCCAAGCTGCATCATGGCTGTTTTATTCGTATTACTTCCACCATAAAGATGATATGCCAATGCTCCGACATATTTTTGCGCTACGGTGTCTGCCATGATTATTTGCGATCTTGTATAGGCTTCATCGGCATTCAGGTCGTCAGGGATTACAATTTTTGTACTAATACCAGCAGTATCCAACTTAGGGCCAAGAAGTTTAATACAATCCCTGATGTATGTTCCAGGCCAGATTCCGCCTCTGATATATCCCGGTTCGTTCATAATGGCATAGTAGGGCAGTTCGTATCCCTGATCTTTCCATCTTTTAATGATGGCAAAAGCCCATTCTGCATATTCTTCCGGGTTAGATGTAGTCATCCAGCTTTCTATTTCAATGGTAGAAGGGAAATAGGTATCTACTCCCCTGGGAATTACCCTGCTTATATAATCAATATGAGCATCCATCTTTTTCCATGAAAAATCAAATTGAGAAAGATCCGTGCTGTCCGCTGTTGTCTAGTAGCACCCGGAACGATCGAAGCATCTGCCGTCGTCGTCGGCGCGGCACGATCGCATGCCGTTGCCCTGCGGATGGAGTATCGGCCAGGAACCTGGCTGGTCACAGCCATCGATTTTCGCTGAGAACGGTTCAGCGACGCTTCTTCTTTTTCGAAGCATTCTTGCGATTGCTCCGCTCCGCGCGGCGCCGTTCAGCACGAGATGCGTTCGGGTCCACCTCCACGATGCCATCCTCGTCGGCGTCCATCTCTCCATGAATGATTCCGCCGGATTCATCGGGCGCGGAGTACTCCAAATGGTCAGGTCTCGAGGGGCCCAAACCTGCAGCCTCAATCGTCGGGCTTTCTTGTGCTTCCTGTGATTGCGTAGCTCCAGCAGAAACCGCGGCTGCTATCGCAGCTCCCGCCTCGCTCTCGCTCGCATCGGACAGCACCTCGATCTGCTCCGCAACTTCCGGTGCGACCTGGGGCTTGACCTCGACCTCGACATTGAAGGCGTAACCGACCGTTTCCTCCTTGATGCCATCCATCATGGCGGTGAAGAGGTCGAATCCTTCGCGCTGATATTCCACCAAGGGATCGCGTTGCGCCATGGCCCTGAGGCCGATGCCATCGCGCAGGTAATCCATCTCATACAGGTGCTCGCGCCATTTGCGATCGAGCACGGTCAAGATGACTTTGCGCTCCAATTCCCGGGTGACGTCTTCCCCGAGTTCTGCTTCCCGTCGACCGTAGGCCGCTTGAGCGTCATCGACAAGAACCTCCGCAAGGAAGTCCGAACTGATTCCGGCGCGGCCGCCACCCGAATCCTCTTCTACCTGCTCAATGGTCACCGACACCGGATACAACTGCTCGAGAGCCGTCCACAGTTGCTCAAAATCCCAATCTTCGGGGTAGCCCTCGGCCGTGGCCTGCGATACGTAGCTGTTGACCGTGTCGTCGATGAAGGAGCGAATCTGGTCTTCGATGTCTTCGCCGTGGAGCACTCTCTTGCGCTCCCCGTAGATGACCAGGCGCTGGCGGTTGAGGACATCGTCGTACTTGAGAACGTCTTTGCGGATTTCGAAGTTTTGCGATTCGACCTGCGACTGCGCGGATCGGATCGCGTTCGTCACCATCTTGGCTTCGATCGGCACGTCATCAGGGACGTTGAAGCGACGCAGGAAGGAATCGACCATGTCGGCCTTAAACAGGCGCATCAGATCGTCTTCCAGCGAAAGGTAGAACTGAGACTCGCCAGGGTCGCCCTGTCGACCCGAGCGGCCACGCAGCTGGTTGTCGATACGTCGAGATTCATGGCGCTCGGTGGCTAGAACGTAGAGACCGCCGAGCTCGATCACTTCGTCGTGCTCAGCCTGGACAGCCTCCTGGGCGCTTGCCAACGCCTCGGGCCAGGCAGCTTCGTAGGCATCGGGATCATCGACCGCTGAC
The DNA here is from genome assembly GCA_002694095.1 of Micrococcales bacterium. Classification (GTDB taxonomy): domain Bacteria; phylum Actinomycetota; class Actinomycetes; order S36-B12; family S36-B12; genus S36-B12. Next base: position 66,366 of record NZLD01000046.1, on the reverse strand, counting down.
AAGCCCTTCTGGGCGAGTTGCGCAGACGCCATGAACTCGGGGTTTCCGCCCAGCATGATGTCCGTACCACGGCCCGCCATGTTGGTAGCAACCGTGACAGCACCCTTGCGGCCGGCTTGAGCGACGATCGCCGCTTCACGCTCGTGGTTCTTGGCGTTGAGGACCTCGTGCGGAACACCGTTCTTTTTCAATTCATTTGACAGGTGCTCGGACTTCTCCACGCTGGTGGTCCCGATCAGCACCGGTTGACCCGTCGCGTGCCGTTCGACAACGTCTTCGACGACCGAGTCGAACTTCGCACTCGCCGTTCGGTACACCAGATCCGGCTGGTCCACGCGGACCATCGGACGATTCGTCGGAATGGGGACGACTCCGAGGTTGTAGATCTGATTGAACTCCGCTGCTTCTGTCATCGCGGTTCCGGTCATGCCCGACAACTTGTTGTAGAGGCGGAAGAAGTTCTGCAACGTCACGGTGGCGAGGGTCTGATTCTCTGCCTTGATCTCGACGCCTTCTTTGGCCTCGATCGCTTGGTGCAGGCCCTCGTTGTAGCGACGCCCCTTGAGAATGCGACCNGTGTGCTCGTCGACGATGACGACTCCGCCGTCGAGCAGCACGTAATCACGATCCTTCTTGAACAACTCTTTCGCTCGAATCGCATTGTTGAGGAAGCCCACAAGCGGGGTGTTGACCGTGTCATAGAGGTTGTCGATACCAAGCTGGTCCTCGACTTTGTCGATTGCTTCCTCCAGAACGCCGATCGTGCGCTTCTTCTCGTCAACCTCGTAGTCCTCATCTCGCTTNAGAATCTGNACGATGCGAGCGAACTCCGAGTACCACGCTGTCGGTTGGTCAGCCGGACCGCTAATGATCAGCGGTGTNCNNGCCTCATCAACNAGGATCGAGTCCACTTCGTCAACAACGGCAAAATTGTGGCCTCGCTGAACCATCTCGGCNTTGGACCACGCCATATTGTCGCGGAGNTAGTCGAACCCGAACTCGTTGTTGGTCCCATACGTGATGTCCGCGGCGTACGCGGCGCGGCGTTGCGTCGGGCTCATTTGGCTGACGATGACGCCCACTTCTANGCCCAAGAATCGGTGGATGCGCCCCATCCATTCCGAGTCACGTTCTGCCAGGTAGTCGTTGACCGTCACGACGTGAACCCCGTCCCCGGACAANGCATTNAGGTAGGACGGGAGGGTGGCNACNAGCGTNTTTCCTTCGCCGGTGCGCATCTCTGCNATGTTGCCGAGATGCAGGGCTGCACCCCCCATGATTTGAACGTCGTAGTGACGCTGGCCCAACGTTCGCCGGGCTGCTTCACGAACGGTTGCGAACGCCTCGGGCATCAGNTCGTCNAGGCTCTCCCCNTCGGCGTAGCGCGCCTTGAANTCATCGGTGAGGCCGCGCAACTCGTCNTCTGACAGNGAGGTGTAGTCCTCTTCGATGGAATTGACAGCCTTCGNGATNGNTTCNANCTTTCGAAGGGTCTTGCCTTCTCCCGCGCGCAGGATCTTGTCCAGCACTCCCACGTTGCGACCTTTCCGTNCTGCTGCGTTGCCGCGGCTCGGATTGTGGGCAANTACGTCCCACACTTGCCTGTCATGACTTTGCCGCGTNGNCCGCGGCNCCGTCACNGCATCGTAGTTGCCACTGGAAGACTGGTCCGCATGGCATCCGTCACGCCCGTCACCCTCAGCGACGGGCACGTCCAACTCGATCCCGAACCCGGCGAGGAGGACTCCATCANCTGGAGCGTCCACCGNGTGGGTGGCTCTCCCCTCCTCGGACGGCTGACCCTCCGNCAGGAGTCNGNGGNGCCGAATGGCGGCCCCTGGTCCCGTGCGCGGCTCTACNTCCNGGTGGATGCCCCNGTGGATTCGCCACTCGTGGCGACCTTGTCGATGGCAGTCCGATTGAGCTGCCAATGGGCCTTCTCAGCGCTNGGAATCTCGGTGATCACTTGGAGGGGGCCACTGGATCCCACGCTCCGCTCGATCGTCGATGGNGGAGGTTTTCGGGTTCACTCCCTGCCACACCGAAACGCGTGGGACGGCGACAAAGGTCCCCAAGACGCCTGGTTCGCCGACGCAGTCGCNGACGATGCGCAGTCACGGGACNTCCGCCCCCTGACCGCCCGAGAGACAAGTGTTTTGACGCTNATCGCCNGCGGNTACACCAACAGTCAGATTGCTCAATCGTTGGGGATTTCCGAAAACACCGTTAAGAACCACGTCCGAGCNATCCTGGATGCGCTCGGAGCCACATCGCGGACGGCCGCGCTTGTCATTGCCCTCCAGGCAGGCCTCGTGAGCCTGTCGTCACGCGAGTAGCAGCCCACACGTCACGGCTCATCCACACCCTNCGANTTCNATCTCCCCACGCATCGTTGCACGATTCACCAAGATCCCCTGAGGCTGCAATCTCGACGCNTGCATTCGCTGACGAGCACTGTCTTGGATCTGATCTTGGCCCGCGTATGTGCCGGCTGCGGTCACCCCGGATCNATGANGTGCGACCAGNGCGNANGNCTTCTTCAGCCACGCCCNCGTCTTNGACGGGCTCTCGATGTCGGTGATCTTGTCNCAGATCTACGTGTTCCCGTGGTCTGCTCCTTGGACTACCGGGGTCCGGTTCGGCAGATGCTCAACGCCTACNAGGATGANGGGCAGCGAAGTCTCACGCCGNGGCTCGCACCCGCACTGCTNGCTTCCATTAATCACGCCCTCATCNCCTGTGTCANNACTCATCAGGNGCNNACTCTGGTTCCCGTTCNCACCCGAAAGTCAAGTCAACGCCGCCGTGGTTTCGACCATGTTGAACGTCTCAGCGCAGCCGTTACTCGATCCGGTAGTCAATGCCACACACGGCGCGTACTGCGTGACAGACGCAGCGATCCGGGATCAAAATATTTGACTGCAGAAGACCGTTCCGCGCATGTTCGCGAGGCGTTTTCCGTGAGGGGAACGCTCCCCTCACTAGGAACACCCGTCATACTGATCGACGACATCGTCACGACAGGAGCAACCGCTCGCGAGGCCACGGCAACCCTCGTGCTCGCCGGGATGAACGTCGTCGCTGTCGCCACGATCGCCGGTACGCCCTAAAGCCCGTTCAGTTCGTTTAGCCCGTTCAACCCGGATAGGCAGGTGACGAGGCATTGACGCGACCGGACCACGTTCCTGACGTGTTGTCGTAGATGACACCGTCTGCTGCCGCGACCAACGTGGGGAGTCCTGGAGCTGCGGCGAGAGACACGGGCCCTTCCGGCGCACCCTGGGTGAAAAGCGATCCCCGACCGATGCTGACATCGATCACCTGAAGCGTTCCCACACTCTCACTTCCCAGAACGGCAAGCGAGTCGGCGCTCGACCAAGCAACGTCCACTACCTCTACGAGTTTTGACTCCACTCGGATGGGCTCTTGGACCTCGATTCCGACACGGCCGGTGGGTGAGGTTCGGACGATGCGAGCCAGAAGCAGATTGGTTCGCGGACCGGATTCTACGAGCAGGGCTGCTCGCGTTCCGTCACGGGAAGGAACCGCTGCCCTTATGACATCGCCGCTCGCCAGGCCTCCCACTTCGATCGGGAAGGAGCGCCCCGTCGGCGAATAAAGGGTCAGATTTCCCGAAAGATCAACAATCCAAAGATCATCAACGCCGTCGAACGCTACTCTCACAGGTTCCTTGACCGTAGGCAGTGAGAACAGACTCGCTTCCGGCACTAAAGCTCCCGACCACGTTTGACCCTCGACATCGATTCCCGCGATGCGCGCCCCCGATTCGGCAATCGCAATGTTGGCCAACAACGGATCCCGGGTACCGGCCTGGCCGTCTACGGGACGAGTACCGCCCTCGACAAGTTGTCGGACGCCAATCGTGGACGCTACGTACGCGGCTGCATCAGCATCCAGACCCGACGGATCAACGCTCGGCCAGGCGTCTCTCGGCTGCGGGTTCGCAACCCCAGGAACAAACAGCGGCTGGCCCGCAGCGGTCAGGTTGACGGCCTGCACGTCTGGGAGTTGCTTCAAAGTCCAGACCAATTGCTGCGAGAGCGCCTGGCGCGACGCGTCATCTGCCAACTGCGCCGATGCATCGAGATCCACCTGGGCAACACCCGCATCCACGAGAACAGCGTCGATATTCAGGTCGACTCCGTCAGGAAAGCCCGTGCGGACCGCGGGCCTGAGCCACTCATTAGGTCCTTCCAAGAGGCGACGCACCAAAGTCGTCGCCAGTCCGGGACCAACAACCGGGATCATTCGAGAATCGGGCACCAGAATCTCGAACGACGGGTCAAAGAAGTACAGAGCGTAAGAACGGAAGGCACGATCGACATCTGTCTGCGATAGGACTAAGCCATCGGGCAACTCATCGATCCGCAATCCCTCATCGGTGCTCATCAACCGGAAGGTCGTGGAAAACGCAGCTCCCGGCTCGTCTACCTGATAGCGACCGTTCGGCCCGATAGTTCCTGCTTGCGCCGCATCAAACTGGACATTCAGTCCCGACTCTGCGAAGACCGGAGCGCCTTCATACACAACTACCTGCGATGTGGAGTCCCACTGCTCACTCGCCGGTCGCGTGAGGTATTCGCGCGCAACAGCATGATCGTCAGCAAAGGACGCGCTCGCGTCGAGGAAACCTTGCACGACTTCAATTGCTGTCATGTCTGGGCGAGGTGGTCGAGCGATAACGCGGATGAACTGATCGACGTTGCTTCCCGCCACCTGTTCGCCTTGTTGAATCGGACCACTGGTGGGGACTTGAGCAGTGAAGGCTTGGGGAACATTTCCGCACGCCGTCACCAGCAATGCCGACACCATCAGGAACAGGATCTTCTTCATCTGCGGGATCCACCCTCGCCGTCCGGAGACACCGTGAACGCCAGAGAATCGGCCGAGGAGGGGTCATCAGCGACGCCACCCCTCGCGTGATCCGCGGTCTCTTCAGTTAATTCGCCGAAGTTGGCATCATCGGAGGTATCGGCCGCGTTGTCGCTACCCGACATCTCGTCGGACAACGGGAGCACGGCGTGCGTTACGGCACCCCCGGCTTCGCGTGGAAGCGTCAGGCGGAAGCACGCTCCGATGCCTGGCTCTCCCCACGCCTCAAGCCACCCACCGTGAAGGTGTGCGTCTTCCAATGCGATCGCGAGTCCCAGGCCAGTTCCGCCTGTTGTCCTTGCTCGAGCGGGATCTGCACGCCAGAACCGATTGAAGACCAAGCCTGCCTCGCCCGGGCGCAGGCCAACCCCGAAGTCCCGAACCGTCAAACTGACCACATCTGCGTCCCCGGCAAGCTCGACGAGGACCCCTTTCTCGTTGCCGTGTTCGATGGCGTTATCCAGCAGATTCCGAACGATTCTTTCGATGCGCCGGGCATCACAGACCACGTTGCATGGTCGCTCATACGAAGCGAAGCGCACGCGAAGGTTGTGACTTTGCGCCAACGGCTCGGTTCCATCAATAACGCGCTGCACCAGCGTGGCAACATCCACCGAGTCACTCTCGAGTTTCGCTGCACCCGCGTCGAATCGTGAGATCTCCAGCAGATCGCCCAGCAACGCCTCGAAGCGATCCAGTTGGTTTTGCAGCAATTCTGCCGAGCGTGCCGTCTCTGCTGTCAATGACTGACGGGACTCGAAGAGGACGTCGGCCGCCATTCGAATCGTGGTTAACGGAGTGCGCAGCTCGTGGGAAACGTCCGAGACGAATCGCTGCTGCACCCGGGAGAGTTCTTCCAATTGGGTGATCTGCGCATCGATGCTTTCGGCCATGGCGTTGAAGGAGCGAGCCAACTGATCCAGATCGTCGTCACGCCGAATGGGCAAACGCTCATCCAAGTTACCCGACGACAGCCGTTCAGCGGTTTGAGCTGCCGCGCGAACCGGCACGACGACTTGCCGCGTCACAATCCAGGCGACCACGCCCAGGAGTCCGACCAGCACGAGTCCCGCAGTCAGGATCGAACTACTCACAAGGTCGAGTGTTTGCTGCTCCTGACTGAGCGGAAATAGGTAATACAGCTCATACGGACCCACCGTGGGAATACTTAAGGGAGCTCCCACGACGAAGCCGGGCGATGTTCGACCGTCCAGGAAACGGATCTCGGTGAACGTCCACGACTGGCGCTGGGTCTGCGTCACCGCGTCGCGAAGCTCGAGCGGAATGCTGGAGACCGCGACGAGGTTGGTCCCTCGTTCCGGTGCCCCGATGTCGGGCAAGGTCGACAGCAGCAGTACGTCGAAGGTGGCGGGTGATCCGGCACGCGTGGCCAGTGACGTCACGACAGTGTCGACCAGGCGTGATGGTGAAGGAGTGGACGGGCCCGTGTCCGCCGCGTCCAGCAGGCGCTGGGCTTCTCCCAAACCTGCCGATGCTTCGCCGACGGCACTTCGCTCCTTGGCTTCCAGCANCCCCGTCGTGACATTCGANAGCAGAAGGAAACCCAAGGCGCCGACNACGGTGATCGAGAGAACCAGGGTCAANCTTGCNACACGGATGAANAGCGACCGACGCCACAGNCGCCGGACGNCTCGNGGGAAGAAAAGGANGACCNGTCCCATGATCAAGTCAGGAGGGACCGGCCTTGTATCCGACNCCCCGCACAGTNAGCACGATCTCGGGNGCTTCGGGGTCGCGCTCNATCTTTGCCCGTAGGCGCTGGACGTGCACGTTGACCAATCGTGTGTCGGCCGCGTGCCGGTAGCCCCACACNTCCTGGAGTAGAGCCTCCCGAGTAAAGACTTGGCCTGGCCGCTTCGCGAGGCAGGCGAGAAGNTCGAACTCGAGTGGTGTGAGAGACAAGACGTCACTACCCCGTCGCACCGTGTGACCACCNATATCGATCGACAGGTCACTAATNGTGAGAACTTGAGATCCGACGTCATCTGTGCGTCGAATGCGAGCCCGGATGCGGGCGACNAGTTCTTTCGGCTTGAAGGGCTTGACGATGTAATCGTCNGCCCCGGACTCCAGCCCCACGACGACGTCGATNGTGTCCGACTTTGCCGTCAGCATGACGATNGGNGTGCCCGATTCGGCGCGGATCGACCGGCAGACGTCTATTCCGTCTCGCCCCGGCANCATNAGGTCGAGCAGAACGACATCGGGCTTCGACGCNCGGAAGGCGTCAACAGCNGCATTTCCNTCGGCGCAGAAAACNGGNTCGAACCCCTCGCCGCGAAGGACGATTCCCAGCATCTCAGCGAGGGCAGCATCGTCATCGACGACAAGAACGCGACCCCGTGCCCGGGGGGCGCTCGAGGTACCGGAATTCTCCGTCATAGCCCTATGGTGTCATCTCGGGAACNCCGAGGAGAACAACAAGGGCAGCCGGGGTGTTATTCACCCCGTGGGCNACCATGGANGCCCCTAGAGACCCCGTCTTCCACCGCACCCATCCGTAGACGACTCCAATGGGCAACAGGAGGAAGAATCGGACGGGCTCAAAGTGAAAAGCNGAGAATGCGACCGTCGTAATNGCGATCGTCCACACCGCTCCGACGCCACGTTTGCGCAGGGAGTTGTAGAGCATCCCGCGGAAGGCGAGCTCCTCGACGATCGGCGCCCCCACCATCACCATGATGGCGAATATCAGCAACGCCCAAAAAGGNCCCGCTTCTCGCAACTCGACAGCAATCTCACCGGCGGCTGAGGAGAAGTCTCCAGCGATGGCCTGGGTGATGACNGCGACAATGCCGGCCAAGATCAATCCCACAACTCCTGCAATGACTCCCCAGCCGACGTCGCTCCATGTCAATCGNATGCCGAGATCAATGCGCGGCCCATTGCCCCGAAGTCGAGTGACGATCAGNGGCCAGCCGGCNAGGCCGATCCAGGGCACCACCGTCCCCACCAAGGCGGTAACGGGNAGCGGCGCATCCAGAAGCAACAACGGAATCGCAGCCGCCAACCCAAGAACAATCGCAGCGACGATAGACACGACCGCCGAACCGATCCCCCACTGCGGGGTGCGCAGAACCTCACCGCGCGCCGTGGCCTCCGTTACCGTCGCCGGGCACCCGGGATACGAACCNGGACNGNCTGGGCGAGCCTCCNCAGATGCGTCGTGTGGTCCATGGCTTTGTCCGTCGTTCGATCCNTCNTTCCCTGGANTCATCACGANCCCATTGTGCGGGTTGCCCCCGACATTGCCGACGCTGCGTCNAACNTGAGANCGGCGAACGNTACGCNAGCACCATCGACAGNTCTGTCAGTCGNGTCGGCAGAACTCGGTACCACGTCCAGTACCCNCGCTTCTCGGTGCTGACNAGTCCGGCNCCNACGAGGACCTTCAAGTGNTGACTGACCGTCGGCTGTGACAGCCCGAGAACGTCGGTGACATCGCACACGCACGCTTCGCAATTCGGCTTCGATCGCAAGAGCGCGAGTATCTGCAGGCGNGCGGGGTCGGCNACGGCNTTCAGNAGCCCNGCGAGTTCTTCCGCCGTCGNCCGCGAGATCGGNGCTCCAAGNCCGCCCGGNCAACATGCCGGACCGNTGGTNACCCGACCAGTTGCCGGGACAGTCGAACAACCCTCGCGTCNAGTTTGCGGCGAANTGGTGGCNACAGGCACGCNTTTATATTGACATACATCTATATGGATGACAAGGTCACNGCATGGTGCGTCGCCTNTTTGCNGAGTACCTCGGAACCGCCATGCTCGTCGCCGCCGTGGTGGGCAGCGGAATCATGGGATCCGCCCTCACNGGCGACGCAGCCGTCATCTTGATCCTCAACATGATGAGCACCGTTCTCGCTCTAGGCGTACTCATTTGGATGCTCGGGCCGATCTCCGGCGCCCACTTCAACCCAGCCGTCACCACCGTGACGCTGGTCAAACGCGAAGTCCGGGTCCTCGAAGGCCTCAGCTACATCGTTGTCCAGATACTCGGAGGGTTGTGCGGGGTCGCTCTCGCCAACGTCATGTTCGACCTACCCGCTTTCGACCCTTCCACCAATGTCCGCAGCGGTTTGCCCATCTGGCTGGGAGAGGTTGTCGCAACCGCCGGCCTGATCGCCATCATCGGGATCTTGACCCGCACCGGTCGAGGGCACCTCGGCCCGCTGCTCGTTCCCGCATGGATCGGTGCCGCCTACTTCTTCACATCGTCGACATCGTTCGCGAACCCTGCCGTGACGATCGGTCGATCGATGACCGATACGTTCACCGGCATCGCGCCCAGCGATGTTCTCCCGTTCATCGCCTTCCAACTCATCGGTGCCGCGATCGGATCGCTCCTCACTGATCTTCTCTATCCCCGCACGAACCCTGAACCTCTCGACTTGCCCCAACCCGTTCACGAAAGAAGCTGACATGACCGATAAGCCCTCCGTCCTCTTCGTCTGCGTCCACAACGCCGGCCGGTCGCAGATGGCAGCGGCCTACCTGGCGCACCTGTCGGGTGGTGACATCGAGGTTCGCTCCGCTGGTTCGGCCCCCGGGGAACGCGTGAATCCGGCCGCCGTGGAAGCAATGGCCGAAGAAGGCATCGACATCAGCGCTCAGACCCCGAAGGTGCTCACCACCGACGCGGTTCAGGCCTCCGACGTTGTCATCACCATGGGATGCGGGGACACCTGCCCGGTTTTTCCGGGCAAGCGCTACGAGGACTGGGAACTCGACGATCCGGCCGGCAAAGGAGTGGACTCGGTTCGACTTATCCGAGACGAGATCAAAACACGAGTCCAGGCCCTGATAGACGAACTGTTGCCCACCTAAAACCGTCACCTAGGCTCGCGTGCGTGCCGACTATCGACCTGAACGCAGACGTCGGCGAGGAATGCGGCGACGACGCAACCCTCCTGGATGTCGTCACATCGGCGAACGTCGCCGCGGGAGGTCACGCGGGCGGAGATGAGGTCTTGCGCGCAACCGTCGAGCAATGCGCCCGTCGGGACGTCGCCGTCGGGGCGCACCCCTCGTACCCGGACCGAGCCAATTTCGGTCGTCTATCGATGAAGGGCGAGTACGACGTCACCCACTTGACCGAGGTTCTTCGACACCAGATCCGTGCGGTAGCGACAGCCTGCTCGGCTGCAGGAACCTCACTCACTCACGTCAAAGCCCACGGAGCGCTCTACCACGATGCCGCCACCGACGATGCCATCGCCGAATCCTTCATCGCTGCAGTCACGAAGGTTTCCACCGAAATCGGAGCCGATCTGTACGTCACCGGGGCAGCGGGGTCGCGCCTGCAGGACGTTGCCGAGGCGTCCACTATTCGTTTTGTCGCTGAGGCCTTCGTCGATCGGGCCTACAACGCCGACGGAACGCTGGTGCCCCGTTCCCTGGCGGGAGCCGTGCACGAGGACCTACCGGTGGCGGTGTCACAGGCTCTGAGCATCGCACTCAATCAAGAGGTCGACACGATCGATGGCACCGTCATCGACCTGGCAGCCCGAACCCTGTGTGTGCACTCAGACTCCCCCGAAGCCGCGGCGATGGCTGGCGCTGTTCGGGCGGAACTCATCGCGCACGGGGTCAGCATTGCGCCCATCGCTGATGGTGACGCGTAGGTCGGTCACGAGATGCCGGTGACATCGTGACCACGCATAAGACATCGTGGTTCGGAGACCGCGCTGTCGTCATTGACGTTGCCTCGCCCATTGATCGCGAGTTGGTCGCGACCACTGTCATGCGAGCTTTGCCCGAGGCCGTCGTGCGTCGAGGGATCTCGACGCTGATGGTCGAAATGCTCAGTCCGGACATCAACCTGGAAACTGACGTTCGACGCGTTCTCGCCTCCGTCGACGAATCACCGAAAGCATCGCAAGCGCCGGAGGCCTCAATTGCGCCCGCAGCGGATGCGACCATCACGATCGACGTTGACTACGACGGACCCGATCTCGTGCCTACCGCGACCTTCTTCGGTCTCTCCAACACCGAATTGGTCCAGGCACACACCTCGCAGCGGTGGCGCGTGGCACTGATGGGCTTCGCTCCAGGTTTCGGCTACCTCGAACCGATCGAGGCTCCCCTCCTGCCCTGGTCCTCCCTGCCACGACGAACAACGCCCCGGGCGATGGTTCCCGCGGGCAGTGTGGCTCTCGCGGCCGGAATGAGCGCCATCTACCCGACGTCCTCCCCCGGTGGCTGGCACCTCATCGGCACCAGCCTGCGCACACTTTTCGATCCGCACAATGACATCCGACCGACCTTGCTCGTACCCGGTGCCACCGTTCGCTTTGCTGCGATCAACCACGAGCCCACACCGTGAACCCCTCACGCGCGGATGAGCCCATCGCCACCATCGACACAGTCGGCCTAGCCACCGTTCAAGATGCAGGTCGAGAGGGATTGACCGACGTCGGCGTCCCGCGATCGGGCGCATGGCATCGAGGACGACACCGTCTCGCTCACGCACTCGTCCACGGCACCCTTGACGGCCCTCATCCAACGCTGGAAATCCTCGGTTCTGACATGACACTCACCATCCACCAGAGGCAAACATTGGCGCTGGTGGGCCCGGCAGATCTGATCGTGGATGGTCATCGGGCGCCACACGCCGTAGCGGTCGATGTCTCGCCCGCAACAACGGTGACCATTCATCACCGAGGACCCGGACCGGCGTACGTGGCACTGTCCGATTGGCAACCTCGCACCATTCTGAAATCCGCGGCAACCGACTCCTTCTCCCACCTTGGTGGCCCACGGGGAGATGGCTCGCCACTATCTCCTGGTGACGTTCTCATGGGCTCCGCCCGCACACAGGACGATCGCGTGGGGTGCTTCGTGCGTACCGAGGAGTCGGCACCGAGCAAGATAGCGGTGGTGGCCTTCGATCAAGAGAAAGCCGAACTTCTGTGCGCTGGTGCCTGGCAGGTCGATGCCTGCGCTCGTTCGGGGCTGCGTCTCAGCGGCCCACGCATCCCCGCATCGGATCCGATCCCGAGCATGCCTGTCATGCCCGGTGCGGTCCAAATTCTTGACGATGGCACCGTCATCGTCCTCGGCCCCGACGGCGGTCTGACCGGCGGCTACCCGGTCATCGGAGTCATCGCGAGCGCCCATCTGGACTTCATGGCGGACCTCATCGTTGCGGCGACCGTCGCGTTCACGTCGATATCCGCGCGGTCGGCAATCGAGGCATTCGCTGTGCGCGAGGAATGGTTGGCCCGATCGCTGGTCAACCCCCACGACCTTCCCTAGCCGGCCCCGGTGGGATCACCCTCCTGCCTACACAAATGTCGGGGCCGCATCACGGTGCGGCCCCGACGCGGGAGGTTGTGCGGTCGAAGTTGACCTAGTAGCGGTAGTGGTCCGGCTTGTAGGGCCCGGCAACGTCCACACCGAGGTACTCCGCCTGCTGCTTGTTCAACTCCGTCAGGCGCACGCCGAGCGCATCGAGGTGCAGACGAGCCACCTTCTCGTCGAGGTGCTTGGGCAGTGTGTACACACCGATCGGGTACTCGTCACGCTTGGTGAACAGTTCGATCTGGGCGAGCACCTGATTCGTAAACGAGTTACTCATCACGAACGACGGGTGTCCGGTGGCGTTCCCGAGGTTCAGCAAACGACCCTCGGACAGCACGATAATGCTGCGGCCATCGGCGAAGGTCCACTCGTCCACCTGCGGCTTGATCGTCTTGCGCGTGACGCCCGGCAGAGCAGCGAGGCCCGCCATATCGATCTCGTTGTCGAAGTGCCCGATGTTGCCGACGATTGCCTGGTGCTTCATCTTCTGCATGTCATCGGCGGTGATGACATCGAAGCAGCCCGTGGCCGTGATGAAGATGTCCGCCTCACCGATCACGTCTTCGAGTCTTGCCACTTGGTAGCCGTCCATGGCGGCCTGGAGAGCACAGATGGGGTCGACCTCGGTGACGATTACGCGAGCTCCCTGGCCCCGCAACGAGTCCGCAGAACCTTTACCAACGTCGCCGTAGCCGAACACCACGGCGACCTTGCCGCCGATGAGCGTGTCGGTTGCTCGGTTGATGCCATCGACCAACGAGTGGCGGCAACCGTATTTGTTATCGAACTTGCTCTTGGTGACCGAGTCGTTGACGTTGATGGCCGGGAACAGAAGCGAGCCGTCCCGCTGCATGTCGTACAAGCGCAAGACACCCGTGGTGGTTTCCTCCGTCACTCCCGTGATCCCGGCAGCGATCTTCGTGAAACGGTCGGGCGAGTTTGCGAGCGATTCCCGCAGCGTGTGCAGGATGACCCGGTACTCCTCGGAGTCACTCTCGTCACTCGAGGGGACGACACCGGCCTTCTCGAATTCCGCACCCTTATGCACGAGCAGCGTGGCGTCTCCTCCGTCGTCGAGGATCATGTTCGGACCACCCTCGGGCCAGTCGAGCACCTGCTCGGTGCACCACCAGTACTCCTCGAGTGTCTCGCCCTTCCAGGCGTACACGGGGATCCCCTGCGGGTCATCTGGCGAACCGTTCGGGCCCACGACAACCGCGGCCGCGGCATGGTCCTGGGTAGAGAAGATGTTGCAGGACGCCCAGCGAACGTCGGCGCCGAGTGCAGTCAGCGTCTCGATCAGAACCGCCGTCTGAATGGTCATGTGGAGCGATCCGGTGATGCGTGCTCCGGAGAGCGGCTTGGAATCGCCGTATTCCTCGCGCATCGCAATCAGCCCGGGCATTTCATGCTCGGCCAGGCGAATCTCGTCGCGTCCGAACTCCGCGAGGGATAGATCGGCAACCTTGTAGTCGGGGGTGCCGTCAACTTTGGTCAGGGTCATTCTTTCTCCGTTTGTCGATGTTGCTTTTTCGGTGCTCACGACAGCGGGTCATCTTCCGAACGCCACGCCGACGGGAGCGTCTCGACGGGAACCAGGGCTCCGGACCATCGGCGACAACATAAGTTTGCCACGACTAGCCCGTGACCGCGCGTCGGGACTCGCTTAGGGGGTCGCGGGAGCAATGACGACTATCGCCATGCCCTGCGTGGACACGACGGCGTCGGGCTCTCCCGCGGTCACCACCACTCCCCGCCCTTGGGTGGCCGTACGCGTCTGTCCGCCTACTGCCACGTCGACGTCCCCGGCGATTGCCACCACGAGCCGGTACTCCCCCGTCGCGAACGGTGAGGATCCGGCGGTGACCACTTCCAGCTGAAAATCAGCCCCTACCGGAGCGATCGATGTCGAGCCGTGAATGAACTGCGGGTCCGTGTCGAAATCAAGAATGTCCAGGGCACGATCAACGAACACCGGCTTATTGGTCAGTCCGAGTCGAAGCACATTGTCCGAACTCGTCATAACCTCAAAGCCGATTCCTCGCACGTAGCTGTGCGGAATGCCCGGAGCCAGATACACCGCATCGCCCGGCAGCAAGGTGACGAAATCCAGTAGTGGCGTCATCAGCACGCCGATGTCCGCGGGAAAGTCTCCTGCGGCGTTCCGGTAGGCCGCGATCTCCGATTCGCTCATCACCCGCGTCATGGACCCCGCATCATTCGCTCGATCGATTGCTTCGGGAAGTTGACCTACCAGTGCTTGCGCGTGTGACTGCTGCTCATGGATCAACTGGATTGCGGCCACCCGATCATCGGCGTGGAGAGCCGCCGCGGCCAAAGCCATGCCGTCGACGCGCTCGAGCATTTCCGCCGCATCGGAAGCCGGGCGCCATCCAACGAATGCATCGAACGGTTCGAGGGCAACCAGGACTTCGGCCTTCTCGTAGGAATCGGCCAGGACGGCCGGGCCTGCGATCTGCTGCTCGTCCCACATGCGCTTCGCATCGCGGGCGTTCGGATGCACCTGCACGGACAGTGGTCGACCCGCGGCGAGGATCTTCGCGAGGACGGGGGCCTGTTCTCGGGTGAGGTGATCGGCGAGAGTTTCGGTCGGGTCAGCGGTGTCGCCTTCGGGGGCCGCCCCATCCATCGGTGACGGTCCGCTCGGGTGCACGCCGAACCACAGCTCCGCCTGCGGGGCGCCGGTGGACGCCTGCGTCCACGGCGTCAGGCCGTCGATGATCCCCCAGTCGTAATCCTTGACGTCACCTCGAATCGAGAACATCACGCGGAAGCAGAGCCCGACTCGTTGAGGTCTCCGCCGGCCTGGTCCATCAGCATGACCGGGATCCCATCTCGCACCGGGAAGCGTCGGGAGCACTCAGAGCACACGATTTCGGACGCTTCTTCATCGGCCTCGACCGCGGCGTGCTTCTCGCACGGGCAGGCCAGCACGTCCCACAAATGCGGAGACAAGCCCAGCGGGGAGTTCGGGTAATGACTCACGTCGCTTCACCCCTCATCAGTGCGAGAACTTCATCCCGCAATGTTTCCATCGTTCCCGTCTCGCGTGCCTCGACATTCAGACGCAACAACGGCTCCGTGTTGCTCGGCCGGACGTTGAACCACCATTGGCCACCATCGACGGTCAGCCCGTCCATGTGATCGGTTGTGACGTCGTCGTGGCCTGTGAAAGTGGTCTCGATCAGATCCATCATCGCCGACTGATCCTCGACCGGGGTATTGATCTCCCCCGAGGCCACATAGCGTTCGAACTCGGTCAGCAGCGAAGAGATGGTCGTACCTTCCGGCGTGGACCCGAGTGCGGCAAGCGTGTGCATCGCCGCGAGCATTCCCGAGTCAGCTCGCCAGAAGTCACGGAAATAGAAATGGCCCGAGTGCTCACCGCCGAAGACGGCGTCTGTTTCAGCCATCCTCGCCTTGATGAAGGAGTGACCCACGCGTGTCTTCACCGCCGAACCACCACACTCGGAAACGACTTCCGGAACGGCCTTCGAAGTGATCAGGTTGTGAATGACCGTCGAACCCGGACTGCGCTGCAATTCCCTCGCGGCGATCAGTGCCGTCAAAGTCGACGGGCTGACAATGCGACCATCTTCGTCGACAACGAAGCATCGGTCAGCATCACCGTCGAACGCCAATCCAATATCGGCGCCGGTGCTACGGACTCGAGTTTGAATGTCGATCAGATTGGCTGGCTCGATAGGATTGGCCTCATGGTTGGGAAAGGTCCCATCGAGCTCGAAATACATGCGATCGATCGACAGCGGCAAGGCCGGAAGGCCAGCGTCCTCACCCAGAACCGCAGGCACGGTGTAACCGGCCATTCCGTTCCCCGCATCCACGACGACCGTGAGGGGACGAATATCCGAGAGGTCGACGAGTTCACGAAGGTAGCCGGCGTAATCGGCGAGCGTGTCTCGCGATCGGGCTTCACCCATCGTTTCGTCGGATTCTGGGACGCCGGATCGAATCATCTGCTTGATGTCGGCGAGCCCCGTGTCCTGGCCCACTGGCGCGGCGCCCGCGCGACAAAGTTTGATGCCGTTGTACTCGGCCGGATTGTGGCTCGCCGTGAACATGGCTCCTGGTAGCCCCAGCGACCCCGACGCGAAATACAAGCCGTCGGTACTACACAACCCGATGAGAAGCACATCGCAGCCTTGCTCGCGGACGCCGTCAGCGAAGCTCGCCACCAGGTCGGGACCGGACGGACGCATGTCATGACCGATGCACACCGCTCCTGGACCACCCTGGGCTGTCGCTACTCCCAGGACTCGAACAAATGCGGCCCCGACATCATGAGCGAGCGCCTCATCTAACTGATCTGGGTAAATCCCCCGAACGTCGTAGGCCTTGATGATCGAGTCGAGATCGCGCACAACGGAAGGTTATCGGCGGGCCCACAGCGACACCCGGGCGCCGGGCTTGCGGACCTGCGGTCCTACTAGAGGCCTTCGTGGTCAAAGGGCTTGTCTCCAACGTCCGGAGTCGACGTAAGGACGGGATGGGCCTCGTCGTAGCGCTCAGCTGCAGCGTCGGCGTGCCCGACGCCTGTGAAGTCGTGGCCGCCTTCGGAGCCCTCGGATCTCTCGGAGCTCTCGGAGCCTTCGGAGTGCCGGGGGTCCCGTGCGTCCCGCGAATCCTGCGCGTCCTGACGGACCGCAGCGGTCGGCGTGAAGTCCGTGTGTGCCACTTCGGGAACCACGCGCAGATGACCACGGCGGCCGTGCGTCGCGTCCACGGCGGCGTCGTCGCTCTCCGTACCGCCTGCCGTCAGCGCATCCAGCGTCTCGAACCGAGGCTTGGCGGCCTCTCGGACTGCGTCGGCGAGGGCTTGCAGATCGTCGCTGCTTGGTTTCAGCGCGTCAGGATCCGGCGTGATGCGCACAACCTCCCAGCCCCGGGGAGCCGTCAAACGGTCACTGTGCATTTGACACAGGTCGTAGCAGTGCGGTTCGGCATACGTCGCAAGCGGACCGACGACTGCCGTGGAGTCGGCATATACATAGGTGAGGGTGGAGACCGCCGGCTGAGCGCAGGACGGCTTGGAGCAGCGGCGACGACTCACGTCCGGCACGCTAGCGGTCAGATCCTCATCACTGGTGTAGCCGCGCCGCCTTCTGGAGAAACGCCATGCGGTGAGCCTGTACGGGGAACGTTCGTGCACCGCGAGCAGGCGCGCGGACGTTGGTATTCGCGGCCGGCGTCAGCGGCCGACCACCGCGATGTCCGCAACAGACTGAGGCACGGGCACCCGCACCCGCAGCGGCTTCCACGGATAGCCGGTGATCAAGTCACCGAACTGAGAGCGCTCCTTCACCCGGTGCGCCGCCAGAATCGGCCCGGACCCTGGGACGGGCGTAATCACGCCTGTGAACCAGTCGACATCTGTCGGAGGTTCGAAGGTGATCACCCGCACCTCACCCGCGGGTACCGACACCCGCACGGGTTCGGTCTCCTGGGCAATGGTTGTTCCCCCGCGGAAGGGAAGCATCGTGACGTCTACCTCCACCGAGGTGGCCGGGGCGGCGATCTGTAACTTCACATCGGTCGCATTCCGCACCGGAAGCCCACTCACCGCCGAGGGACCGACGAAAGGCTGAGCGCCGGCGGTGAAGGACGCTTCGTTTTGCACATTGCGTCCACCAAAGAACTGCCGCATTCCCACAACGATCGGCTGATCCGACGTCAACTGCAGCGCCGCCGGGAGAACCCCGTTCGGTGATGGCGGTAGCGCGGGCGTCATATCCAACGTAGTGACCGCGCCCGCAGGAACGGTGACGCTGCCACGATCGAACGGCTGGTAGCTCCCGTCCTGAGCGAGGACGCGAATATCCACGATCGCGTCGCTGTCCGTCGTCGACACTACCGACAGCACCCTCGCCCCGTCACCGGCCAAGATTCCGGGCAGGTAGACATTCGTCGCCGGTTCGGCAGCGGNGGGGATCCAATCGGTTCCGATCGCGTCTAACCCGCTGCGCTGCTCNTCNTCGACCGACGCCCCCACGCGACCCGCCCGCGCGATCACNTGGAAGGCGGTGCCATTGATCCCGGGGGCCACCTCATCGAGGCGAACGATGATCCGGTCTTGGCCCGGGACGACNAGTCCCCGCGTCGTCGGTGTCTCNATCTCTCCTTCCGGGCCGTGAATGATCACATCCACGATCGCCGACGTGACATCCGGATTCACCAACACGACACGNGTCACACGCCCGGCAACAGCGCCACCNCCCACGAACCAGAAATCCGATCCGGCCGGGGCGCACGCGGTGCTCGCCATCCCTCGACCACGACCGCTGGGGTCGCGCCCCCATTGATCGGCGATCAGGCCNGGCGCCAGNGCTCCCTCACCGTAGGCCTCGACTGCGGGCAATTCGATTCCGAATGCCTCGATCTGGCCCTGTTCGCCCGGTGCCTTCAGGTTGGAGCCTGCCGATTCCGCGCCCGGNAGGGTGCGCAGCCCCGCCTCGCCGTCGCCCTCTTGCCCGGGCTGGCCGGGAATGACAGCTCCCGTGACTCGAACGCCCAGATTTCCGCCCGTCCCCGGTTCCGGACACAACAACACGCTCGATCGAATGGGTTCNGCGATCGTCGTCCGGCTCACCGATTCATCGGAGTCGGCCCCGACGAGGAAACCNACGCCGACGATGCTGGCGATNATGGCGAGAACAAGCAGCGGGGGCACCCACCGAGACTGGCGTCCATCCGNGGTGCTGGTGACCGTGGTCATGGGTTCACCCCCGTCGATTCGTCGCCCGCGTCGTTACTCGCGTCCTTNGTCATCCCGTTCCCATCATGCGAGTCCTCGAGCGCAGCGCCCCGNGTTGTCGGTGGCGTNGTCGGTGGCGTTGTCGGTGGCGTTGTCGGTCGCGTCGACGTGGANCCGGCCGGCCCCATGGAATCGATNGGNTCCGNGGCCGCAGTCGCCACCTGTGTCAGGTCGAGNNAGTGGGGCACCTCGGGAGCATCCGGTNGGTNTGGGTCANCAGGGTCATCGGGGTCAGGATCANGAACCCGACGCTCGGGCAGTGCGAGAACNATCAGCGCNAGAATGACGATGGCCTGGAAGATGAGCCACCCACGCCGAAGAGAGTCATCAAAAGACGCCACGACCGTGGATGTCGCTTTCTCCACCGGAACAACGAAGGCCGCNGCCCAATTCAGNGGCTCGNGAAGTGCGGCCCGGGCCAGAGTTTGGCCATCGATGGACGCTGACCACTGCGTTGTCGATGTCACGCCCAACCACAGAACCCGCGAGCCAGGGTCGANGTCCACAGCCTCGGGAAGCNCGCCGTCGAGGTACGGGTCGGTCCCGATGTCGCCGGGTTGAGCAATGTCGAGAGNCATCGGAAGGAACNCACNCGACGCGCTGTCGATATCGAAGACCTGCGCTCGCGACGTGACGCCGCTNATGCGCCACAGCACCTCNCCTTCCGCGCGAGCNAGTCGACGTAATCCCGGCTCGGAGTCGAGTGCCGGGACGATCGAACGCGAAGACTTCGCCGCGAGGGTGACGTATCGAACGCCGTACGAGCGCAGCGCGTCTACTTCCCCGCCGCCNCGACCAGACGCCAACGCCGAAACGAAGTCGTCGATCGGCTCCCACACCTCCGGTTCAGGCATCGTCTCGGCCGATCCCAACGTCAGGGCCGATCCGCCGATGAGCATGTAGCGGACCTCCCCTTGACCGTTATCGGTCAAGACCAACGTTCGCGGGGCTTGCGGACCGTCGGCCTCGGCTGCGACGAATGCCGGCACATCCAGACGCGGTGCNCGCTGGACAACGTCNTCGTTCGCGGGGATCCACCAGACGGCCGCAGCGACCGGCGTCAGCGCGGCTGCGANGAGTCCGATAGCGGCCAATGGCTGTCCGAGCGTGAAACTCTGCCCCGCGAAGCGTTGTCGCAGACCGTCGANNGCNATTCCGCACGNGGCAATCATTGCCAGGCCCATNACCAGCGTCATCGGTCCNGGCCACGGCTGCGCGCGGACTTCTGCCCCGGGGGGAAGAACGGTGATCGTGGACTGGACTACGCCTATCGCCAACGCGAGTATCACCACNACCCACCACGCACNCACGTANCTCGCCGTGTCGCGTCGGAACAACGCGAGGAACGCCGCGAAAACGAGTCCAGCGGTNACCAGNAGCGGGTTCATCCCCGGTCCGCCGGGATGCAGCAGCAGCACATCGATNGGCCGCAGGTTGGGGTCGATGATCCCNGGGATGTTCAGTCCTGGCTCGACGAAGAAAAGTGCCGGATTGGTGATCAGATGCACCGTCCAGGGCATCAGGACGAGCAACGGCACAATTATCGCGACGGCGAACCGTGTGATGATCGCCCACGCATCGGGTCCCCAACGACGGATGGCCACAATCGAGGCGATCACTGCGCAGCCGAGAGCCACCACCCAGACTGCCGGGGTGGCGGCAAGGATCACGGACATCAACAAAGCCGTCCCCGCCGCTCGACGAATGGTGCCTGTGCGACGCGACAGACGAAAACCAGAGCGAATCGCGAACGGCAAAGCGATAGCGGTGATCAACGTCCCNACGCGCCCCTGCGCGAACGCGCCGGTCATCGCCGGCAACAGCGCGTACGTGACGGCCATCCACGCCCGGATCACCTTGCTCGTCAGCATTCCNCGCGTCGCGACGTAGGCNCTCCAGCCGGCAATGGGCGCAGCAAGAAGTACGAGCACGTTCATNGCCCAGTCGGGATTACCGAACAGCACNGTGGCCACGACCCCNACCACAATGAGGAACGGTGCCGAGGGTGTGTGCGACCCGGGGCCGACGTCATGCCAGGCGCGCGTGTAGGACGCCCAGACATCGCGGGCTCCNTCGGGGACGGGAAGAAGTGCACCGCCTTGAAGCACGCCTTCGCCCCACCACANNCCNCGGGTCGCGATGGCGGCCACGACCAACANANNCATGGTCGCGACAACGCCGGGAGCCAGGAGAATNCGGCGAAGAACTCCAGAGGAGTCGTCCGGCAGGTACGCGGCCTCGTCGTCAATCGGTCCNGATTCCAGGGCACTGACACTCGACGGGCCGGTCGCCGAACTCGTGGTCAGTGCCCCCCCAACAGCCTCGCCGAGGTCACGCAACTGGTCAACCGTGGTCGGCCGCAGTGATCGGACTACCGATGCCGGTTCGACGCTCGATCGGGAGACCAGTGATCGAGATGCCNTCANACGGCGAGGTTTCGCCAGCACGGCGAATTGTGCGCTCACNTCATCCCGTGCAGCCGCCAAGTCCTTGCCGACGAGATAGGTCAGCGCTCGGATGGCGCTGCCAATCAGCAGGCGTAAGGCAACAAAGAACATCCCGACCGTCGTGGCGTGGGTCAACAGNACCCGAATGGCGGCTTCGCGGTCCGCCCGGTGCTGACGGGCATCGCCGTCGCGGACCTGACGACGGCCATGCGCNGACGTCTCTCGGTGGTGAAGGACAGCGTCCGCCGCCACCAGCACCCGACCACCGGCACGGTGAACCCGCCAGCAAAAGTCCACGTCATCGCGATACAAGGGCAGGTGAGGGTCGAAGCCGGCTAGCTCCTCCCAGACGTCCTGCCTGATCAGCATTCCTGCGGAACTGACGGCCAGGACNTCACGAACNCCGTCGTGCTGCCCNTGGTCGTGTTCGCGTTGCTCCAGTCCCGTCACGCGCCGCCCGTCACCGTCNATGCTGACCCCGACTTCGAGGAGGAGTCGGCGGTCGTGCCAGCCGAGAATCTTCGGGCCGAGGACATCGGCTGACGGGTGCTCGTCCGCCGCCTGCAACAACCGCTCNAGGCACGTGAGGTCGGGTGCGCTGTCATCGTGCAGAAGCCACACCCATCGGACGACGTCGTCGGGCAACGCTGGTTGCCGGGCAGCGACNGACGCGAAGCCNGCCGNGGCGGCCGACCCGAAACCGTCGTTGACCTCACGCTGGACGACAGCGTCGGCTCCTAGTGACTCCCGAAGCACAGCCGGGCTCGAATCCTGTGAGGCGTTGTCGACACCGANAACCGAGTTCACCGGGCGTGTTTGNCGAGCGAGCGNGGTCAAGACCGCNGGCAGCCAGACCTCTCCATCGTGGCTGACGACGATGGCGGTGACGAAGTGCTCGCGGGATGGGNGCNCGGTGTCAAGGATCAGNCTGTCGGTGAAGGCATCCCACTCCGAGTNACCGCTGGGTNCACCGAATACATCGTCACCGGCGACGCCAGGGGAAGCGGGCTCGGTCACCAGGTCAGAGTACGGCCCACCAGCGGTGGAATCAGACGGCGCGCTTCTTCAACCGGCGGCGTTCCCGCTCNGACAGGCCGCCCCAGATGCCGAACCGCTCGTCGTTGGCGAGCGCGTACTCCAGGCAGTCGTTGCGCACATCGCACGACAGGCAGACCCGCTTGGCTTCCCGCGTGCTGCCACCCTTTTCCGGGAAGAAAGCTTCGGGATCGGTCTGTGCGCACAGCGCCTGCTCTTGCCAGGCAAGTTCTTCGACGTCGGACAGTGGAAGGAGCGCCAACTCCGCGATCGTTCCTCGCTCGGACACGCAGGATCCTCCTNGACCCCCGGCTCACGCTCTAGTGAACGCGCTTACGGGGTGTATTACAGGGGTGTAGTTCGTCTTCGTCAAGCCCGACGCTGACATTGGTGATCTTTTTGCCCNATATGCCCTTTTCATNGACCCAAAACCACCGTTAATCGGGTAATCCCGTGGGCCCGTCTCCCGGATCTCCCTCAGAGGGCAAACGACGCCGCAATGGTTGGATGCACGGATGCGTATCACCGCTCTCGCCGGGGG
Organism: Micrococcales bacterium; assembly: GCA_002694095.1. Lineage (GTDB taxonomy): Bacteria > Actinomycetota > Actinomycetes > S36-B12 > S36-B12 > S36-B12. Next base: position 43,341 of record NZLD01000046.1, on the reverse strand, counting down.
AATCGGTGGCGCGCGCTTCCTTCGCGGACTGCGTCACCACGTTCAGCGGGCCGCCAACGATTCTGTACAACGCGAAACCAACGGCACCGAGATAACCGTGATCGGCAACACCGGGGACGACATCTGGATCCACGGGCTGCGGGTGTGCCCCGATCTGGACACCGTGATGTACACCCTCGGAGAGGGAATCGACCCCGAGCGTGGCTGGGGCCGCCTCGACGAAACCTTCCGCGCCAAGGAGGAACTCACCGCGTACGGGGTNGAGCCCACATGGTTCGGNCTCGGNGACCGAGATATCGGGACGCATCTGGTGAGAACGACNAGCCTGAACGCGGGCTANCCNCTCTCCCGCGTGACCGAGGCNCTGTGCGAACGCTGGCAACCCGGAGTCNACCTCATCCCCATGACCGACGACCGCGCCGAGACGCACGTCATNGTCGATGATCCGGACAACCCGGGGNCGNACATCGCTCTGCACTTTCAAGAGTGGTGGATTCGCTATCGGGCATCACTNCCNGCNCGCCGGTTCGTCATCGTNGGAATCGAAGAGGCGACACCGGCTCCGGGAGTCGTGGATGCTNTGCGCAACGCCGATGTCATCGTCCTTCCNCCCAGTAATCCGATCGTCTCGATCGGAACGATCCTCGCGGTGCCCGGACTAGCNGACGAGATTCGCGCGGCCAAGGCCCCCGTCGTCGGCGTCAGCCCCATCATCTCCGGCGCCCCGGTCCGAGGCATGGCCGATGCCTGTCTTCGAGCCANCGGCATCGAGACCACCGCCGCAGCCGTGGCTCAGCACTACGGCGCTCGCCCGAGTGGCGGTCTGCTGGACGGCTGGCTNGTGGACACNTCCGACGCCGCTTCGACNCCGGNCATCGAGGAGGCGGGTATCACCGCTCGGGCNGTTCCGTTGCTGATGACCGATCTCGACGCGACGGCCGCCATGGCTGNCGAGACGTTGGACCTNGCTTCTCGCCTGCGCTCGACNCNNTGATCGCTGGTTCAATGCCTTCCATGGACACCGCGACCGCTTTCACCTCCGATNNCGNGGGCGATCACTGGGTNCCNGTNTCNCCGCGGCTNGTCACGGCTCGCCGCATNGTCCTNGTCGTGTCGCTGGTACCCATCACCGCGATCGCGCTCGGAGTACTGACACTGCTGGGGGTAATCGCCTGGGTGTCCGTGGTGATCGCCGTCGCTGCACTGATCGGTCTGCTGTGGGGGTGGTGGCTCATCGGCCGACGGGTGCGCTCGTATGCCTACTGCGAACGAGGAGATGACCTTCTGGTTTCCAGCGGAATCCTGTTCCGACGTCTCGTCATCGTTCCCTACGGCCGCATGCAACTCGTTGACGTCAAGGCCGGGCCAATCGATCGGGCACTCGGGGTCACGACTGTTCAACTCCACACGGCAGCCGCCACCACCGACGCATCTATTCCTGGACTCGAACCACAGATCGCCGCCGATCTCAGAGACCGCCTGGCACGACAGGGCGAAACCCGATCGGCCGGGCTGTGACGGCGCGATGAGCGATCCGTCACGCCACACCCCGCGCCCGGACAATTCACCCGAGCCAGAAGGGGTCGACTCGGGAGCCAGTTCCGGCTTGCCGGCCAGTTCCATTGGCGACGACCTCGGGCTCGGCATCACCGTCCCCGGCAGCCGCCTCATCGACGCTGAGGGGCACCGCAAGGTGCACCCGATCTCGCCGCTCGTCCACGCGGTAGCGGTCTTTCCCGCNCTCGCCGGTATCGCCTTCGCCGTCGGCATTCAACGCATCAACACACTGGCCGGGCGCCTCGACGACNTCNTCGGCCTGGCNTGGATGCCACCCATCGCGCTCGCCATCATTGTTTTCGCCGTCATCGCCTTCNTCCTGAGTGCTCTNGTCGCAGCNCTGAACTACTTCCAGTGGCGGGCGCTCAGTTTCTGGTTCGACGACGACGGTGACTTTCGGATGCAATCNGGAGTGCTNTTTCGCCAACAACGACGCGTTCAACTCTCCCGAATCCAAACCGTGGACGTGACGCAACCATTCGCCGCTCGACTNTTCTCCATGGCNGTGGTCGTTATCGAAGTGGCCGGGCAGGANGACTCACGNGTNCGACTCAAGTACGTGACCCTCGACGANGCTCGTGAGATCCGACGCGAAGTCCTCGCTCGATCGGCAGGACTCTCGNCCACGACCNCTGAAGCACCGCAGAGCGACATAGCCNGGGTNTCCGGCCGTCACNTGGCCGNGTCGCTGGCACTTCGNATGACAACGGCCGGCCTACTCCTGCTCACCGTCATCATCATCGTCACCAGCTATCTCACCGGAGGCTGGGGCGCTATCGGCGTGGCCGTCGTNACCGGAGGTATTCCCNTTGTTCTCGTCGTGGCGGAATTCATNCGCNACTACGGNTTCACCGTCGCGCAATCTCCCGATGGACTCCGCCTGCGTTACGGATTGCTGCGCACCGAATCGCGGACCGTGCCTCCCGGCCGCGTCCAGGCNATCGAATACGTCGAGCCNTTGCTGTGGCGGCGGCAGCGATGGACACGCATTCGCGTCACNATCGCCGGCGTGGGCTCGGANTCCTCCGGCTCCGGAAGCCAGCGCAGCGACACCGTNCTCATTCCCGTCTCCGAGATGGACGCCGCGCANGACATCGTTTCGCGGGTGCTGCCCGATCTGCGGGCTTCTTCGATCACCTGGGTAGGTGCGCCGCGTCGCGCCCGGTGGCGATCGCCCATTCAGTGGCGAAATCTTGCCGTGGGGTGGGACGCCNACAGTTTCGCGATCCGACGAGGACGGATCACGCGTCGGACAGCACTCGTGCCGCACGCACGNACCCAATCGGTCCGCTGGACGCANGGACCATGGGAGCGANTCCTCGATNTNGCTTCCGTGCACGTCGACACGACTCCGGGCCCGGTGTCCGTCTCGGGCCTTCATCTGGACGCCTCCGCCACCCGCACCGTCGCTCACCNNCAGGCCGCNGCAGCAGACCGGGGACGCCGGACCGACACCTCACTTCACTGGGCNGCCCCATGACCTCNACCTTCACCGTTCTCCCGGTGCCCCTCGATCACCTGTTCTCCCCCGGTGACGACATCANCTCCATCGTCACCGAGGCCCTNNCCACCATCCGGTGGCCCGATGAATCCACCGGTATCNGCGANGGCGACATCATCGTTGTCACCAGCAAGGTGGTGGCTAAAGCNGAAGGCCGTGTGGTCNAGGCAGCANCGCGCGAGTCNGTCATCGATCAANAGNCCGAGCGAATCGTCGCCGTGAAGAACACTCCGCGTGGTGTCACCAAGATCGTTCAGACCTCACACGGCTTGGTGCTCGCGGCGGCCGGCGTCGATGCCAGCAACACCGACCAAGGAACGGTGGTCCTCCTTCCCGTCGATCCCGATGCCAGCGCCCGACAACTGAGAGATCACGTGATCGATCGCACGGGCGTTACCGTGGGCGTCNTCATCACNGACACGATGGGCCGTCCCTGGCGGCTAGGAGTGACCGACGTNGCCATCGGATCCAGCGGCGTTCACGTGCTCGACGACTACACCGGCCGCCACGATGATTTCGGAAACACGCTCGAGATGACNGTTGTCGCGATCGCCGACGAGATCGCATCCGCCGTCGACTTGGCCACCGGNAAACTCGACAACGCGCCCNTNGCTNTCCTTCGCGGGCTCTCCCATCTGGTGATCGCCGACGACGGCCCTGCCGCCAAGGACATCGTGCGCCCTCTCGANGAGGACCTCTTCTCCCTCGGCACTCGNGAGGCGATGCAGGCCGGAGCGCGCGCAGCGGTTTCGGCCCGACGCACCATTCGCTCCTTCACCGACGATCCCGTCGACNCNTCCGCCCTCCATCGNGCNCTNGAGGATGCNGTGCTGGCTCCCGCACCGCATCACAGTGAGCCCTTCGGCTTCNTCATTCTGCGACGTGACAACCCGACTGATCACCGCAGGAGAATCGAACTCCTCGACGCGATGCGCAGCGCGTGGGAACACGACCTGACGACCATCGACGGTAAGTCCNAGGACGAGGTCGAGCGCCGTGTCGCGCGCGGCAACATCCTTCGAGCAGCACCCGTCGTGGTTGTTCCGTTCATCGATCTCGCCACAGGGGCGCACACCTACCCGGATGATCGTCGCAACGCGGCGGAACGCGACCTGTTCATGGTTGCCGGTGGAGCGTGCGTGGAGAACCTNCTGATTCGACTCGCCGCCGAGGGCCTGGGGTCAGCGTGGATCTCCTCCACGATCTTCGCCCCGCANATCGTCCGCGANCATTTNGGNCTCGGAGACCGGGTTATCCCNNTNGGAGCGGTAGCCGTCGGGGTTCCCGCGCAACCGGCCAAAGATCGACCCCCNCGNAGAGCCGAGGANTACATCATCNCCGTGGATTGACGTCGCGCACTACGCGTCACTNGANTACCGAATAGCGAGATCCGGTATCGCCACCTGCGGCCACACGCGCGCACCCTCGCGGATTTCGTTGCGCGCGCCTACGACNGCACCATCGCCGACNACGACGCCGTCGAGCGAACACCCCTCACCGATACGGGCTCCGCGCCCGATGATGCAGCCACGAATCTNGCTCCCCTCGCCCACGATGGCCTCATCAAAAACGACCGAGCCATCGACAACCGAGCCCGNAGAAACAACGGCATTGGCACCGATCGTCGAGCCGCCCCGCACATCGGCGGACGCCGCAACATCGGCACCGTCGAGCACGAGCGCCTCACCGGTGTTGGCAACCGCGGGAGACGGTGCAAGGCCGCGAACGAGATCGCAACTGCCTTGCACGAACGCCAGCGGTGTGCCGAGATCNAGCCAGTAGCCGCGATCNACCACNCCGCNCACCACGGCGTTGTGTGCCAACAGACCCGGAAAGGTCTCACGCTCGACCGACACCACCCGACCCGCGGGGATCTGCTCNATGATCGAACGGGTGAAGACGTAGCACCCGGCATTGATCAGGTCGGTGACGATCTCTTCCGGCGTCGACGGCTTCTCCAGAAANGCCTCGACTCGACCGTCGCCATCGATCGGAACAAGGCCGTACGCGCGCGGGTCCTCTACCGGGGTNAGGTACAACGTNACATCACTNGAGGTCTCCACGTGCGAGCGCACGAGTGCATCGATGTCCAGNCCNCTGAGGACGTCTCCNTTAAAGATGACNATGGGATCNTCGGGTCCGGACTCCAGGTGNGACAAAGCGTGTCGAATCGCGCCACCGGTGCCGAGTGGCNCGTCNTCCGTCGCGATCACNATGTCGATTCCGAGNTCCACNCCTTCNACGAACTCCGCGAAGACCTCGGCCCGATAACTCGTCGCCAGGACGATGCGTTNGATTCCCGCATCGCGGGCACGCGTGATCTGGTGCACCGTGAAAGGGACTCCCGCGACCGGCAGCATGGGTTTGGGCGTGTTCACCGTCAACGGTCGCAGGCGGGTTCCTTGGCCTCCTACGAGCAGCACGGCTTCGGTCATCGGGCAAGGGTGCCACACTCGGNCACCGTCNCTGGCCGGACAATGAAGCCATGTCCTCNACGGCCACCGACATCCGNTCCGCTGTTTNNGCGCGCACCGACNCCGCCCANCCCTACGTGACNTATCTCGGATCCGACGGGCGGATGGAGCTGTCCGGAGCGTCGGTCATCAATGCAGCCGCCAAGATCGCCAACGCNCTCACCTCGGAATTCGATTGCGATCCGGGNCAACANGTGGCCCTTCACCTTCCGTGGCATTGGCAACGGGTCACCTGGCTGCTNGGGATTTGGTCGGCGGGATGCGTGGTTGTTCCTCAGGGCGGCGCAGATTGCGATCTGCTCGTCGCAGGGCCGCAGCAAGCTCCTGAGCTCGCGGGCAACGTGATCGTGGTGTCCATGCACCCCTTCGGCTTGCCCCTGGGCCCCGACGACATGGCGGCGCTTNCGCCCGGAGCACAGGACGCGACGATCGCGGTGCGGGCCCAGCCCGATCAGCANGTCTTCATCGACGACNACTCCGATGCCCTCGCGCTCGACGGCCACACGCAACGNCAGTTGCTNGAACGCNCCCGCNATGTTGCCCGTCCACTCNCNGGTGTNACNCGACTTGGACTGCANCCCGACGATTCCCAGTGGTGGCTTCCCGCACTATGGCCGGCGNTGACAGGTGGATCGGTGATTCTCGGGCANTNNGNCGACGACGGTTTCGGCTCCGAACCGGTGGACGCGGTTCTCTAGCCAGAAACGTTCACCGTCACATCTTGGCTTGCCCCGGCGGCCTGCTTCTTGGCGACGACGAGAATTCGGTAGGTNTANGTGGCTCCGGCNGGCGCCGCCTTCTTGANCCGGAACACCACCCGGCCGCCCTTCTTCGTCGTGCTGCGCTGCACGGTTCGCCACTCACCGTCGACGAACGCCTGTCGCCACACCNTCAANCCCTTNCGTTTGGGNCGCACCTTCGCCTTGATGGCGAANGGCTTTCCGGCGGNGACATCCATCACCNNAGGGGTGATCAANGCNACCGANCGCGGTTTGACGCTGGGAACAACGGATACCCGGAAGACATCCCCCACGCCGATGGGCTGCTTCTTGCGCACCACGACAACCCGATATTCCTGGGTCGTGTTGGGCGGCCACGCCTNNGGAACGCGGTAGCGAACCTTGCCGCTGCTGCGNGTTCGCTTCTTNTTGAANGTGACCCACTCGCCGTCNACCATGCGTTGGAACCACACGCGCAGNCCTTTGCGNTCCGGGNACACCTGAGCGCGGATAGTGAACGGCTTCAACGCCCGGACCTCGCGATCGGCTGGCGTCAACATGGTTACCTGACGTTCGTAGTTGACGACCGGTTGTTCCACCGGAGCTTGCGNGGGAGGTGTTTGCGCCGGTGGTGCCTGCGGCACCGAGATCGGCACGCCGGCACGACCGTCGATNGCATTGATGTANGAGGACTTCAGACCCAAAGCGTTGCGAACCTGATTGCCGNTCTTCNTCACCGTNGTTCCGTNAACNAGGGTCGCCTGGACGNTCTTCGCAACGCCGCTCGGGTCNCGAGCGATCACATCGACCTGCTGCACCGCAGNCGCGGAGAAGGCTTGGGCCATACGGGCCTGATCAACCGTCACCGTCCACGACCGATTCGGGTTNTCTTCACTCANGGACCAGGGGTCGGCTACCGATCGGACGTACGGCAGATCACCACCCCANTGNTCCACGCTTGCTTGCGTAGCGCCNCCNCTGGANGAGGAGTAGAANGCGCGNATCGGCTGACNCTCGTACAAGATCGCCATCCCCGNCGTCGGGGACGCGTGCGTTGCGTTCACGGCAGCGACCCAGCGTTCNCCCATCGCACCCGACTGCTTGGACCACCCCGAGAACACCTGATCGGANTACGGNCCNCGCCCATCGTCNACGTGACAATCACANGCTTTGCGTGGACCGGCCGCGATGGCCGATAGCGCGTACGTTCGGGCGGCGAGCACCTGCGCCTGAAGGGCCGCATCCGGCCACGAGCTGCTGACCTCGGAAATTCCGTACAGGTACTCCTCGTGCAGGCGCAGGGAATTGACAACGTTNAGGCGCGTGCGGCTCGGATTCGACGTCGGCAGGATCTCGATNGTCCCGTAGCGATAACGATGACCAGCCGAGTCGAACGAGCCNTTCTTCGCNACGACGTTCGCCAAACCCGACCAGGTGAGTGACACNGACGGGAAGATTCCCAACTCCTGGCGTACTCCGCCGACGACCTTGGCGGCTACCACTGCACCTGCGTCGCCGGTGAACGCGAAACTTTCCCCCGGTGCTGCGGTGACGATCGTTCCCGAAAGGTTCGCCTGGAGGGTNCCGTCACCTTCGACGGCTTCGCCGCGCGTACGAATGTGCTTCTTCTTGAACTCCAGGTTGACGCGAACCGCCATGTCGTCTGGAACGGGCGTGACGTTCGTGCCCTGGTAGTAGTGAGTCACGATCGACGACGCATCCAGGCCGGCTTTNGCCATGGCCAGCGCGCCGTACTGGCTCATCCCGACACCATGTCCAAACCCGGCACCCGCGAGGGTGAACGACGCAGGCGGCGGCGTGGGGTTCGCCGNCGCNAGCGAGGCGCCGANGGTCGACGCGACCAGNGNNGTAGCGGCGACNCAGACNGTGANCAGCNCCGAGCGCGTCCTGCGCGCCGTTCGGCCTGCCGTTNTCACGATCGGTGTCCTTNCCGGGGAGGNGCCGAGCCATGGGAGGCCTGCGGCGACACACNGCGNTTNCGGCTCAAGCCTCACACGACCCATTGGTCACACCCGTNACCGGCACGCCCGAAAATCGGAACCNNNCNTCCCCNTGGTGCGTCNTACAAAGGCAGACCCGAAGCCTGCGTACCATGACGGAACTCGCCGCCCGGCGAGNTCACGCCCNNACTCCCCACAGGAAGGCGACCGGTGTCCNCTCGCAGCGCAGTACGCCTGGGGTCNACCATCGCGGCCGGAGTGGTCGCGGGGGCGGTCCTGGTGACAACNGTGATCGGCGCTGGGGTCACGTCCGTCATGGGCCAACTCGAGGGGAACATCACCGCACTCGACGTCTCCGATCANACCGGCACCACGGTGACCGAAGATCAGTCCATCGTGGTCGANGNNGACACCGGTGAAACCTCGGCTTTCACGATGGTGGTGATGGGCAGCGANTCTCGCAAGGGCAAAGGGAACAAGGGCTACGGCAGNTTGAAGAAGTTCGGCGACATCGAGCGCAGCGACACCACCATGATCTTCCACGTCAACGCNGACCGCTCGCAGGCCATCGGCGTCAGCATCCCCCGNGACACCTTGATGATGCTGCCGGACTGCACCAAAGACGGGACGACCGTCNANGGNTACGAGGGGCGCTTCAACGAGGCCATGGTCAATGGAGGNCCGGGGTGCGTGTTGAAGGCCGTGGAGTCGCTCAGCGGATTGNCNATCGACAACTTCATGGTGGTCGACTTCGCTGCCTTCAAGCGAATCACCGAGGCGATCGGGGGCGTGGANATCTGCTTGCAGGACGATGTCAACGATCCTCTGAGCGGACTCAAGTTGGACAAGGGCCTGCACACCGTCAATGGTGAGGAGGCTCTCGCGTTCGTTCGAGCACGNAAGACGTTGGGAGACGGATCGGATACTTCACGCATCCGGCGTCAACAGGCTTTTCTGTCGTCCATGGCTCGCAAAGTTCTCAGCAGCGACATCCTTCTCAACCCAGCATCCCTTCTCGGTGTTCTGAATGCCGCCACCGAGTCTTTGACCACCGATCCACAACTGGCAAACATCGAAAATCTGCGCGATCTCGCCTTGAGCATGAAGGATCTGCGGCCGAAGGACATCACCTTCACCACCATGCCGTGGAAGCAGTCCGGTGACGGATCGACAGTCGTCGTGGCGAAGAAGCGTGCGGCNCCGCTGTGGAGCGCCATCGCCAACGACACCCCCTGGCCGCCCAAGGCCAANAANGATCAGCCGCTGTTGAAGGNGGCGCCGCAGGATGTGCGAGTCGAGATCATCAACGCCACCGGACAAAAGGGCACCGGGAAGCANGCGAAAAGGGCTCTCACCAANGAAGGCTTCACCGTGGTGAANGTCAAGAANATCAAAGCCGAACGCATCGACGAGTACCCCGCCGAGGACACCATCTGGTTCGACCCCGAGTGGGACGTCTCGGCCAAGACGTTGATCTACAGCACGGGCATCGAGAACACCGAGACCGTCGAAGGTCAAGGAGGGACGATGCGGCTGATCATCACCGAGCCTTTAACGTCCGCCCGCTCGGTATCCATCGCCGAGGCAACGAAAGACCTCAGCGCCAACGTCAACACCGGCGACGAGAACTTTTGCGCTTCCTAGTCCCGAACACGCACCTCTTCACCACCGAGTCGAAACTTTTCGCCGCCGCGCGTCAAACGACGGGGGGCCGACCAGCCCGCGTGAGACGCCAAGCAGTCCGCCACTTCATCGGACGCCGCTGCGCAGGAGCCTTGCGCACTCCTTCGGACAGTCCGGAGAACCACATCCGCAAAGCATCGCGGTCGCGGGTGCGGGCCAGCGTCAGGCCGATCCAACTACCCACGTACAACGGCTCGAGAACCACGGGCAGATTTCGTCGTGCGAGCCACACCCGATTGCGTGCATTCATTCGATAGAACTCTTCGTGCCGGAGTGGATTGATGACCGGGTGATGCACCACGAGGTCGCCGGCGTACCAGCACGTATAGCCGGCATCCCAGACCCTCCACACCAGGTCAATTCCTTCGTGTCCGTAGAAGAANTCCGCCGGCCAGCCNCCCGCGGCCTCGAACGCGCNTCGACGAACCGCCGTGGCTCCCTCCCACAAAGTGGTCGCCGGTCCTGATCGAGTCCGGTCACNGACGAACAGGCGGGGCACCCAACGCCCCGGCGGCTGTTTCCCCTCCGGATCTTCCACTCGGGGCTGAACGAGACCGAGTTGTGGATCAGACTCGAATCGCCCCTTGAGGGAGGCAAGGAAGAACGGATCGGGCAGAAATGCGTCGTCGTCCAAGAAGAACAACAGATCGCCCTGGACCTGGTCGACTCCGGCGTTACGGCCCGCCGGTATTCCCCGGTTGTCCGCAAGCCCCACGGCCTTCACGCCGTCGGGGAGCCCCACGGGTTGCCACGAGTTACCCACGACGACAATGTCCACTTCGACGTCACGTTGGCTCACCAGAGAGCGCAGTGCACGATCTAGTTCCTCCGGTCGCTGCCCCATGGTCAGCAGCACCACCCCGAAATCCGACATCACGCACGCAACTTGCTGGAGGAAAGAATCGCGACAAGGTGCCCAAGAACGGTGACAACTCCGAGGATGGCNAGTGCGGCTACCAAGAATTGAGTACCCGCGAGGTCACCGGTGAATGCGTCGACCACTCCCGCGAGGAGAGCCAACAAGGTCAATTCCACGGAGTGGTACGCCCGATAGAAGGGGAAGAGTCGTGCGACGGATCTCANACGCCGAAGACCCGACGACTTCGGTGTGCCAACGCCCGCGACATCCGACAANTTCGGTAGACCGTTGTAGGCNCGCGACACGTGCACNATGTCATTGAGNGCTTTGTTCCACAACACCAATACCGCGAGCACCGCACCGATGAACGCCCACGAGTNTTGCGNCCATCCGGCTTCCGGGAATCCGGCAGCCCGCAGTCCGAGAGCGATGGGGATCAAGCCCTCTGTCACNTAGTGACCCACCCGATCGAGAAAGACACCCTTNGGTGAGGACGTGTTGCGCCAGCGCGCAACCTCACCGTCACAGCAATCCAGCAGCATCTGCATCTGACCCAAAATGGCCGCGAGCAGTACACCGGGGAGCCCGGGAATCAGCAGTGCAGCAGCCGTTCCGATGCCGGTCAGGATCATCAAGAACGTGACACCGTTCGCAGAGATGGGNGTNGTNANGAGGAGTCGGGTCACGTANGGNGANANTCGGCGCAGGTAGACATCGGCAACCCAGTGTTCGGAGTTCGCTCGCATCCGAACCNCATCCGGCTGGCAGACNTNCCGGATCTCACTNATCGTCGGACGAGCCGGACGCTGCACGCGATCCTCGCTCATCTCTTGCTCCTCAACCATTGAATCGATGCCACAACACCGAACACGANTCCGAACCACACGAGCAGNACCCCGCTCAGCGCGTCAATGAGACTAGTCGCAGCGGCGATCGCCACGATGCCAAGCCGNCCCTCCCAGCCCANACCCATGTATGTCAGCCACCGCGGNGCCNCCGACCCTTGCAGTGATCGGTACAAGTTGTCGTAGTGGTGGTACGCCACGAAGAAGAGCAACCAGAAGGTGGNGGCCGACAGGCCGACCGTGCTGATAGCCATGATCCACGCGATGCCGCCTAGTTCCACCGCCCGAAGGACAGGTGGAACACCCCAGCCGAACCGGCNNTCCAAACGCGGCCGGATGCCCGGAATAAGCCGGGCGAGCCCNGCGGCCACGGGTCCTGCATCGAGTTGAGCCCGCAGGACGTCGACACCGTCTGNTGCTGAGCGTCCTGACCATGTCAGTGAGCGCACGATGCGACCAATCGCCACGTAGGTGAGCGCAACGCCGCCGNCAATNAGCAATCCGATGAGTGCCCACCTGGGTCCGGCCACAACGCTGAGNACACTCAACATCAACCAGCGCTCGCCGATCGGCATGTGCAGGATCTTCTTCATCCACCGGATCGCNGATCGTCGGTTCACGCGCGCCGAAACCTGCACCGCCCCGGCGAGGCGCCCTTCACCCTCGGGCAANGGATCGGACGGATCNCGAATATCNNCGCGCGGCGCCTGCGCTTCANGAGTNTTCTGAATTCGCGCGAAGTCGTAATCCGACATGTGCCGGGAGGTCTGCAGAACGATCAGCNCAATGGCGACCCACCACACNTCATCACCATTGCGCCCGGCACCGATGGCAAGTCCTGCATAGACNGCAAACTCCTTCACGCGGTCGGTGGCTGCATCCAGCCATGCCCCGAGNGAACTNAATCNNCCNGTGGCTCGGGCGACTTCGCCGTCGACGCAATCGATCANNAAGCTCAGTTGCANNAACACCGCGCCCGCGAGCACCCACNCCCAAGAACCAGNCGCGAANGATGCCGCCGCAGCTAAGCCCACGATGAGAGAAACGATNGTGATGGNGTTNGGGGTCCAGCCAGCNCGAATGGCCATCCGGGTCAGAGGNTTGGACGCTCGACGNACCACCATGGTCGAGTAGAAGCCATCGTCNNCTCGATTNGCCAAGAGTCCTCGGATGCGNTCNTCTGATTCAGATTCGATNGCNCTGGCCACGTCGTCACTNCCGCTTCCCCGTGCCCAGGGAACATCCACGATGTCGGTTGCCCGCACCGTNACTCCGTNNCGGACCAAAGCAACGAGCAGAGCATCGAATGCTTGGTCTTNNCCAACAGTCACTTCTCCTGATGCACACGCCTGGCATAGGTCATCGATCGCGGCCGCTGCCTGGGAAGCATCCGATGGCGCGATGACGAGCGCACCAATACTGTCGTGGCTCGGGAAACGAACATCATGGAAAGACGAGCCCGCACTCACCACCGTGTGATGGCGGACGGTCATCAATCCCTCAGGGTCCGGCGTCACCAAAGCCGTCGTCGGTGCACGACCATCGTCCGCGATGGGTGCAAGCGCCACTCGCGGCACCATCAAGTCGCCGGCAACGACCACCGTTCGCGCAGAGCGACGCACGATGCGGGACAACTCCGCAAACTGGGCGATGACCGTGCCNTCTGGTTGCANCAAGANNGCNCCTTCGAGGCCGAANAGNTGCCCNTTCGCGNNGGGNGTTGGCGCAGGCCCGAGCACAACCGNGACNGNATCCACGGGAGTNTGGGTCACGAGTCCGACTTGTCGAGCAGCGAACGGACTCCGTCCTTGCGCACCTGCCGCCACGTGCGCCCGGCCAACTCGCGACTGCTCGGATCNTCACGANTCGCATCAATCNCCGCGGCAACGGCAGCGACCGCCGCATCNATCGGCATCTGGTCCGGTGACGAGGCGAGTTCCGNAGAGGACGGNGCGCGNACCCCGAGGGCTTCGAGGTTCCCGAACACCTCGACCCCGAGCGAAGCGATCGTCTCCACAGATNTCGCGCCCTGCACCGCCGCTGCATCCAGAGCCCAATCCGGGGTCACNAGNCGCNGCTCATCGGGGCNGGGATCGCGTCCCTCGACCATGCGCAGNGCGACGCCGCGCCGGACCAAGCGGACGTAGTCCGTCCACTGCATCTGCTTCTTCACGCGCTTGTTGAGTCGCACGAGGAGTTCGGCTTCCGCGGCGGTCATCGAGCGGTTACTCGTCAGATCCATCCGCGACACCANGATCTNGTCCGGCACCNCCATCATCTGGGCGAAAGCTCGAAATTGNGCGCTCCTNTCGACGTCCTCNAGNACAAGAACCCTGATNTTCGCCGCTCCGACGGCGTTGGCCCATCGTGTGATGACCGCACCGTGATCATGGCGACGCCAAAAAGTCGGCGAGATTNTNGATGATCCNGGCTCGGCGAANACATCCTCNAGCCACTTCTCNTACGGGGTGGTCAATCCGTACTTCAGGTACTGCTGCCATGAACTCGGGAGCAGCGCGCCGAGATTTCGCAGCGTGACGACCACGGTCACCTTGTCCGATCCACCGAGAGCTTCGACAGTTTCGATCGCCTTGTCCTGCGGGGCTTCGCAGAAGAACTCACTGCTGATGACAACTCGGCCATCGTGGTTGGCGGTCCGACGTACCAGAGTGTCGAAGTGTCGACGNTCCATGACCGCNCCGCCGCGGCTGTTCCACCCCCATGGTCGGCCCAGNAACGCCAAGGCCGCTCGATGTTGTGCTTGCAACTTTCCTGGATATCGAATGCCGTGCGCCGCTAAGTCCTCTCGGGCATCGGCGAGCGCCGCTTGGATCGCCGTCGTGCCGGTTTTGTGGACTCCGATGTGGAGCAACACCGAGTCCTTTGCCAACTCCGGCACATCGGGAAGCATCCGCGCCTGCGACATATCCGGCAGCCTAGTTGCCTTCGCTGCGGGACCCGCTGTATCGATTCAGGGCGTGCCTTCTGCTGCCCCATCACCGTCNCGAGCCNCTTTGCGTGCAGCNCGCATCGCCGCCANTGCCTCGGGAACCGTGGTGTCCGCCTCGAGACGCCCGTCAGCGATGTACAGCGCCCGGTCGCAGAACCGCTGAAATTGCTTCGGGCTGTCCGAAGACAACAGGAAGGTCGCACCGTTTTCNCGCAACTTGTCGACATGCGTCCAGCACTGCTGCCGAAAGCCTTTCTCCCCCACCACGAGCGTTTGATCGATGGCATACGCATCAGCATCCACGGACATGGCGATCGACCACGCGAGTTTCTGTCGAACAGTCGGTGGGGCGGCATTCATGTAACGCCCCAGCATCTTTGACACCCCTGCCTGTTCGGCAATGCCCGGTAATGCCTCGTCGATGTGCTCCGGGGNCATNCCCAACAGTCCGCCGACGATGAAGATGTTCTGGCGCACGGTGTAGAACCGCTGCAAGGCGCGCGCCACCTCGATCATCGGAACGATNNGACGCCCTCGGCGCACCTGACCCTCATCTGGCCGGAGCGTTCCCGCGGCGAGTCGAAGAAGAGCCTGCCGGCCCGGCCCCTTCGGCCCGATGATCGCTACCGACTCACCAGGTTGAANGGAAAACGAGANGNNGCGGAGAACCTCTAACTCCTCACGTCGCACNTCGCCCGCGATGCGGCGAAGTCGCTGACGCCGGCCGGCACCCTTGCGGCGGCGTCGACGTGGCATTCGCATGGTCACGCTGTCGAATTCGACGACGGCATCCAGGTCCGCAGTGATGGNAACTCGTGACATCTCAGNCCTCCTTCAAGATTCTCGGCTCCAGCTTTCGGAACACCAGAACGCCGGCGACGAANATAACCAGACACAGCGTCANGGANATTCCGTATCCCGTCGCCGTCGACGCTTCTTCTGGCCACCACCCGACTCGATACAGACCCAGGACGCCGACCAACGGGTTGAACGACGCAATGAACTGAGCGCTTTCGGGAATATTCGAGACCGAGTACAACACCGGCGACAGATANAACATGGCCCGCAGCACNATCCGAACCAAGCGTGCGACNTCCGGGAAGACCACCGCTGCCGCAGCGATGAGCAGTGACAGTCCNTACATCAACAGNAACTGCACCACGATTGCCACCGGGAACATGACGATCCACGGACCGGGAAGGAATCCNGTCAGNGCGATTCCCAGCAAGATGACCGGAAGAGAGAAGATGAATTCGATAAGCGAGACGAGCATCGCTCGTACCACCCACAAATGCGTCGGCAACGTGCTTATCCGCAGTTGCGCTCCTGTGCGACGCCAGATCCTCGTCGACGCACCGATGCCGGTGCTGAACCACCACCACGGCAAGATCGCGACCGACAAGAAGAGCAGGTAAGGCTGAAGACCCAACGCCCGCGCTCCCAGCAGGACCGAGAAGACCAACCACAAGACCAGCGACATGCCCAAGGGCTCGAGAAGCGTCCACAGGTAGCCCAAGCGAAAGCGCGTGTACTTCTTCTGGAGGTCCCGTAGGACCAACATTCGAAGCACCTGACGGTGCTCCCAGATTGAACGCACGGCGTTTACGATAGGCCAACTGTGTCTGCCTCCTCATCCAGCGACTCNTGGTTGCGCCGCCAGAGCAAGCGCGCCGCGCGCAGTCTTGCCCGCCGGATGCGGGATTTNGGACAAGTCGAGCCGGCTGGTTTCGACCTCNCNGACGTGCCGAGCGCCGATATCGCCCTGTANTTCCCCGACGGTCCGCCCAAGCTCTATCANCTCACGCAGTGGCTTCCCGTCTTCGAAGGCAACAACGATGTCACGACGATCGTGATCGTCCGTCAAGTGGACGCATTCAACGCACTTCTCGGCACAACGCCACTGCGGGTCATCTTGGTGCCCCAATATGAGGACCTGATGGCTCTGCTCGACCGGGCGAACTTCGGAGCCGTGGTCTACGTCAACAACGGGTGGACGAATTTTCAAGCGCTGTCCTTCCAGCGCGCCGTTCACATCCATGTCAATCACGGTGAGAGCGACAAGATCTGCATGGTGAGCAACCAGGCAAAGGCGTACGACAAAGTNTTCGTCGCGGGACAAGCGGCGATCGATCGTCACGAGGCGGCCCTGGCCTGGTTCGACCAGTCGCACTTGGTTCGTGTCGGACGCCCGCAACTCGANCTCGAGGTAAACCCGGCTCTCCCCCCGACCGAACGGACCACCATNACCTACGCGCCGACGTGGGAGGGTGAGGACGAAGCCAACAACTACTCCTCCGTCGACGTCTACGGCGTGCAGATCATCCAGGCAATGGTGGATCACCCTCGATCGCGGATTGTCTACAAACCNCACCCCCGGGTGGCGGATTCCGACGATCCGGCGATTCGTTCCCAACACCGAGCCATCGTCGCCGCTGTCAACNAAGCAGCATCCCANGATCCANCCGCAGGCCACTGCGTTCTCGAAGGTGCCGACATGCTCGCGGTCATTCGCAGNACAGACGTATTNATCGCGGATGTNTCCTCGGTCANCCTCGACTTTCTGTATCTCAAGCCCGGAGCCCCGCTCGTCATCACCGACCGACGCACGGATCGATCCGGCCTTCTGACTGAGTCGCCCGTGGCATCGGTATGTCACGTCGTGGATGCAGACTCCATCGATCAGCTGTCCGACGACCTACGTGCTGTCGTCACCGCCAGTGGCNATNCCTCNCGCCGCTCCATGCGNNACCACTACTTCGACGGCCTGGAACCCGGGGAGAGCACAGAGCGATTCTGGGCCGAACTGGACTCGGCGATTCGAGAGCACGATCAGGCCCTGCAATCATTGAGCNGNATTCGCACCGTGAGCGATGGGACAGCAACATGATTCAGGCGGTGATTCTCGCGGCCGGCATGGGGACGCGCCTCGGACGACCGTTNCCCAAGCCACTCACCCCGTTNAGTGATGGGCGCACGATCATGGAGCAGCAAATCGACAATCTGCGGCAGGTATTCGGGGCCGATGTGCGCATCACCACCGTGGTTGGCTTCAAACTCGATCTCATTCTCGAAGCCTTTCCCGATGTCACCTACATCTACAACGAGGCCTACGACCAAACGAACACCAATCGCAGCCTGCTGAAGGCTCTTCGACTCTCGACAGACGGTGGGGTCCTATGGATGAACGGAGATGTTGTCTTCGATCCACAAGTACTCGANAAGGTCAGCGNTCTNATGGAAGCGGACACGTCCTTCATCTGCGTCGACACTGCGGTGGTAGGCGACGAGGANGTCAAGTACACGGTCGATGACGACGGGTACGTCGACGAACTCTCCAAANAAGTGGTCAANGCACGCGGAGANGCGGTCGGCATNAANTTCGTCAGTGCCAGCGANAAGCCGACTCTCATCGACCGACTATCCGAGTGCTCTGACGCTGACTACTTNGAGCGNGGCATCGAACTNGCCATCAGCCACGATTCNATGCGTGTCATACCCGTGGANATCGGTGAGTTCTTCGCCGTCGAGGTCGATTTCGAAGAAGATCTCACNCGCGCCAACGAGTACCTCTAGCGCATCGCTCGAGCGATCAGANGCTCCCACCGGTCCATGACAAGCGGTAANCGGTANTCACTCATCGCGCNTCGGGCGCGAGTTCGCACAGACTCGCGCCACGCATCATCANTCATCGCNCGATCAAGACATCGCGCGAGNGCTCGGGAGTCCTCGCGGACAGANAACATTCCCCAATCTCCGATGAGTTGTCGAACACCNCTCGAACAATCGGTGNCAACGACCGGCACTTCATAGGCCTGCGCCTCGGCGATCACCAACGGCAGACCTTCGGTCCGAGAGGGGACNACNAANANATCAGCGCCGGACAANACGCTCTCTGGGTCGTCNGTTGTTTCCTGCCATTCGATCCGGTCTTCNCCNGCGAGATCNACCGATTGNGCGTGCAGCCGGTCGCGGTCTGGTCCATCGCCCACAATCTGGAGTTTCCATCCCGGGTGCGCATCCGCCACCAGACTCCAGGCGTCGATGAGCACGTCGACGCCCTTCTCAAGGGAGAGTCGACCGAGATAGAGCAGCGTTCCCCCGCGATCCGATGGCGTACCGGTCTCTCGGGCAGCGAGAGATTCCGGCCACACTGCGACGGGATTGGGCATCGTGACAACGTTGTTCAGACCAGCACGCGTGAAGGCGGCGCCGTCCTCGTTGGTCAAGGAGGTGAATACCGGAACCGTGCGATAGGCGCGAAGGATCCTGTCCAGATCCCGNCCAGANGCCGCCGCGGCGTAAGCACCGTGGTACTGGCCGANGACGATCCAACGATCTCGAACGTCGGGGCTCACCGCGGCNAGGGCGTCCGCGAGAATCTCCATGGCCCACACCTGCGCGGTGATGATGACCGCACGCCCACTNTCCTGCGTCTTNANAATGTCCGCCATACNCGCNACCGCNTCNCTGCGTANCTGAGCNCGGAGTCTCTCGGTCTGCGTNGANTTCTTNGGCCACGTCTGGGGCATCAANACCCGAGTTTCGTACTCGCCGCGGAACGGNTGGGCTGGCTCGAAGGGNGTAANCCCGANAACGAGNANCTCGTGACCGCGTGCACCNAACCCGNCAGCGAGGACTCGCACCACCTTCTGNGCTCCCCCGAGTTCATCGATGTTGTTCGCGCACAAAACGATTCGAGTCATCGGCTTGCCGCCAACACTGNGNGGACAGCATCGATGAGGTCGGCTGTGGTTTCCACCACGTCGTAGCCGTCGGGCAGATTGGGAAGGAGGTAACGGCCGGCGCCAGCGTCCGGACGAAAGACNAGCGACGGTCCNNCCGTGTCNATCAANGACGGATCGTCGGTGATGATCAACTCNGCTGCATCGAGTACCTCNCCGAGCTGCATCGCNCGCGCATCNCGAACCGATCCCCAGANCCGGGTCGGCACCGCCTCATCAATCTCGCCGGCAACGAGGAGATAGCAGGTCATNGCCATGTTCTGATCCCACAGGGTCAGATCGAGCGGCCAACTCCGCGGNCCTTCGGCCGAGGATGCGGGGAGGTACGCCACGATCGGTCGCGAGCACTCGAGGTCCGTGGCCCCGGGCAGCAGAGCCTGGCGAGCCCGAGAGAGTTCGCTGCCCGATCCCGGGAATCGGCGGCGAGCCGCATGCCCGGCTCGCCGTCCCCACGCAGCAGGCCCCCAGGCGCGCCGAGCAGGTCGCCAACTCACGGACGCTCGCTCACCGGGCAGCAGTTGGGCGCCCGCCGGTCGGTCGGCATAGGCGATACTCGGNATCGGCACGAAGACGTCGTCGACGTTTACCTCCNGGGCNCTCAGGGCCGTGGTGTTGACACTCGCGCCCCGACGAAGGCGTACGCCCAGGGACCCCCTATCTGGCTTCATCAACGGTCGGCGAATGTGTGCCGTTAGTGGACCCGAGCCGCGCCATCGGATCGAATCCGTCGCACCCGAATCGTCTCGTTGCAGCGGGAGCGACGCGATCACCATTCCCAGCCGATCGGACCACACCAGGTGCGCCTCCACATCACCCTGCAGATCGGACGCGAAATCCACGGTGTCCACCACGACGGACACGCGCGAGCGAGACACCGAGATCTCCCGCAGTTCGTGGAAGTAGCGGCGAACCGAAAAGGGCATGTCCAGCAGATTCAAGTGTGAGACATCCAGCCATTCACCGGCGCTGCGATTCAGCACCGACTCCCCCGATCCAGTCGCCCACAATTCGCGCTGGTCATCACCGGAGCCTTCCCGGACGACGATGGTGTCGACGACCGATGCCCAGCGCTCCCAACGCATGGCACGCCGCAGCAGGTCGAGATCACCCGTCAGCAAGCCGTAGAAGGCAACGCGCAGAGCCGGGCGGATAAAATCGAAGGCACGCGCATCGACGTTTCGGGCGTAATCGCGGAATTCATCGGCCGCTTCCTCGGCCGCCTGAGGATGCGGATTCTCTCCGATTGCCGACAGATACAGGTACCCCTCGTGGCGAAGAAACTTGATGCTCTTAGCCAACCGCAGTTCGTCGGAGACACCTCGCAGCAGAATGTCCATCTGCCTGTTGATTTCCACGCGATCGCGCACGTTTCGCACCTGCATGCGACCTTGCGTGATGGATGCATCCTCGGCTTTGCGGTCGACGTTCCAAATGTAGACGGCGGCCTGGACAACACCAATGCGCTCCGCGGAAAGAAAACACTGCAGAGTGAACACCTGATCCTCGAAGAGCAGNCCGTCNGGGAACTGAATGTCNTGNTNGTGGAGGAAGGANCGTCGATAGATCTTGTTGACACTGATGGTGTCGTACAACAATTCCGGCNCCTGCTCGAGNCTGGAGATCAATCGGTCAGCGGNATGGAGTTCTGGTCGCCACCTCTTGTCTCGATCGCGGGCCACGTCGTGGCGGATAGCCGTTCCGCAGACGACATCGGCGTTCCANTCTTCGGCTGCTCGTAGCAACGTGGCGCATGCATGCATGTCGTATTCATCGTCGGAGTCGCAGAACATCACCCAGGGTGCACGGGCCATCCGCAGACCGTCGTTTCGTGGAGCGCTACACCCACCCGAGTTCTCCGAACGTGAGAGGAGGCGAATCCGGGANTCGNTGACNGCAACGGACTCGACNNACTCGGCGGTTCCATCCGTCGAGGCATCNTCNACNACGATGATCTCGATGCTGCGCAACGTTTGTCGACGAATCGATTCGAGTGCCCGCCCGATTCGTCCCACATCGTTNAAGCNGATGAGGACGACACTGACNAGAGGCTCGTCNCTCATCNGACACCCTTGAATTCCCGCACNGACTNGATGANAACACCTGNCCGTGCGTCGAAGGAGTGTTCNGTCGCGATGGNCNTCGCTGNCTCCANACGGCGATCGCGACTCGGGAAAGTGTCGTCGACGGGTGCGTGCAGGATGTTGACTAGGTGGTCCTCATCGGTGAACACGANAACGGNGTCACCGAANANNTCCTCCAGGCCGGCAGCGCTGTCGCTCACCACACGCGCACCCGTCGCCACCGCGTCGAAGAGNCGATTGCTGAGAAAACCGTCGGCNGCCATCTCCGGATGATGGTCGTTCAACACGATTCCCGCGCCCGCGTACGCCNCGGGNAGNTNGTCNTTGTCGAGAAANTCTNCCGAGATCCGACCGACGTCGATGAACTCTTCCCACCCCACGCCGTAGACAGACAACTCGTCTGCACGATCTGAGGCGAGCGCACCGCGAACAGCAGGACGGAACTGCCCGCGCGTCGAGCCAACGAACAGCAGCGCCGCTCCCGAGTCAGGTGGCGCAGCATCGGGTGAGAATCGATCNGGAGCCGTTGCTTGCAGAAGAGGCGTCGAGGGCACTCCGCCGGGCANCNTCCACGTCTGGCTCGCGACGAANACCATGTCATAAGCGCGAGCTTCGGCTTCGGTGACGAGCTCCGGGTGGGAAATCACCCACAAGATCCACACGCCACTTCGCTGCGGTGGCGGCTCGACACCNTTGAGTCCACGNAGGACGACGACCACATCATCGTTCGACCGTGGTGGTTGNTTTGCTCCCGAGCGAGGCACTACCGATACCTGTTGCCCGTGACGTCGCAACGCTGCCGCTACGTCTCGAGCAAACCAAGTGTCGCCCCACTGCTCGCCTGCTTCACCTTTNGGTGCCGACGTGATGATCGTCCAGCGGTAGGCATCNGACNCAGAGCCCGANAGTCGATCCTTGATGGCCCGNAGCACCCGCATCAGCGACCAGCTCCCCCACGCAAGAACCCGGCACCCCAGGCCCCGTGCATCGTGGCGAACACCGCAGGCAACCGTCGCAATAGCGAGGCGTTTGCCGACTGCGAGGCGACCGAGGCGGAGGCGACCAAGTTGCCCACGGCATAGACCGNNGNCGGTGCCACACCCGCNANGACCAGGCCGCTGCGGCCTGTCACTACCCCNACAATGCAGACCCCCAACCCGCCTGCAACGGCGGCGACGGTCACCGGTGCGGCGAGATATCTGAGCGAGAGTGTCTCGGGGTGGCGGCGAGCCACTTCGCGNCGCCACCGCCCGTANTCGAAATATTGACGNGCGAGAGCTTTGATCGAGTTACGTGGTCGGTAGGTCACGGTGAGGTCGGGCGTGAAATACACGATCCCTCCGGAATNGCGAATGCGCAGATTCATNTCCCAGTCCTGCGCTCTNTCCATCGTCTCGTCGTATCCACCGACNCGTTCGAGTGCCGCGCGGCGAAAGCACCCNAGGTAGACGGTCANGGCAGNGCCTTCGTGTCCACCCACGTGGAACGANGCTCCACCGACACCNAACNNCGANGTCATTGCTGCCGCCACCGCNTNTTCNAAGGGANCCGTTCCNTCTGCGGCCATTACTCCNCCGACGTTGTCCGCTCCCGTGCGCTCCANCACCGCAACGGCGGTGGAGACGTAATCCGACGGGATCAAGGCGTGACCGTCNACCCGGATGACGACTTCGCCNGNCGAAGCGCCGATGGCGGCATTCAATCCCGCNGGCGTGGACCCACTCGGGTTGTCNACCACATGNACCTGGGTGAACTCCGTTGCGAGCGAGGANGCNACGCGTGCGGTGTCGTCNNGNCTCGGGCCCACCGCGAGGACTACCTCGAGATCCCCCTGGTAGTCCTGGTCGAGTATGCGCCGCACCGCAGCACCAAGGTGCCGCTCCTCGTTCACCACGGGCATGACGACGCTGACGCTCGGTAGTGGTGTCGTCACGTCGCGGACTCCGCGGTTCCCAGGGCGTGTGAGCGAAGCAAGCCCGGATACGTTGCCGTCGTCTTGGTCAGGAAATGACTCTCATTTACCTGGGACGTGTTCGCCGAACCGTCCGCCGCACTNCGAACGTAGGTGTAGCCNAGGCCATGCGTCCGNTACACCAGACCGCCCGCNTCGAGCACGCGATCGAGCAGCGCCCGATCGACGGACTTGGGTACCGGTCGCCAACCTCCCACCTGGGCGAGGTCACCGGCGGAGATGAGCATGGTTCCGCCCGCGACNAACTTCGCGAACCGCTCGGCCGGGTAGGTCGGACGAAACACGGTGGTGTCCGCGTGNGTCAGGTAGATCCAGTCCAGGGCTTTGCCAACGATCTGGGCACCGGAGTACATCCNNGCAAGNACGAGATCCCAGATGTGCGTCGCCGAGTAGAAATCGTCNTCATCCATCTTGGCCAGGAGTTCTCCCTCNGCGCGTGCGCTNGCGGCCGCNAGNGCATGNCCCAGGGTCTGCTCGGGTGAGACACCCATGACCACCAGGTCGCCGCTCCACNCANCNAGGGACTGGTGAACATTCNGGGTGTGGTGGGAGACGAAGTCATCGTCGCCGTGCAANACCACNATCACCTGAAGGTTCGGGTAGTCCTGGGCCCGCACCATCGAGAGTGCGTGCGCCAATCGGTCCGAACGATNNGAGGACAGCAAGATGCTCACNGTCGGCCACGGCGCNACCGCCGGCCACGGNGAGTGATGGCGAAGTGCATNCCGGCGACCGGTCACCGAGGCTTGCTGCCACGCCAGAAAATCGCCAGGTTCCGGGAGTTNGTCGGCGGACTCAGCCAACACCACGCCACACGCGGNNAGTTGTGTTCGCACATTCAGCGGCACGCTNGAGGCATCGGTCACCGCCGAGATCGAACGCANAGNCTTCACGTCTGTCGTNGTGATCCCNTCGCCGTATCTGTCGAGAATCTCCGCNGCGCTNCANACNTCGCCGNTCACATCGCTACGCCGGCCGTGCGGGCGGTGAATCGACGGGTCCACCAGGACGTCGTGNTCGCCCCAGGAGTTCGCACCGACNCGAACAACGATGTCCGCGTTGTCGTCGTCGACCACCGCATCGGTCGGAGCCAGCAGCACGTCGGTGCGCCGAACGTGAGGGTCGGTGTCGCGTTCGATGACAACATCGCGGACGTGCTCGGCGAGCATGCCGTTGGCCGGGACCCCGGGTAACCAACTCGGAGCCGGGAAGCCAGACACCGTCGGTTGCAGCATCCGCACNATCGCGGACACCACCACCCCCGCGTCGCGCGGTTCGCGAAGGACAAGAGAAGCGNGAACGCCGTCTTTCTTGGTCCGCAGAGAAACGTCCTGCACNCCNGCGATGCCCGGGTCCCCTGTCCACCCCATGTGCGGGCGACGCCAGGTGTCCACTTCCACCTCGACGGCACTGACCGGCTCGGTGCCGATGGCAGCGGTCACCAAGGCTCGCAGGGCGCCCATATGGTCGGCACGCACGCTCCAGCGCGCTCCCGCCTCCGCCGANGCGCCGGCGCGTCGGCGTACTCGGGTTCCCGGCACCGAGGGACTTGCCATGCAGCAAGAGTAGAGGCGCTCTCGCTACGCTCGTGGCATGCCGCAANAGCGACCTCCCGCTGCTACCCCCGTGCTGTCGGTCATCGGCACCGGCTACCTCGGTGCTACCCACGCAGCATGCATGGCAGAACTCGGATTCACCGTCATCGGTGTGGATGTCGATNCCGACAAAGTGGCCTCCCTGAGTGCCGGAGTCGTGCCCTTCTTCGAGCCGGATCTCGATGATTTGCTNAAGCGAAACATCNACGCCGGNCGGCTGAGTTTCACCACCANTNTCGCCGAGGCCNGTGAGGCAGCCGATGTCCACTTCATCTGNGTGGGCACTCCCCAGCAACCNGGTGCCTACGCAGCGGACATGTCNCAGGTGTTCGGATCGATATCGGCCCTTGCTCCCCACGTGTCGAGCACCGACGTAATCGTCGGCAAATCAACCGTCCCGGTCGGAACCGCCGACGAGATCGTCGATCAACTCAAGAACACGGCAGCGAGCGGGGTCGACGTGGTGTGGAACCCGGAATTCCTGCGTGAGGGCTTCGCTGTGCAGGACACACTGAAACCCGACCGACTGGTCGTCGGCCTGGCGAGCGAGCGAGCCGAGCAGGTCATGCGCAGNGTGTACGCACCACTGATTGCTGACGGCGTCCCCTTCCTCGTCACCGACTTCCCCACAGCAGAACTCGTCAAGGTCGCGGCGAATTCCTTTCTGGCCACCAAGATCTCGTTCATCAATGCGATGGCCGANGTGTGTGAGGCGGCGGGGGCCGACGTCACCATGCTCGCCACCGCCATCGGCTACGACCCACGCATCGGCAACCGCTTCCTGTCCGCCGGCCTGGGCTTCGGGGGTGGCTGCCTACCGAAAGACATCAGGGCGTTCATGGCGAGGGCTGGTGAACTCGGA
The DNA here is from genome assembly GCA_002694095.1 of Micrococcales bacterium. GTDB lineage: Bacteria > Actinomycetota > Actinomycetes > S36-B12 > S36-B12 > S36-B12. The sequence goes on along the minus strand of NZLD01000046.1, from coordinate 17,540 downwards.
GCCGAAGAGGCCCTGACGTTCCTGCGCGAGGTGGATCAGATCAACCTGCGTCGGCGCGNACACACCGTGGACCTNGCCCGCAAGACNCTCGGAGGAGATCTGCGGGGCAANGTCGTCACCATGCTCGGCGCGACCTTCAAGCCCGATAGCGACGACGTGCGAGACTCCCCGGCCCTCGATGTTGCTGTAGCGATNTACAACGCGGGAGCNCACGTGCGCGTNCACGACCCGAAAGGGTTGCCCAACGCAGAACGCGTCTATCCGCACATGGATTACCGCAGCGACCTCGACGACGCCGCGACCGGCAGTGACCTTCTGATCCTGGGCACCGAGTGGCGCGAATACCGAGATCTCGATCCGGCNTCCTTGATCGACAAGGTCCGCAATGCCGTGATCATCGACGGACGCAACGTCCTGGATCCGCACCTGTGGCGCAGTGCCGGATGGACCTACCGCGCACTCGGCCGTCCCACTGCATGACCGGGAGCCTGGCGACCGACGANCAGATTCGAGATCTGCTCACCAACAGTCGCCTGTGGTTCGTCGTGGGCCTGGGCGACAACCCCGGGCGACCGGCCTACGGNGTGGCTCGCTTTCTGCTTGATCTCGGCAAGACCGTGGTCCCGATTCATCCGCGNGNCGANACAGTGCACGGGAACNAGGGCTTCGCGTCGATCGCAGNCGCGAGTCGTGTCCATGGCCCTCCCGACGTCGTCGATGTCTTCATTCGATCCGATCGGGCTGGTNAGTTTGCCGATGACGCCATCGATGTCGGTNCCGCAGCCGTNTGGTTCCAGTTGAATGTCNTNGACGCNNACGCAGCGCAACGCGTGATGGACNCNGGAATGCTCATGGTGATGGATCGCTGCCCAGCGATCGACTATCCNCGNCTGGTNACCTAGCGCTCGCGTCGGATCTTCTCGCCCTTTTCGCGTGCGGCCGCATTCAGCTCTCCTTGAAATTCCTCCATGCGGTCCACCAAAGACTCATCGGCGATCCCGAGCATGCGCACCGCCAAGAGCCCGGCGTTNCGCGCGCCACCCACGGCAACGGTGGCGACGGGAACCCCNGANGGCATCTGGACGATNGACAACAGCGAGTCCATCCCGTCCAGNGGNGTCGCATTGACCGGNACTCCGATGACCGGCACNGGGGATACCGACGCAAGCATCCCCGGCAGATGGGCGGCTCCNCCGGCGCCGGCGATGATNACGCNCAGTCCACGAGATCGAGCNGACTTTCCGTACTCGATCATCTCCTCNGGCATGCGATGGGCGGAGACNACGTCGACCCGATGNGCNACATCGAACTCATCGAGGNCCGNCGAGGCCGCCTCCATCGTCGCCCAGTCCGAGTCGCTNCCCATGCAGATGCCCACACGGGCGTCGTTCGACCTACTCATTGATCGCCCCGCTGAAGTAGTCAGCGGCATGACGAGCACGAANCAACAGGCTCTGCGGATCACTTCCGACNGCGGTCACGTGCCCGACTTTACGGCCAGGGCGAACNTCCTTGCCGTACAGATGAACTTTCANTCCGGGATCGCGGGCGAACACGTGCCGGTACGCCGAGTACAGGTCACCCACGTCGCCGCCGAGGATATTGACCATNACCGCGGCTGGTTCGCGNGCGTTCGGTGANCCCAACGGCAGGTCCANCACCGCACGGAGGTGNTTCTCGAATTGACTGGTGATGGCACCCTCNATGGTCCANTGNCCNGAATTGTGCGGTCGCATAGCCAACTCNTTGACAAAGATCTCCTGTCCCGTGTCGAACATCTCCACGGCCAGCATGCCGGTCACGTCCAANGCCCCTGCGATGTCAAGCGCGATCCGCTGCGCNTCCACCGCCCTGTCCGGATCCAAGCCAGGAGCCGGCGCGACGACCTCGCTGCAGATTCCTTCGGTCTGAACGGTCCGCACAACGGGATAAGCGGCGGTCTGACCANTCGGGGAGCGCGCTACTTGCGCCGATAGTTCCTGCGTGAAGGGAACCGCCGCCTCCGCGAGCCACACAGCTCCCGGCGGGAGGGATTCCATCATGACCGCTTCTAGGTGACTTGCGCTTTCGACCCGCCACACACCTTTGCCGTCGTATCCCCCACGCGAGGTTTTCAGGATGAAGGGGTAACCCACTGTTTCGGCGAAATCCTGTGCGTGCGCAGGAGACTCGACGATGCGCCAGGCNGGCACCGGTGCCCCNACCCCTTCNAGGGTTCGGCGCATGATGGCNTTGTCTTGGGCATTAATCAGCGCACGNGGCCCCGGCCGCACGGCGACTCCNCGAGCTTCCAACTTNTCCAGAATCGGCCCGGGAACGTGCTCGTGATCGAACGTGACNACATCACATCCGTCGGCAAACGCCAGGACAGCGTGCTCGTCATCGTGCGCCCCTAGGGNGACGTCGGACACCNCCTGNGCGGCNGATTCNTGTCGCGACGTTGNCAAGACCCGNANGTCGATNCCCAGNGCCGCCGCGGGTGCNGCGCTCATGCGCGCCAATTGACCTCCACCGACCATGCCTACNCGCGGTCGATCNTTGGAAGTCACGCGCCCCAATCTAGCCGTCTGCGACCGGCGAGTCGGTCACGTCATCGGTGGGAGCGGATCATCGCCTGCTGCGCCATCACGCCGACGCGAATCGTCGAGTTCGTGGAGCTCGTAGACCTTGCGTTGGATGTCTTGAACGTTCGGAACATCATCGATGGCGAGGTCACCGTCATCACTTGCTGACTCGATTTCCAGTGCGCCGTAGTTGAGGATGCGCCCGAGCACGCTGATGTGGAACGACACATTGTTGACCTTGTTGAGCGGCATATCGCGACCCTGTTTGGTGATGAGTCCGCGCCGAACGATGATGCGCCGAGAGGTAAAAACGTATTGCGTCGTCATCCACCGACCGAAAGGCACCAGCACACGCCAGATNGTGATCACGACGACGGCGATCCCGATCACCCAGCGCAGCCAACTNANCGAAANGGAGAAGAACAACCAGGANGCGACGAACACTTCGATGATNAGCACGANCACGGGAGCGATGAGGGCCCGCCAGTGCGGCTTNAACTCGAATGCCACGGTTTCGCCGGGGGCAAGAAGCTTGTCGGGGTACGTCANGNCCGTATCGTTGCATGAACCACGTCNCCGGCGACGATNNTTCGCGNTGATTCACCGTCNTCCACGAGCAGGTGNCCCTCGTCGTCGACATCCAGCGCTCGACCTTCGATGCGGTTGCCACCGGGGAGATCNATCTCAACACCCGTGCCCAGGGTGCGGCANCAGCGCCGATAATCCGCGANAGACCGCGACCACTCGGTGGTCAACCGGTTGTTCAGNGCAACNAGNAGTTCCGCCAGCAACGTGNTGCGATCCGGGACTANCGAGTGCGCGATACGCCACGACGTCGCGCCCGGAGCNGGGAGAGACTCCTCCGCGTGATCCANGTTGATGCCGATACCGACCACGGCTCCGGCAGCAGATTCGACGCCCGGCTCACGTGCAGCAGNTTCGACGAGAATCCCCGCCAATTTGCGNCCGTCGTCGGCCAGAACGTCATTCGGCCACTTCACGTGCACGACGGGACCGCCGATCTGGNTCGCCGCATCGACNACAGCCAAACTNGCCAGCAGCGGCAGTCGAGCCGGCTGCGGATAATCGCGAACGACGGTGCTGCTCCACANGCCGGCCCCCGGGTCGCTCACCCACGAGCGACCTCGACGGCCNCGACCGGCCGTTTGCTCNCCNGCGACNACACACAACCCCGTGTCCGCTCCNGANNTCAGNCTCTCCANNGCATCGGCATTCGTNGANCCNGTNGTCGTGACCACNTGCGGACGAGGCCACGGGCANCCGCGGGCACGCANAATCCCCTCGACAACNACAGGGTCAGGAAGGTCCACGGTCGGCTCCACGGGGCTAAAGTACGCANCATCATCNNTCAGTAGTCGATCAATAGNCGGTCAATGGTCGGGCACGACGAAACGGTGAAGGAACGGTGAATGAGCGCAGANCCAAGCGAGATCGNTGAACCAACCGGCGCNGAGCGCAGAACCACCGCTGGAAAGGCGGAGATTCTCAAGGCGCGCCGCACCGACGCNGCCAACAAGCGTCANGCAGCGATCGACAAGCAGCACGCCAAGGGCAAGATGACCGCTCTNGAGCGGATCGAGGCGTTNCTCGACGAGGGTTCCTNCCAACAGATNGACGGANTGACCCGGCANCGCTCNCACAACTTCGGGCAGGAGAAGAATCGTCCCTTCGGCGATGGGGTATTGACCGGCTACGGCACGGTCGACGGCCGGCCCGTATGTGTCTTCGCGCAGGACTTCACCGTCTTCGGCGGATCCCTCGGCGANGTTTTCGGCGAGAANATCGTCAAGATCATGGATCTCGCGATGAAGACAGGGTGTCCGGTCATCGGTCTGAACGACTCCGGCGGCGCCCGGATTCAAGAGGGAGTCGTTTCGCTGGGTTTGTACGGCGAGATTTTCCGTCGCAATGTCCAGGCGTCCGGCGTGATCCCCCAGGTGTCCGTGATCATGGGACCGTGCGCGGGCGGGGCNGTGTANTCGCCGGCGATCACCGACTTCACGGTGATGATCGATCAGACATCACACATGTTCATCACCGGCCCCGACGTCATCAAGACCGTGACCGGCGAGGATGTTTCGTTNGAGGATCTCGGCGGAGCCCGCACCCACAACAGCACATCGGGTGTCGCCCACTACATGGCCTCCGACGAGAGCGACGGCCTGGATTACGTGCGCTCCCTGTTGTCCTACCTTCCCAGCAACAACCTGTCCGATCCCCCGGTCTTNCCNACACCGGNGCACATGGAATTCACCGNCGNAGATCACGCCCTGGATTCGATCATCCCNGACTCACCGAACCAGCCNTACGACATGCATCGGATCCTCGAAACGGTGCTGGACGACGATGAATTCCTGGAAACCCAGCCGCTGTTCGCGCCGAACCTCATCACCGGCTTCGGTCGCATTGAGGGTCACGCCGTCGGCATCGTGGCCAATCAGCCGATGCAGTACGCGGGCACGTTGGATATCGACGCCTCAGAGAAGGCGGCTCGCTTCGTTCGCACCTGTGACGCCTTCAACGTGCCCGTCGTGACCTTCGTCGACGTCCCTGGCTTCCTCCCCGGGACAGAGCAGGAGTGGAACGGCATCATTCGAAAGGGAGCGAAACTAATCTACGCCTACGCAGAGGCCACGGTCCCGCTTCTCACGGTCATTACGCGCAAGGCATACGGGGGCGCGTACGACGTCATGGGCTCCAAGCACCTCGGCGCGGATATCAACCTCGCGTGGCCGACGGCCGAGATCGCGGTCATGGGTGCGCAAGGCGCGGTCAACATTCTCTACCGCAAAGAGCTCGCCGCCGCCGACGATCCCGAAACTCGTCGCGCCGAACTCATTGACGAATACACCGACACTCTCGCTAACCCCTATATCGCGGCTGAGCGTGGCTACGTGGATCGCGTAATTCTCCCGCACGAAACCCGGCTGCAATTGGTTCGAGCCTTACGTGCCCTGCGCGGTAAGCGGGCATCCGGACCACCCAAGAAGCACGGAAACATTCCGCTATGAGCGAGGGTGACGGTCTTGCCGTCGACGCGGCCGCATTCGACGTGCTCGCCGGCAACCCGACCGAGCAAGAACTCGCCGTCGTGGTGTCCGTGCTCTCGAGTCTGCCCTCAGTGCAGCCCGGGCAGCCAAACCCACCGAGCTACTGGTCGAACCGGGCAGGAATGATGAGGCGCACCATCCACCCGGGCCCCGGTGCGTGGCGAGCATCTGCTTTTCCGTACCAGCAGTAGCGGCGCTATACACAACGCCCAGCACAGCTATCAGCCGGAATCGTCCGATCGAATCGACGACATCTGGCTACCGATCAAAACGCCGGTCACGAGCACCAGCATCAACAACGTGGCGACGGAGTTTTGGAATGCCGGCTCAAGGCCATTCCATTTCGAGTTCAGGTACATGATGAACCAATTGCCGCCCACCACAATGAAACCGAAGAAGAAGACCGCAAGCCCTGCCAGCCCACCGACGTAGGTCCATCGTTGCGCCGCGGCCCACCCCGACGTTGATCGCGCAGCCCGTAGTCCNAGCACTCCTGCGATAAGTAGCAAAGTACCGGTGATCGCTTCCATCGCCATGATGCCGATGTACGANGCGGCTTGGAACCACGTGGCATCGATGAAGCGCCATTCGAATCCACTGTCGGCGGGCACCCCATCGCCACTGAGCACCCCTTGCACGAATGGCCAATTGCTGGCGTTGGGGTTCGTGGGGTTGGTGATGTTGTCGAAGGCGACAACTAGGTAGTAGCTCGCCACCATCAGGACAAAGACCGAGGTGACCAGTCGCGCTACCGGCCAGANNGACCAACGGGGTTCCCGATACGCCATCCCCGCACGCTAACGCGATGTGACACCTAGGCTCAGGGAAATGAGCGATCACGAGACCCCCCTTCGATTCGTGCTCGCGTCACGTTCACCTGCCCGACTCGCAACGCTGCGTGCCGCCGGCGTGGAGCCCGAGGTGATCGTCAGCCACGTAGACGAAAAGGNAATCGAAGGGTCTATGCCCGATTCGCCACCGGCCGAGCTCGCGCAAATCCTTGCCCGCGCCAAGGCCGAAGCAATAGCCCACGCACTCACCAGCCCGGCGATCGTGGTGGGCTGCGACTCGGTCTTCNAACTCGACGGACGCCCCTACGGCAAGCCCGNAACCAGGGAGGTTGCCCGCGAACGCTGGCAGCGGATGTTCGGCAAGACCGGGATCCTGCACACCGGCCACTGCGTCATCGACACGGCAANNANNCAGCGCGCAGAAGCAACCGCCAGCACCAAGGTCACCATGGGAACGATGACATCGCAGGAGATGGACGACTATCTCGCGACCGGCGAACCCCTCGAAGTCGCGGGCGGNTTCACCCTAGATGCGCTCGGGGCACCCTTCATCGAGTCNATTCATGGCGACCCNTCNACCGTGGTGGGNATCTCCCTNCCGACACTGCGACGTCTGNTCGGCGAGCTCGGAGTNGGNTGGACATCGCTATGGCGGACGTCGGGCAACACCGGAGATCTCCCCCGCTAGAGTCGCCGACTATGCAAAAAGTCTTGATCGCCAATCGAGGCGAAATCGCCGTGCGGGTCATTCGCGCCTGTCGCGATGAAGGCTTGACNTCNGTCGCCGTCTACGCCGACCCCGATCGAGACGCCATGCACGCNCAGATGGCNGACGAGGCATTCGCTCTCGGAGGCGAAACAGCCGCGGANACGTACCTNGACATCGCCAANATCGTCGANGCCGCGACGCGGTCCGGGGCGGACAGCATCCATCCCGGGTATGGCTTCTTATCNGAGAANGCNGACTTNGCNCANGCGGTNATNGACGCCGGNCTCACCTGGATCGGNCCACCACCNCAGGCGATTCGCGANCTCGGTGACAAGGTGTCNGCTCGACACATCGCTCAGCGCGCTGGCGCGCCGCANGTNCCGGGCACCTCCGACCCCGTCNCTGGATCAGACGACGTTGTTGCTTTCGCANANGAATTCGGTCTTCCGGTCGCNATCAAGGCCGCGTTCGGCGGTGGCGGTCGAGGGTTGAAGGTGGCTCGCACTNTGGAGGAGATTCCCGAGTTNTATGACTCGGCNGTNCGCGAAGCNGTGGCTGCTTTCGGNCGCGGNGANTGTTTCGTGGAGCGCTACCTCGATCGCCCGCGTCACGTGGAAACNCANGTGCTCGCCGACCAGCACGGCAACGCCGTCGTGGTGTCCACACGCGACTGCTCGCTGCAACGACGACATCANAANCTCGTCGAAGAGGCNCCCGCNCCCTTCCTGACCCCGCAGCAANAANAGTCCNTGTATGAGGCGAGCAANGCGATCGTNAAAGAGGCCGGCTACTACGGAGCCGGAACGTGTGAGTTNCTCGTCGGCGAAGACGGCGTGATCTCCTTCCTCGAAGTCAACACCCGACTCCAGGTGGAGCACCCGGTCAGCGAAGAGGTCACCGGNATCGATCTCGTNNGAGAGCAGTTCCGCATCGCTCGAGGCGAGGTGATCGGCACCGACGACCCGGTCGTNCGCGGNCATTCGATCGAGTTTCGGATCAACGGCGAAGATCCTGGTCGCGGCTTCCTTCCTGCCCCCGGCTCCCTGATCACGTGGAAGATGCCCAGTGGCCCGGGTGTCCGAGTCGACGCCGGCTTTCGCGCGGGAGACGTCATCGGCGGGAACTTCGACTCTTTGCTCGCCAAGCTGGTGGTGACGGGCAAGGACCGCACGCAGGCACTGCAACGGGCACGTCGGGCCCTTGCCGAGTTCGAAGTCGAGGGCATCGCGACAGCTCTCACCTTNCACCGCGTCGTGGTNGAGGAGGACGACTTNGCTCCCGCGGACGGAACCGCCTTTCGTGTGCACACNCGCTGGATCGAAACCGAATTCGACAATCAGATNCCGGCCTACGACGCGACCACCGTNGCCGATCANNCACCCGGGGNCCGTGAGTCCGTTGTCGTCGAAGTGGANGGCAAGCGGATCGAAGTCACGCTNCCCGCNGGNTTTCGCAGTCCCGCTCCNACACACGGCACCAAGAAGNCGGCTCCTCGCCGNANGAACNCCGCGTCGGGNTCGGCGGCCACCGGNGACGCTGTGNCCGCCCCGATGCAGGGAACCATCGTCAAGGTGGAAGTGGCGGAGGGTGACGCCGTGAACGAAGGCGACCTCATCGTCGTACTCGAGGCAATGAAAATGGAGCAGCCTCTGACGGCGCATAAGTCGGGCACGGTCACCAGCCTCAGCGCAGACGTCGGNGCGACCGTCACGCCGGGNNCNGTCATCTGNGANTTGAAGGACTANCCGCNGCACCNCTCGGGCGCGGACAGACCACTGCTGCGCGCANGNCCTGTGATCGCGCGCCCGNGCCTACTGCGTCAAGCGCGAGCGCAACCANTCGACGTAGTCCCCGGGAGCCCCAGCCGCCGCCGCAGCATCGGCGATCGCGAAGACATGTTCAGCCGACGGTAGGCCGCCTTCGTATGCGTCGAGCGCGTATAGCCAGGCGAGGCTTTGNCCGTCCAGCGTGTCNACCCGNACCCGCACCTTTCGCCAGAANCCGATCTCGACGTCTTCCCACATATCCAAACGCTGTTCNTCGAGTTCGGTGACGTTGTAGACGGCGACGAAGACGGCNGATTCGGCNTCCTCNACNACCGTCGGAAGGGCGCCTCCGAACCCGAGTTCCTCACCCGCNAAGGTCANCCGCCACCCCCGCAGCCAACCGGTGCCTTCCATCGGCGANGCTGGCGCACGCTCGGCCATCCGAGAAGGGTCGAGGTTCACCCCNTAGGCGGCATANAGGGCCATGGGCTCAGGGTAGGCACCCAGGCGGNCGCTGAGAAGGTCCGCGAGAGAATGGGGGCGTGTCCCAGTCNTCNCGCGTGGTCATCATCGGCGATGGCCCGGGCGGATACGANGGGGCGCTGGTCGCTCGTCAANTNGGCGCAGACGTCACGCTCGTCAGCGCCGGCCNGATCGGTGGCTCGGCCGTCNTGACCGATTGCGTCCCCAGCAANACACTGATCGCAACGTCGGAGGCGATCGATCAAGCGGCNGCATCGGGCNACCTCGGNGTTCGCATCGACGGTAGGCCCGCCGACCGGTCGGNGTTCAGCGTCGACCTCGCCACCGTCAACGAGCGAATCCTCGAGCTCGCCCACGCGCAAAGTGCCGGCATTCGTCANCACCTCGAACAGGCCGGGGTCGAGATCGTCCATGGTCGGGGCACNTTGACGTCCGAGGCCACCNTCGAGGTGACNAACGACGATNCATCGTGGGAAATCACCGCGGACACGATTCTCCTCGCCACCGGAGCNCGCCCTCGCGTNCTTGCCGANGCTGNCCCCGACGGGGANCGCATCCTGTCNTGGGAGCAGATCTANCNACTCGACGAACTTCCCGAGCACCTGATNGTGGTGGGCTCGGGAGTGACGGGGGCGGAGTTNGCCAGCGCCTTTCANGCNCTCGGAAGCACCNTCACGCTCGTCTCATCGCGTGATCGNGTTCTCCCCGNCGAAGACGTNGACGCNGCTGGTGTACTCGAAGATGTCTTCACGCGTCGTGGANTGAATGTCCGTTCGCGTTCTCGCGCCGTTGCTGCCCGGCGCGTGGACAACTCAGTGATCGTGACCTTGGATGACTCAAGCACCCTTCAGGGCAGNCACGTGCTGATGGCGGTTGGTTCGCTGCCCAACACCGATGATCTGGGCTTGGAATCGGCGGGCGTTTCGACCGACTCTCGTGGATTCATCACCGTCGATCGTGTGTCACGAACAAGTGCACGTCACATNTATGCCGCAGGAGACTGCACGGGGGNGAACATGCTGGCGTCCGTCGCCGCCATGCAGGGAAGAATCGCGATGTATCACGCATTGGGTGACGCGGTCGCTCCCTTGGAGTCCACCGCGATTTCCAGCACCATCTTCACCGAACCGGAAATCGCGACGGTCGGCCTACAACAAGCAGATCTCGATAGCGGGGACTTTCGCGGCACCAGCNTTCTGTTGCCTCTTCGCACGAACGCGCGAGCGAAGATGCACGGTCATCGCGATGGTTTCGTCAAACTCTTCGCTCGCAAAGGTTCNCAGATCGTCGCGGGTGGTGTTGTNGTCGCCCCGAACGCCAGCGAACTCATTCATTCCATCACGCTCGCTGTCGACAACCGTCTGACCGTCGATCANCTCGCGCAGGCCTTCACGGTGTATCCNAGCCTGTCCGGATCTGTTGCGGAAGCNGCCCGCCGNATGCACGCGACGCAGTAGGTTTCTCCGGTGACTGACGAGACAACGCGCGCGGCGAACGAATCCGCCCAGCAGGCGGCAGCACGCCTGAAGACACTGACCACGNTCGATCGCCACGACGTTGCGGTGATCCTTGGTTCGGGATGGGTGCCAGCGGCAGAACTACTCGGCGAGACCACCAGCGAGTTCCCAGTCACGGACCTACCCGGCTTCGCACCCCCCGCGGTCGAGGGTCACGCCGGTCGATTCCGCAGTATCGACGCGGACGGCACCCGGGTTCTGGCCTTCCTCGGGCGCACCCACCTCTACGAGGAACGCGGAGTGGANGCCGTNACGCACGCTGTTCGCACCGCNCACNTCTCGGGATGTCANACGGTGGTCTTGACGAACGGTTGCGGCGGCCTCGATCCAGCATGGTCGCCCGGNACACNGGTCNTGATCCGCGATCACATCAACCTGACGGGTGCGAGCCCNCTGCACGGGGCACACTTNGTGNACCTCACCGACCTCTACAGCGCGCGGTTGCGCACNATGTGNCNAACGATNGATCCGAGTCTNCCCGAGGGNGTCTACTGCCAATTNCGTGGCCCGATGTACGAGACGCCCGCGGAAATCGGCATGGTCGCCGCGATGGGTGGAACTCTCGTCGGAATGAGCACCGCGCTAGAGGCGATCGTCGCGCGCAGTCTGGGCATGGAGATTCTCGGACTGTCACTGGTGACCAATGCCGCCGCGGGAATGACGGGTGAACCTCTCAACCACGAGGAAGTCCTCGCGGCGGGCCAGGCTGCAGCCACGCGTATGGGCGATCTTCTCGGCAAGGTCATCCGCGCCCTCTAGGACGAGACGGATCCATGGACCTCCACGACATGGCTCGAGCGTGGCTCGACCAGGACCCCGACCCCGCGACCCGCAGCGAACTTGAACGACTGATCGAGACAAACGATGCCGAGCTGGCGGACTGCTTCGCCGGNCGCCTGCACTTCGGAACGGCCGGCCTTCGGGGGCCNCTCGGTCCNGGACCCAACCGCATGAATCGGGTCGTNGTCCTTCAATCCGCCGCGGGCCTGGCTCGCTACCTGACCGANCACTTCGGACCCGAGTGCTCCGTCGTCATCGGATACGACGCCCGGCACAACTCCGATGTCTTNGCCCACGACACCGCGTCGATCATGCAGGGTNCCGGAGTGCGAGCCTTNGTGCTCCCCCGCCCGCTGCCCACCCCGGTCCTCGCATTCGCNATTCGNCACCTCGGGGCNTCCGCGGGAGTGATGGTCACCGCGAGCCACAATCCGCCGCAAGACAACGGGTACAAGGTCTACCTGGANGACGGATGCCAGATCGTTCCGCCGGTGGATGAGNANATCGCCGCGATGATCGATTCNGTGGCCTCCTCNATGCGTGTGGATGAACTTCCGAGNAATGACGGCTGGCAGACACTCGACGAGTCCNTCGTGCACANCTACGCAGNGCGCGCANTCGAGATCCTCGGCCCCGACGANNTGGNTNGNCGCGCCGACGTGGTCAGCGTCATNACTCCGATGCATGGTGTTGGTGGTCGNCTNCTNGAGCAACTGTTGANCGATGCTGGCTTCGCNCCCTGCGTGCGGGTCGANGCTCANTTCGACCCGGACCCCGACTTCTCCACNGTCGCTTTCCCGAACCCTGAGGAGCCAGGCGCGATGGACCTCGCGCTCGCAACGGCCGAGCGGGTNCGACCGGANGTGATTGTCGCNAACGACCCCGATGCGGATCGGTGCGCNATCGGNNTCCCNACTCCCNGCGGCGACTACCGCATGTTGTCTGGTGANGAGGTCGGCTACGCCTTGGGGTGGTGGGCCAGNNGGCGNGATTCCAGCCGNNGCACGNTGGCGCANTCGCTNGTCTCCGGCGGAATGCTCAAGGCCATTGCAGNTTCNTCGACCTTGGACTATCAGCAAACGTTGACGGGGTTCAAATGGATCGGCCGNATCCCGACCTTGCGGTTCGGCTACGAGGAGGCGCTGGGCTATTGCGTCGATCCCGAAACCGTGCGCGACAAGGACGGCATCACCGCTGCGCTCGCGGTGGCGGACCTCATCGCTGAACTGAAAGCCGAATCCCGATCGATTCTGGACCTCCTAGACGATCTAGCCCGTGAACACGGCCTGTACGCCACCCGGCAGGTGTCACTTCGCGTCGCCGATCTCTCGACCATCCGCACCATCATGGAGTCGCTACGCAGTCAACCCCCCGCCACCGTGGGAAAGCGGGCAGTAGAGACGATCGTCGACCTTCAACAGGGAACGGATCTTCCCCCGACCGACGGTCTCGTCCTCACTCTCGCCGGGCAGGGCCGCATCATCGTGCGGCCGAGCGGAACCGAGCCCAAGATCAAAGCCTACCTGCAAGTGGTCGTAGAGGTGGGATCGAGTATCGACGACGCCCGCGAGACCGCCGAGCGTCAACTCGACGATCTAGCCAACAATGTCGGACAGTGGTTCTCCCGCGAGTAACCGGCGCTCGTCTTCTCGCGTCCACGTCGTCGTCCGCATGAAGTCCGGAATGGTGGCGTGCGGATACAAGATGACGCGTCCGTTCATCTTCTGAGACGCCATGGAGATCAATAGTTCGCGAGCGTGCTCGAGATTGCCCACACCGACCACATAATTCTGACTGTCGATCTCCCCCGCCGCCAGGATGTCCAAAGTGGCTCGCATATCCCACGGATCGCCGCCACTCGTCCCGACGATCGACACCTCTCGGTAGTGGACATCCAGGGAATCCAGCGTCAATTCGTGATCGCCGCGGCGCAACCCACCGAAAAGATTCATCACGCCGGCGAACGCCACGTGCTTCATCGCCTCTTGTTGGACCTCCCGGGAACCGATGGCGACGATGACATCGTCGGCGCCGGATGGAGCGATTCGATGCAGCGCCTCCATCCAATCCTGCGGTGTAGCGATCACCATGGAGATGCCTAGGCGCTCGGCTTTCGGGACAAGGGTTGCCTTCAGCAGATCGGTGGCCTCACCCGGTTTGGCGCAGACGATCATGTTTCTCGGGACCTGCCGCATAGCCATCTCCACCTGCAGTCGGCCCATCGTGCCGGCACCGATCACCACGCAGGTGCCGCCGCGCAGGATTCCCATGCGAGCCTCGCGTGGAGCCGACGGAGACTCCTTGTAGAGGTGTACATGTTTTTCTTGCGACTTGTGTACGCAGGAAATCGGCTCGGCCAGGGTTACCTCGAAGTGAGCCAGGTCCGGGTCCGGCAATCGCACGAGGCAATCACCGGCGCGAACTTCCTTCGGCACCAGGAAGTACTCGGCGAGCATTCCATCGAGGGTGTAGCCCACGACGGTCTTGTGCATCCCGTCTCCCGCGTTGCGGTATCGCTCGATGTTCGTCATTGGCGCCACGTCGACGGCCGGCTGAACCGCGTATCGCTCCCCTACGTGAACATCCTCAACCGCCGATCCGACATCGACCACCGTCAACGAGCCCTCCTCGCCCAGGATCACGGGGTACTTCTCCAGATCCCATCCACCCAGCAGGCTGTGATCGCTGCCTTGCGCGATGAGTTTCAGGTTCGACGTGCAAACGCCAGTGGCATCGACTCGGCACAAGATGTCGTCCGGCCCGACCTCCGGAACAGGGATGGTTTCGATGCGAACGGCGTCCATGCCGCGCCCTCCCACGCGCACGGCACGCATGTGCGTCGGAATCTCAGCCATGGTCGACGAGTTCCGATAGGCGCATGCCGTCGACGGGGATCGCCTGACGCCAGTACTCGATGGACTCCCGCATCTTGCTCAGAATCTGATGCCGGTTCTCCGCGGTTCCGGAGAAGATCTCGAAGGACAACGAGACGGTGTCGACATTCGGTGGCATGCCATCGAGCGGCTTGATAGAGAAACTCTCCGCCAGCGCTCGAAGCAAGGGCGCAGGGTGAACAATCCCCGTCGAATTGGTCGCCGTGGTGAAGGGTGCATGGTGCGAGCCGCTTCCGTCGGTTTGCTGAAGGTGCATCAGCGGTGAGTACCGTCCCACGGCCCTGACCCAGGCGTACAGATCGGCATCGTCGATCCCGTCGGAGAAGTACTGCGGATTGCCGTTCATGGCGGCTACCGCTGCGTCCGCATCACCATCGGCCAGAGCCTGGTTCGCGCTCGGTGGACCGAGCCACAGGTCCGAACCTGCCCCGTCGGCCACCAGCGAGCGCACCTGCTCCTCCGTCGGCCGCAGGTACGCGCGCTGCCCTACCTGGTGACCGGTGTCGATGGTCACGTAGCAGGGCACGTCCGCTCGTCGGTACACCTCTGCCACGAAGTACTCCGCCTGGGCGATGGTCCACGGTGGCTGGTGCGGGCTGTACATCTGCTCGACGCTGACGCGGACTCCGTGCCCTGCCGCGTACTGCGCGATGGCCGCGAGGTCATCGATGATTCGGTCGGTGACCGACAGGTATTCGTGACGATCCTCCAGGACCTTTTCCGGGTAGGCGAACAGGTGGAAGCCAAGCTCGGCACCCAACTCGGCACAGTGGTCGATCGTCGGCTTGACCCATCCATCCACGATGCGATCTCGAACGCGCGAATCCGGGTGTCCCAGACCACTGGTGCGATACGTCTGATAGCCCGTATACACGGACGTCACCTGCACGCCGGTTTCCTTCGACGCCTGGTGAACCTCGGCCACCCAGTCGCGCATGTATGCGGGATCGGAGTACAGGGCATCGAACTCGTTGTCGGTGCTGGCCTGCACGTATCGCAGACCTAGGTCTGCCGCGACGGCTAGCCACTCACGTGGTTGCACCCAGCGTTTGATGGCGAAGCAGTTGTCAGCAACGAGAAACACCCTCGGGTCTGTGACATTCACGCGGAGACCACCCCGCGATAGGCGGCGTAGGCCGCATCCCACGCCTCGCCGTTCGACGGCGTGTAGTGCGTCAGATCGAACGAGCTATTGCTCATGTTGCGTGCGTCGGCGAGCGTTTCCACCACTCCAGCGGCTCGCATCTGCACTAATGCGTTGCCGACCGAGGTCGTTTCGACCGGGCCGGCAACCACCGTCAACCCGGTTGCATCCGCAATCCACTGACACAGCTGCTCGTTTTGAATGCCCCCACCCACCACGTGCAGCGTCTCCAACGGCCCTCCGGACAGGCGCGCCATGTCGGCAACGCGCTCTCGCAGCTTCATCACCAGACTCTCGTAGACGCAGCGAGCGACGTCTCCGAGAGAGTCGGGAAGCGGTTGCCCTGTTTCGGCACAGTACGTCCGTATCTCCTGCGGCATGTCGGGGACCACGCCGCCGAATCGCGGGTCATCGATATCGATGAATCGGGCGAAGGCGGGGGATGCATCCGATTCGGCGAGCACTCTCTCCCAAGGAACGTCATCGAGTTCTCGCTGCCACACCTTGCGGCACTCTTGAATGATCCACAGGCCCACAAGATTGCGGACGACGATGGTGGTTCCCGCAACCCCTCCCTCGTTTCCGAAGCCAGCCTCTCGGACGTCGGGGGTAACCAGTGGCGTGAACGATTCGAAACCGCACACAGCCCATGTTCCTAGGCTAATAAAGGCCCATGATCCATCCGCCGATGAGGACCTCACCGGCAGACCCGCGACGGCACTCGCCGTGTCATGCGATGCGGGGAGCACCACGGGGATTTCTGGAACGCCGAGGGCAGCGGCAACACCTTCATCGATGGTGCCGACGATCGATCCTGGTTCATGCAGATCGGCGAACCATTCGCCAGAAAGGCCTAGCCGGTCGATCAAGTCCCGGTCCCACTGTCGCGACTTCTGATCCACCAGCAACGACATGGTGGCATTCGTGAACTCGTTGACTCGCTTCCCCGTAAGGAAGTACACGAGCAGGTCCGGCATCATCAGGAACTGCACGCCGCTGCGCGCCTCGAGTGAGTCGCCATCGACCATGGCCTTCAGTTGATACACGCTCATGATCGAGTCGAGGGGTGTGCCGGCCCGCTCGAACAGTTCGTCTTCGCTGATGACGTCGTGCACGGACTTCATCGCTGCCCTTCGCGATGGATCACGGTATGTGTGGGGATTGCCCACCAGACGTCCGTCACGGTCGATGAATCCGAAATCGCACCCCCACGTATCGACGGCGATGGATTCCAGGTCTGGCGCTGCTGCATGCAACCGTTGGATTCCTTCGCACATTCCCTGCCAAATCGACAGGACGTTCCAATAGCTGCCTTCGGTTACCGCGACGGGTCCGTTGGCGAATCTATGAACTTCCCGAAGGTCAACCGTCACTGCGTCACTGCGAGCAAGGAGGGCTCGGCCGCCGCTCGCCCCGATGTCGAGAACGCCAAAACTGCGATGGTTCGTCATGCTCTCTTCCCGAGACGTCCGGTGCCGGGGGTGACACCACGCCCTGTTCTAGCAGGCGCACCCGGACCGCGTCGGGCGACCCAACATCCTCGAGGCGCCCCTTTGTGGACACCAGACTGCTCATTTGAGCAACTATGCAACAAATGTTGACAATTGGGTGCCCGCGGCCCATCCTGGTCTCGGCATGCAGGGCGGCCCCCACGCCAGCTCTCACGCCAGCCCTCATGCCAGTCCGCAAACACAACACTCGGAGTGAACGTGGATTCATCGATGACCGCGGCTGTTCTGCACAGCCCCGGAGACATCCGAATCGAGAACGTCGCCCGCCCCCAACTCTCCAGTTCTCGCGACGTCCTCATCGGAGTCGAGG
>NZLD01000045.1 GCA_002694095.1 Micrococcales bacterium | reverse complement strand
CGAGTCGATGATGGATCGGCCGACGTAGCGGTCTGAGACATTCATCTCGCCCCGATCGTGGAGCACCGCCATGAAAGCCGAGCATCCCGTGCCGGTTGGGGACCGATCGATCTTCCCTGGCTTGATCGCACAGGCATTTCTGGACGTCAACGCCCCATCTTCTTCTTCCACCGGACCCGTCAGGTAGGCGAAAGAGAAGTGCTTCCAGTCCGGCAAGGTCGGGTGTTCGAAGGTCCATTGGGCGTTGGCGGCGTCGCAGATCGCTCGACCAACGTCGGCTAATCGACGTGCGTCCTCTACACGAACATCCACATCGAGATCGGCAGCCGAGGCAATGACGAAACTGTCCCCGCCGAAGGCCGTGTCCACGGGCACCTCTCCGATCCCGGGCACGCTCAGAATCTCGTCGCGTCGTTCGACGAAACTCGGCACGTTGGTCAGGGAGAGAGAATCAACGGCTCCGTTCGAGCAGGCAACGCGCACGTGAACGACTCCGGCGGGTGCCTCCAACACTACGTNCNTCATCGGCTCGACCATCGGCACCTGTCCNGTCTCGACCAATGCCNCCGCCACACACATAGCGTTCGATCCGGACATGGGTGGCGTGTCCTCCGGCTCCATGATGATGAAGCCNGCATCGGCCGCCGGATCNTTCGCNGGCACCAGCACATTCACGTGACGAAACACTCCGCCACGGGGCTCGTTCAGTAGGAACGCGCGTAGGGCCCCGTCACTTGCCACTTGGCGAGCCTGCTCCCAGAGGGAATCGCCCGGAGGCGCCTGGATGCCACCGACGACAACATCACCGACTTCACCTTCGGCATGCACGTGGACCACGTGCACGATCGTGTCCGTGCGCACGACCGGACACTAGCGCTGCTAGCGCGGCGGGCGAATNGTGATCACCTTGGACATCGTGGCCACCGGATAGTTGTCTCGGAAAGCCGGCGTCGGCGTGAACACGGCCTTCACCGTGTAGGTNCCGGGCGACAGGCTTCGGCTGATCCTCTTGCGCTTNAGGGCTCGCTTGGTGTTGGCGCCGAGCGGCTTGAGCCAGCGNCCCTTCGCCACNACCTGTCGTTCGCGACCAGCNGCATCCACGATGGAGATGCGCACNTTGCCCTTGATGTTTGAGGTGTTNGCGATCACTGCGAACGAACGCTTCACACCAGNCCGCGTNCGCTTCACGGACTTCAAGTTCAANGTCACNCCCTCGGCGANGNNGACNGTCTGCCCGCCGGTGACCGGCGTGGGCGNGGGCGGAGGANTTGTTCCCACNCCNACNAGCGAGGAGTACGACGGGCTTCCCGGTCCNCTCCCGTTGACCGCTTGGACGCCCACCCGAAGGTACTGNTTGGTGTTCTGCGCCGTGGCCACGTAGGTCTTCGATGTGGCCCCGGCGATATTCGCGCACGAGTTCGCATCGGCNCCGTTNGAGCACGCTTGCCACTGATAGGTGTAAGTCGTCGGGGCGTAGTCCCACGTNCCNTCGGNTGNNGTCACCGNCGTGCCNGCCTTCACCCCGGTCGCCGGAGTGATCGATGGCGCGCTTGTCGCGACCGGCACNTGCCCCGACAGCACGCGTGCGATCTTGCCGGCGTTGGTTTGTGCTACCCAGANGTTGGTGTCCGGTCCTTCCGCGAGACCGGCNGGNANNGAGTTNGGNCTNGTCANGGGATANNCNGCCAGCGGCGCTCCTTGAACNGAGTACTTGGCGACTGAGTTTCGCGCCGACAAGGAAATCCACATCGTGTTGCCAACGCCTTTTGCAATTGCCGTTGGCGCACCCGCAACTGACGTTTCAAGGAGGGAATCTCGCTGCAAAATTTTGGCCAACTTGTTTGTTCCAGACATCACAAACCACATCGCATCATCGACNTTGACGATTCCCGATGGCGCAGAATCTGCAATGAGAACTTGATTCGGATAGATCGATCCGTCAGAGACCACGAAACCCACACGATCAGCACCAGAGTCNGTGAAGTAGAGCCCATCTACTGNNGCTGGTCCTGCNGCGATTGAATGCGGCTGGGAGTTCGCCCACGGNACCGTGAACATNGTGACCNNNCCNGCCATCGTAACGCGGCCAATGCGNCCACCAAGCTCGGTGAACCACATGTTGTTNCCNGGGCCGGCCGTTATGTCTTGCGGNTGCATGCTNGCNTCNGGNAGGTNAATGAGCGATACCGCTCCAGACGTNGTGATGCGGCCGATTTTNCCACCCGNGCGAAGCGTGAACCACATGTTTCCGTCAGGGCCAGCGGCAATGCTCCANGGNTTGCTNACNTTGGCAGGGAGGGGAAGCGCGTACGCCGTCACCCCACCGGTCATCGACACTTTCGCGATCGTGTTGGAGGCGCCACCGGTCACCCACATGTTCCCGTCAGGACCCTCGGCCACATCCCGTGGGGTTGAACCGGCCGCCAGCCCAACNTCGCTGACGTCTCCCGGTGCTGCCATAGCGCCTGCGGCACCCATCAGGGAGGCNCCTACCAGGGCGGCGCTGGAGACAAGGACGGTTACGGCNCGGGNGAANTTTTTCATATNCCCACCGTGTCACACCCCAGGGTCTGCNAAGGAGGAGCCATGGCCCCGTGTCGCCCTNAGGCAAGGGCCAAAANCGCCGCCGCCGCGAGCGCGAGCACNACTCCGANGAGTTGCACGCGACTGATNCGCTCATGGAGAAGGAACCTGGCCAGCAGAAGAGTCGCGGCCGGGTAGAGGGAACCGATCACTGCGACGATGGCGAGCAGTCCCCTTTGGGCCGCGAGCTGGAAAACAGCGTTCGCCAGGGCATCCAGGCCACCGGCCGCCACCGCCAAGCCCCAGGGAAAAGAACCCGCCGACGACCATCCAGCCCCCGTGCGGACCAGCCAGGTGATGAGGGCGATCACCACCAGGATCGAAGAGAACCACCGTCCGATAGTCGCGACCCAGATGCCCGAGTCGACGGGAGCAGAACCTAGGACACTCAAATAAGCACCGATAGCCAACCCGCTGGCGATGGCGATGGCGATGGCCCGCGGCGGCGTCTTCTTGTGTGGGCCGGTCTCCCGGCTCACCAGGATCACCGCAAGTCCCGCCGCAAGGATTCCTGCGATCGCCGTCGGGGAGAGAGATTCGCCACGGATCACACCTACGAGCACCGGAACGGCTCCCGAGAGGACGGCGGTGATCGGAGACACGATTCCCATTTGCCCCTGGGCGAGTGCCGCGTACAACAGGCCCATTCCCAAGGCTCCAACCGCACCGGAGGTGACTCCCACCCACACCGACTCGCTCGATAAGACTCCTGGGACGACAAGCAAGGCGAGGATCGTGATCAGGACTCCACCCGCCGGGTAGGACACCGACAGAACCCGCAGGGAACCAACGCGGCGCGACGCGAGGCCGCCGAGGAAGTCCGCCGTTCCCCAGGACAGGCTGGAGATCAGCGCGAAGAGCACAGCCACCGGCCGCTCCTTTTCTCAGATCGCGTCCTCAACTCGCGGAGGGCGAAGGCTATCTGAGCAACTGTCATACTCCTGACGTGAGTGAGGACGCTCTTGTCAAGGAGGTTGTGCGGTGACGACGATTTCCTCCGGCCCCTGGGATGAACAGGCGATACGTGACTTCCTGTCAGCGGCAGTTATACCTGTCCGGGTTGCCAGTAACGGATCATCCGGCCCTCTCGTGCAAAGCCTGTGGTTCGTTCCTGACGGGACGACGCTGCGGTGCTGCACGCAACACAGCTCGGTGCTCGCTCGGCGACTGGGTAAGGACGATCGCATCGGTTTCGAGGTTGCGGCCGACGCTCCTCCCTACCGTGGGGTTCGCGGAACCGGGGTCGCATCGTTATCCACCGACGAGGTTGAGCCAACACTGCGTCGCCTCATTGAGCGCTACCAAGGCGATGACCGGACCGACCTCAGCGATTGGTTGATGAGTCGAATTGACAGCGAGGTGGCCATCACGATCGTGCCTTCGACACTGGCATCGTGGGACTACTCGCCACGCATGACCATATGACCGCGAAGGGGTCTCTCCGCTCCACGCAGATCGTCGTCATTTTTGTCCTTACCACCGCTGCCTTCGCAGCTTCTTTTCCTGCAATTCGTGCCGCGCAATCCGGTTTCAATCCTGCATCCATTGTCTGGTTGCGGGCTCTTTTCGCGTCGATTGCGTTGGCACTGCTCGCCCTTGGTTTCCGCGCGCGGTTGCGCATTCCATGGCCAGACGTGCTTCGGGCCGCAGTCTTCGGCCAACTCGGCATTGCGGCCTTCCAGTGGCTATTGAATTCCGGGGTTGCTGAGTCGTCCATCGGCACGGCTTCGACGATTGTCAACACCGCACCGCTCATCTCGATGGTGTTGGCGGCCGTGATCTTGCGGGAACGGATTCCGCTGCTGCGGTGGGTCGGGGTCGTCGTCTGCTTCATCGGTGTCTACATTCTTGGGTCCACCGAGACCTCGACGACGACGAAAGGTGCGGTTTACCTCATTGCCGCTGCGGTGAGCTTGGGCGTCTACTCGGTTGCAATCAAGGCCTTGTTGAACCGCTACCACCCCCTCACGGTGACCTTTCACGGCACATGGCCCGGCATTCTTCTATTCTCGTGGGCGGCACCTGCGGCTCTCGACGAGGCGACAAGCGCGACGGTCAACGCCTGGGTGGGATTGGCGACACTGGTTCTCGTGGTCACCTGCGTCGGCTACGTATTGCTCGCCCGGCTTCTTCAAGAACTGCCAATATCTCGAGTTGTCTTCTACTACTCCCTCATTCCACCGGTAGCGATCGTCTACG
>NZLD01000044.1 GCA_002694095.1 Micrococcales bacterium | reverse complement strand
GGAACGCGTCCTAATCTCCCAGCGATCGCCGAGGCCGCCCACGCGGTGAACGCTCTGTTCTTCGTCGACGGTGTGCACCTCACGGCTCACGCGCCGATCGACGTCGAACAGATCGGTGCTGATTTCTACGCGTGCTCGGCGTACAAGTTCCTCGGACCGCATCTGGGGATCGTTGCCGCGTCCAGCGCCTTGTGGGAGTCGTTGCACCCGGACAAGTTGGCGCCGAGTACCGAGCAGGTTCCCGAACGATTCGAACTCGGCACCCTGCCGTACGAGTTGCTGGCGGGGCTCATCGCTGCCGTTGACGTGCTGGCGGATCTGGTGCCGGGCGGGGAGACGTCGATGACTCGTCGCGATCGCCTGGTCCGCTCTATGACCGCGCTCGCCCGGCACGAGGATCGCCTGCACGCTCGGCTGCGCAGCGCCTTGGAGGATCTTCCGGGAATCACCATGTACGCACACGCTCGACGACGGACCCCGACGGAGTTCTTCACCTTCGAGGGATGGGACAGCGCGGAGGTGGCGCATCGTCTGGCCGGCAAGCAGATTAACGCTCCGGCGGGCTCGTTCTACGCCTACGAGCCGTGTCGATCGCTCGGCCTGGGTTCTGGTGGTGCGATCCGCACGGGTTTGGCCCCCTACACCGACGAGAGCGACGTCGATCGGCTGATTGCCGCACTGCGAGATATCGTCGTAACGTGAGTTCGTATCGGGTGACGCCCTGGGTGTTGATCATCGGGGGTTTCTTCGGCCTGCTGGCCGCGTTCGAGTTGACCCTGGAGAAGATCGCCGTTACGGCGGACCCGAACTACATTCCCGAATGTGATATCAATCCGGTGCTGTCCTGTGGCTCCATCATCACCACCGATCAGGCATCGGCTTTCGGCTTCCCCAACCCCATCCTGGGACTGATTGGTTTTCCCGTCGTTATCTCTATGGGCGTTTTGTTGCTGTCCAAGGTCGAGTTGCCGCGATGGGTGTGGCTAGGGCTCAACCTCGGAGCGCTCTTCGGTTTTGGTTTCGCCATCTGGCTGATCACGCAGAGCCTGTATGTCATCGGTGCGCTGTGCCCGTGGTGCATGGTCGTTTGGGCAGCCACGATCCCGGTGTTCTGGATGGTGACCGCGGACAACGCCGCGGCCGGGCGATTGAGTGGCCGGTCCGGACCAGGGGCGGTTGCCCAAACGGTGGGGTCTTTGCGTTGGGTTCTTATCGGCGCGAGTTACCTCGTCGTGCTCGCTTTGATCTTTATCCGGTGGATGGACTTCTGGTTGGGTACCTAGCCGCCGAGGCGTTGCTCGTCGGCCCATTGGCTGTGCTCGCGGGCCGCCCACCGAGCTGACACATGCCCAGTGCGCATCCCGGTGCGGGCTTCCGCATCCACAAGCGCCTTGTAGGTGTGGCCGACAACGACAACGACGATGGCGAGGGTCAACCAGTCGTGCACGAACGTGGCNCCGGTGCGAATGTCGTCGGGAAACCATGNATTGAAGAACATGATGGNNCCGGTGGCGAGCATGATGATGATNGAGCCCACGGAGAACGCCGCGTTGAGTTTTTGACCTGCATTGAATTTGCCCACCGGGATCCGGCCCGATCGGCGATCNCGCGAGCGAAGCCACCNCCAATCCTGCGCGGTGAAACGGTTCAATAANTCNGCGTCCTGCCGAAANGCCCGGGAAGCCAGNGCGAGGATCAGNGGGATAGGGAGAACNAAGCCGGCGATNACGTGGATGTTGCTGACGATGGGNCGNTNNCCCACCAGCACNCTGATGTCGGGGAAATACANCGCCGCCGCGGTGGCGATNAGGACGATCATGAGCACGGTGATGCTGCGGTGCACCCAGCGCTCCGCNCGGGAGAAACGCGCGATGCGTGCGTNAGGCGATGGGCTCGTCGTCGCGTCCATTGGACGCTCCCACCCACGCGTCGATGTCGTAGCCGCGGACTTCCCANTAACCGGGGACCACTTNATCGACTACCTCNATGCCCGACATCCACTTNAGTGACTTGTACCCGTACATNGGCGCCACGTACAAGCGAACGGGGCCACCGTGCTCGCGGGTCACGGGCTCGCCGAACATCGACGTCGCNACGAGGACNTCNTCNCGNANTGCNTGCTCCATGGTNAGCGACTCNGTGTAAGCCCCGTCNAAGGAGAANAAGCGCAGCGCCGAACNGGTGGTGCNCGCGCCCGCGGCGGCNAGAACGTCGCTNAGGAGAACCCCGGACCAGAGCACGTCGTCGACCCGCCATCCGGTCACGCACTGGAAGTCCTTGGTCATGCTCGTTTGGGGTAGGTCCGCGAGATCNGCCATGGTCAGCGANANNGGCGTGGTGACGTTGCCGGTGACGTCNAGTCGGTAGTCCGCCGGGTCCATGGCCGGGTATCCNCCGGTNACNGTGTANATCCGAAATCCNCCGGCTGCGGGNACGANGCTGCCGAGGCCGGGAACGGTTGCGCTCACCGTGCTGGTGATCGCNTCTTGNGCNTGACGNCCGACGAGGACGCCGACGGCACCGAGNCCNANCATNCCGAGGACGATGCGTCGACCCACCGGGCTTCCCNGGCGGGACTCCGATCCCCCCGANNNTTCNNGNCTATCGAGAGCGACTGNNGNTCNGTGACTTNCGTCAACAGAACTNNCGGAGNTTCCGNGNGGANCGCGNNACTCGTCGCCTGTCATNTNNATATTTCAACACGAGAGCCGGATGGTGGCCACAGGAAGGCCAGGAGCAGTGGAGCGGGTGACGAGAATCGAACTCGCACAACCAGCTTGGAAGGCTGGGGCTCTACCATTGAGCTACACCCGCGTNGAGCGCGCTCATGCTANCGNCCCAGGCCATGCGTGACCGCATCAGGAGGCNGCNTGAGTAGCCGGGAAGANATGCNAATCGGGAAATNGACGAGGGCNACAAGCGTGCGCAGTGAAGNGACNTCGGTAGNNGAGTACCTCGANGAANTACCCGACGACCGNCGTGGCGATCTCGAGGTAGTGCGNGNNTCGATGCTNGCNGCTGNTCCCGTCNGGNGTGGTCGANACCATGAATTGGGGAANGNTCTCGTACGANATTCCGCTGGAGCGNTACCCCGATACCTACAACGGCCAGCCGTTGCTNNTNGCCGCGTTGNCCNACCAGAANCGACACATGGCCNTNTATCTNCACTGCATCTACGCGGANCCANCGATTCGCCAGGATTTCGAGGACGAGTANGCGGCATCNGGTNAGCCAATGGATATCGGAAAGTCATGCGTGCGCTTCACACGTNTGGAGCGGCTGCNGCTTGACGTCATTGNGAGAGCGGTGCGTCGGATGNGCGTNGNGGAGTACATCACTGTCTACGAAGCCTCGAGGCGACGCTCCTAGNACTTGAGCATGATCGGGCCGGCGTTCCATCCACCGCCGACAGGCGGCACGGTCGCGTCGAGATCGACGCTGACGTTCGACACGTCCGGAAGGTAGCCACTNGGGGCCTGGATNGCACTGTTGCCGCGAGCCTCCAGGACGGGAATCGCAGCGAGCACCAGGGNAGCCAGCCCGGCTGCTGCCAGCGCGAGCAGAGAAGAGTCGTTCTCGCCGCGTGCACCCNANGTCCACTTCATGGCAGGGGTATCGGCTCGATGGGCGGAAAACTTCCCCATTTATGCGGGTAGACCGGACATTCGAGGGCTNACGCTCGCCCGTAGGATGTGCCGGCTAGCGCGGGGCGTAGCGTAGTGGCTAGCGCGCCTGCTTTGGGAGCAGGAGATCGGGAGTTCGAGTCTCCCCGCCCCGACCATGAGTGCCGCCCGGCGCCGTGATCACCAACACTGGAGATGNACGTGAAGACCGACCTCGAGTCACTGAGCCCGACCCGCGTCAAGTTGACCGTCGAGCTGCNTTTTGATGAGTTGCAGCCGAGTTTCGATAAGGCGTACGCGTCCATTGCCAAGCAGGTGTCCGTGCCGGGCTTTCGCAAGGGCAAGGTTCCGGCGCGGGTGATCGAGCAGCGTTTCGGACGTGGCGCGGTTCTCGAGGAAGCGATCAATGACGCCGTGCCGAAGGCGTACGAGGACGCCCTGCGGGANAAGGAGATCGTCCCGGTGGGCCGGCCGGAGGTCGACGTCACCGAGATCGAGGACGGCGAGAAGGTCACCTTCACCGCCGAGGTGGATGTCCGACCGGAATTCGAACTCCCCGACTACAAGGCGATNACCGTGGAGGTGGATGCCGCGGAAGCGAGCGACGCGGACATCGATGAGCACATCGACAACCTGCGCACCCGCTTCGCGTCACTCAAGGACGTCGACCGGGCGTGCGCCGACGGGGATGTCCTGCTGGTGGATATTGCGGGATCGACAGACTCCGGCGACGACGTCGACGACCTCTCCGGCAATGCCATGTCCTACGAGATGGGCACCGACGGCATGCTTCCCGGCTTCGACGACGCGGTACGCGGCGCNAGCGCCGGCGAAACGCGCACCTTCCCGTTCACTCCCAGCAACGGAGACTGGGCTGGGGTGCCGCTGACCGTCACCGCGACCGTCACCGCGGTCCGCGAGCGTGAACTGCCGGCCCTCGACGAGGAGTTCGTGACCATGGCCTCAGAGTTCGACACGGTCGACGAACTCCGCGAGGACGCTCGTACCCGTGTGGGCCGACTNAAGCGCATGGAGCAGGGACAGCAAGCCCGCGAGAAGGTCAACGAGGCGTTGATGGCCTCGGTCGATATTCCCGTGCCAGAAGGCGTGATCGCGGCCGAGGTCGACGCTCACTTCGAGGACGGTNANGAGGCNTCCGACGAGCAACGCGCGGAGATCGAGCAGCAATCCCGCGAGGCNCTCAAGAGNCANTTCATCCTCGATCGCATTGCNGAGGTCGANGAGGTCTCNGTGGGCGAATCGGAGTTGTCCAACTGGCTGATGCAGCAGGCGCCTCGGTANGGCATGGCTCCGGACGCCCTGGCGCAGGCGCTCGTGGAGTCCGGTCANGTGTCNATGGCCCTGTCGGACATTCGCCGCTCGAAGGCNCTGGCCNTGGTGCTGGAGAACGCGACCGTCACCGACAGCAATGGAGACGCCGTCGACCTGCAGGCTNTGGAATCCGAACTCAACGAAGCAATGCAAGCGGCCCAGATGGCGCAACTCCAGGCGCAGATGGCCGCCGCNGAGTCCGGTCAGTAGTTCGGCTGACGGCGAACCACAGGCCCGCGAGCGGGTGTTGTTCGGCAATCGCCGTTAGNCTTNANNTTCCACATCTACAGGGAGTTGNTGAGCAGCGTGAGCACCCCCGATTTCCGTGCACCCNGCGGCAGCATGAGCGGCTTCGGCGACATGCTCGACGAGCGGCTGCTGCGNGAACGCATCATCTGGCTNGAGGGTGAGGTGCGCGACGANAACTCCGACCGCATCGCCAAGCAGCTGCAGGTGCTCGCGGCCGAGGATCATGAGCGGGATATCTCGCTGTACATCAACTCACCGGGCGGCTCCATCACCGCGGGCATGGTCATCTACGACACCATGCAGTTGATCCCCAACGATGTTGCGACGGTNGCGATGGGCCTGGCGGCGTCGATGGGNCANTTCCTGCTGTGCGCGGGGGCTNCGGGCAAGCGCTATGCCACNCCCAACACGCGGATCATGATGCANCAGCCGCTCGGTGGTATNGGCGGCACCGCNTCGGATATCAAGATTCAGGCCGAGCAGATGNTGTTCATCAAGAAGCGGATGGCGAGCCTGATCGCCGATCACAGNGGCCAGACGGTNGAGCAGATCGAGAANGATTCCGACCGGGACCGCTGGTTCACGGCCGAGGA
Source organism: Micrococcales bacterium (assembly GCA_002694095.1). Classification (GTDB taxonomy): domain Bacteria; phylum Actinomycetota; class Actinomycetes; order S36-B12; family S36-B12; genus S36-B12. The sequence continues at coordinate 6,668 of NZLD01000044.1, read as the reverse complement.
NGCGCGTGAGTACGGGCTCATNGATTTCGTNTACAGCACGGATGCGGATGCACCGGGCAAGAAGGGAAGTGCCAAATGAGTGACGTTCCCTTCCNGCCGCAGGCGCCGTCCAGCCGNTACATNGTTCCGGAGTTCCGCGAGCGCACCGCCAANGGCGAGCGNGTCCACAACCCNTACACGAAGTTGTTCGANGAGCGCATCATCTTCCTNGGTGTGCAGATCGATGACGCGTCGGCCGACGACGTCATGGCGCAGCTGCTCACGTTGGAGTCNATGGACCCCGATCGAGACATCCAGATCTACATCAATTCACCCGGTGGCTCGTACACGGCGATGACCGCGATNTACGACACCATGCAGTTCGTCAAGCCGCAGGTGCAGACGGTCTGCCTGGGNCAGGCGGCATCCGCGGCCTCGGTGCTGCTGGCTGCNGGGACNCCCGGCAAGAGNTTNGCCCTGCCGCACGCCCGCGTCCTGATCCATCAGCCCTACACCGAAGGTGGGGGCCAGGGCTCNGATATCGAGATCCAGGCNAANGANATTNTGCGCATGCGCAAGGAGATGGAAGTCATCCTGGCGCGGCATACCGGTCGGACCGAGGAGCAGATCGANCAGGACATCGAGCGGGACAAGATCCTNACCGCGGATATGGCCAAGGAGTACGGGATCATCGANCAGGTGATCTCCTCTCGNAAGATCTGACGCCACCCTCGACCANCGGTCGAGACTTCCGTCCGGGCGCGGCGCGCGGATATCTAGGCAGGACCGACGAGATCGGGGTACGGTNTTCNGGTGCCCTGCCAACGATGGTGGGGCCGTCGNCTCGTNGGGCNNTAATCGNCGGNNCGNGTCGTGAGGCAGGAAGGGGCNCGCCGTGGCTCGCATCGGTGAGAGTGGCGACCTGTTGAAGTGTTCCTTCTGCGGCAAGAGCCAAAAGCAGGTCAANAAGCTNATTGCCGGCCCCGGGGTCTACATCTGCGATGAGTGCATCGACNTGTGCAACGAGATCATCGAAGAGGAACTCAGCGAGGCGGTNGNGTCGCCGGTCGGTGGGGAACTACCCAAGCCCCGGGAAATCTACGACTTCCTCGACCANTACGTCATCGGACAGGANCCGGCCAAGAAGGCCCTCTCGGTCGCCGTCTACAACCACTACAAGCGAGTCCAGGCCGAAGCCCGCGAGAAGCCTCGCGAGGATGTTGTCGAGGTNGCGAAGTCCAACATNATGCTGCTCGGNCCCACAGGATCGGGCAAGACGCTGCTCGCCCAGACGCTGGCGCGGATCTTGAACGTGCCGTTCGCGATCGCCGATGCGACGGCTCTCACCGAAGCCGGGTACGTCGGCGAGGANGTTGAGAACATCCTGCTNAAGCTCATCCAGGCGGCTGACTACGACGTCAATCGGGCGCAGACCGGCATCATCTACATTGACGAGATCGACAAGGTGGCTCGCAAGAGCGAGAACCCGTCGATCACCCGGGATGTCAGCGGTGAGGGTGTGCAGCAGGCGTTGCTGAAGATCCTTGAGGGAACAACGGCATCGGTTCCTCCCCAGGGTGGACGCAAGCACCCGCACCAGGAGTTCATTCAGATCGACACCACNAACGTGCTGTTCATCGTCGGTGGCGCCTTCGCCGGGTTGGACACGATCGTCGAGCAGCGCCTGGGGAAGAAGAACCTCGGATTCACGTACGACTTGGTCGACGGTGAGCGCGAGGAGACAGCCGCGGTCGACGATGTCTTCTCGCACGTCATGCCCGAGGACCTACTGAAGTACGGGATGATCCCCGAGTTCATCGGGCGCCTCCCGGTGTTCACGTCGGTCACCCAACTCGACCGCGAGGCACTCGTCGAAGTTCTGACCGAACCCAAGAACGCCCTCGTCAAGCAATACCAGCGGCTCTTCGAGATCGACGGCGTCAAGTTGGAGTTCGCCCCTGACGCGCTTGAGGAGATCGCGGAGCTTGCGTTGATGCGGGGCACGGGGGCGCGAGGACTGCGTGCGATCTTGGAAGAAGTTCTCCTGCACGTGATGTATGACGTGCCCAGCCGCGAGGATGTCGCCAAGGTCGTCATCACCGGTGAGGTCGTTCGCGACAACGTGAACCCCACCATCGTGCCGCGTGATGTGGATGCGGCTCCGCGCGAAAAGTCCGCGTAATTCGACAAGCGGTGCGGAGCGCGGCGCTTCAATCGGCTTTCTGATCCGCCAGGGAACTAGCGGTTCAATTGATACAGCAGGTCGCTGTCCGAGGTGATCTCCGCGCTCGTGGGGCTCATGACGTAGTCGATGTGCAGGGCCGCCAGATCGCGCAGATCGACGCTTCGGTCGGCAACAGCGATCAGTTTCGTATCGCCCCCGGCGATGGCACTCACCGTCTGCTGCACCATGAGTGAGTCCACGCCCGAGGGTCCTTGAATGATGTGTTGAGGGAAAACCACTCCCCAGCGAGGCCAGCCGTAGAGATCGACAGAATCTGCCGCTGCGGCAGCGCCAGCCGTGACCGCGATCTTCACGCCTCTGTCGGCGATGCTTCGCAATGACTCACCACTGTGTGTAGGGATTGTGTCGAAAACCAACACGGTGCGGGCAACCTCGGTGAGGTCGAGAGTCGGGCTGATCAGGTTGGCGAGGGAGTTTTCGCCCGCGTCAGGGTTGATCAACACTGAGGGTGCCCACACCAGGAGGGGCACGTTGCTGTCGACAAGTGACGCGCGCCGCAGAAGTCTCTTTGCCTCGGTGAGGTAAACAGCCATAGCCGCTGCAGCTGTATCGGAGTTTCGAGACACTGTCGTGAAGAAGGTGTCCGGATCCGACACATCGACATGTCCGATGGTCCGGGGCCAAGCGGTCTTTGCGCATAGTGCATCGACGTCGTTGTTGTGAACATTGACGATTGGGGCGATAGAGGTGGAGAAGCGGGGGGAGTCCTCTTCATTGTGACGGGTGAGGTCTTCGCGAAGAAGCGCGAGCATGTCCACGGCAGTGACGGGTGTTTCGGCTGACTCGATGATCGCCTCGGGTGTGATCTCGTGAATGCTGACGTTTTCGACCGCAAAGGGGTCCCGTGCGCCTTGATCGGACAGGAGTCGTTCTCGTGCGAGTGCGATGAGCCCATCGCACGTGAAGTCGTCTACTTGGTGTGCGGCGTAACCGAATGCGACGCTGACATGGACATCCACGTCGAGCTTGGCGCTCGGTATCGCGCCGTGGTTGTTGATGTAGGTCTGCAGTTCGCGGAGCACGTCGATACTTGATCGAATGACGGGACCGCCGCCGAGGGCGATCCAGATACGGCCGGGATCGTCGTAGGCCAGGAACATGTCGTGTCCGGCGAAGTTCGGGTTACCCAGAGCCAGTCGCATCACTTGACCGACGGCCACGTGCTCGAACTTGCCACCCGCGAGAGCGCCGAAATCGTCGATGGAGTAGACGGCGACGACAAGAGAGCGGGATTCTGGGCTCGCATCAGCGAGGGCCTGGAGCCGGGAGGTGGCTTCCGCGAAAGCTGCCATGCTCGGCCACCGGTTGAGGTCGGTGAACATTTCGTCGAATGCCGACGCCAGGCGGCGATCGTCGGATGCGACGACCGGCACCAACAGACTCTGCGTGGCGAGGTTGGTGAACCGCTGAACGATGGTGTCGTTGCGAACCAGGAAAGAGCCGGGCCTGAGCCATCCGCCCACGGTCACACCACTGGCACTGGAGTGCCCAGGTTCTGGGTAGAGACGCATCGTCAACGTCTTGGAGCCTGTCAGAGATCGACGATCGGTGGGAGGTGCGTTCTCGTACTCATCAACGGCGATGAAATCGTCAGTGATTCGGCCATCGTGGTGGGAGACGACGGACAGTGCGCGGGTGGCGCCGAAAACGGAGATCGCCATGCGGGTGGTCGTGCGCAGTGCCGCCCGCTCTGCCAGTTCGGGGTCAAGAGAGCCGTCGGCAAGGCGCCCGACAACTTCGGTCTGATGTTGCGCCCACAACGCCAGCGTCTTCATCGCTTCTCGGCGCCACAACTCCAGGGACGCGAGCCACAGCAGCGCCCACGAGACAAGGAAGACGGCGAGACCGACGAGAACCCCTTGCGCGTCGCCACCGTCCTCGATGAATTCCTCGGCCCAGGTGCCGGACGCGGTGGTCAGCCACGCGATCAGAGCGCTGACGAGGGCGACGATGATGCGGCGGCTGTCGACGGCGTCACGCGCGAAGGACCAGGCTGACGAGTTTCCGTCCACCCAGCGAGTGATGATGTTCAGAATCAAGCCGACATACATCGCGATGAGCGCAGCGGTCAGAAAGGGCCATACGGGAGGAATAACACCGACGGGTGGCACCAGCGGTTCGGTGACCACGAAGGCTACGACTCCGATGAATCCGATCGTGAAGTTCTTGGTGAGACTGTGAAACCGGGCGTTCGGGTCCTCATCGATGTTGCGCGTTGAATCCATGATGACGCGAATGGCCAGAGCCAGGCCGAACAGTGCCAGTGCGAGGACCCCTTGGATAAAGACGCCCGCGAGCAGTGCTCCCACCAGAACCGCGTTGAACGTGATGGTGCTCGAAGCCCACGGACGTTGAGCGCTCGTCGGGTTGTCGAGAATCTTTCGAATTCGCGCCGCGGACTGCGCACGAAAAATGGCCTGGGGTGCGAACACGCTGATCGCCACGAGCAGGAGGGCCCCAGGAACGATCGCGTTGCTGAGATCGGCGTTACCGGGCACTGGCTCCACGCCGGCGACAAGGACCACGGCGAGAGCGATCAGGGTGGGTATCAGCCCGATGGCGATATAGATCGTCCCGGTGACCCCGGCGCGACGTTGCACCTGCTGCTGAGCGCGGCTGCGGGGGCGGTGTTCGGTGGCCGGGTGCAGCCACGAGCCGATGGCGAGCCAGAGAGCCGGAAGCCCAGTGGAGGGGAAGGAAGCCACGCCTCATGGTACCCATCCCGGACGAGAAATCGACGATCCGACCGATACCTCCACAGAGGAGGGTGTCGTGAGCGCTTGTGGAATGTTCCGTGCGCGCCGGGCGCTGGTCGCGGCCTGCGTCACGGTCGTGGCCGCCACGGGCGTGGTCGGCCTGCGGCCGTTCGACGCCCCCGCACCCCGCGCTCTCGCGGACGTCGGCGCCGCGGGATCCGCGAACTCCGGGTCTGCGAACTCCGGGTCTGCGAACTTAGAGCCCACGGACGCCGTCGACCTAACTGAAGCCGCTGACGTCACTCATGATTCGAGCGACGCCGCGAACGCCCCCGCACGTGGGGCGTCGGCTATCGACTCCACCCGTTTCGAGGATGTTCGAGACGCGGTGGTCGCCCGCTCGGAACCGGTGGATCTTTCTTCTCTGTCCTACGCCGAGGCCTACCGCGCCCTCTGGCTGCGCATCCAGGACGGCACAGACTTGCTAGAGCGCCATCGTGGCGAACTATCCGACGCAACCGCGGCGTTCGAGCTCGCTCGCGCTGAACTGACGACGGCTGCTCGGCATCAAGACCGCGCCGACGTCGAATCTGTTCGCTCCGGTCACGACCTCGATGATGCCGCGCGCGATCTCTATATGGCCGGGTCCACCGCGGTCGGTGCCGCTTTCCAGGCTCTTAGTGGAAGCCCGGAGGACGTCCTCGCCAGTATCGATTCGGTCCGCTACGTCACATCCGCGGGTGACTCCGAGACGCTGGACTTCGAGCGAGCCACAGCTGAGGCAGCCCGCCTTAAGGACGCAACCGCGGTGGCCCGTGACTGGGTGGAGGCCAAACGTGATGCCGTGGAGTCCGTGCAGGAATCCCTGACCATCGTCCGCCAGCAGGTCGCATCAGACCGGGAATCATTGAACGCGTTGATTGCTACCGCGTCCGCCGGCACCGAAGTCGGTCCCGATGGGTGCGCGACATCCGTGCCAGCGGGAACCGTGCCGGACGGCGTCGACATCCAGTATCTATGCCGCACGGCGGTCAACGACGCTGCGACTCCGCAAGCGCAACTGGCGGTCCAGTGGGCGTTGATCCACCTGGGTGCGCCGTACGCGTGCGAAGGCGTCGGCCGCTTGAACGATTGGGTGTTCGACTGCTCCTCGTACGTCTCGCGCGCGTACGCCGAGGGTGCGGGCCTCGACACGGCCGGTGCCGATTGGGCACCCACCACGCGCAACATGCTGCCGTGGGGTGGGGCTTCGCTGGATGCGTACTACGAGGTCATCGAACCTGAGGATCTCGCGCCTGGTGACCTGGTCCTGTACGACACGTGCACCGCCGAAGAGAAGGACGAGGGCGAGTGCGACTACCGCCACGTGGTCATGTATCTGGGGGAGCAAGCCCCGGGGATGGGTCCGCTGATGGCGCACACCAATGCCTGCGGCGAGGTATCCCGCGTGGTTCCCTTCACGGGAACTGACACGGCGAACTTCCTCGGCGCCCGTCGTGTGGTCGCGTCGAAGAAGGAACTCAAGGCCGCGGGCCTATGGGAACCGATCGACCGAGATGGCCCGGAGGTCACCGAATTCCCAGAATCCTCTGACTCTTCAGAATCTCCTGAATCCCGTGACGTCACCGGGATTCAAGAGATCGAACCGGGCAAGCCTGAGGAGCGAGTGTTCTAGGACATCCCGCGGTCCGATACCCCACCTAAGTAGTGGTAGGGGAAGTGATCTGTGAGGGAGGACACGTGGTCCG
>NZLD01000043.1 GCA_002694095.1 Micrococcales bacterium | reverse complement strand
TCGAGGGCGCGCTCATCCGCGTGACAGCGTTCGCTTCCTTGAACCGCCAGCCGGTCGATCTGACCATCACCGAAGTGGTACTCAAGGACCTCTTGCCGTCTGAAACTGGACCCGAGATCACAGCGGCCCAAATCATGGCCGCGACCGCTCAGTACTTCGGAGTCACCGTAGACGATCTTTGTGGATCCTCTCGGTCTCGCGTCCTGGTAACAGCCCGACAGATCGCCATGTACTTATGTCGAGAATTAACTGACCTCTCGCTTCCAAAAATTGGTCAGGCGTTCGGGGGGCGGGATCACACCACGGTGATGCATGCGGACCGCAAAATCCGGCAGTTGATGGCCGAGCGTAGGTCCTTGTTCAACCAGGTCACCGACCTCACGAGTCGTATCAAATCCCAGCCACGGCCCACCCCATGACCACCCTCGTCACTCCACGAACCCGGCCCTCGCACACCTCCTCCGTCTCCGGTCTGTCTTTATCCCCAGAATGTCCCCAGGTGTGGACCAAGGATGTGGATAACATTGGGGATAACTCGCCCCGTCGTGTCCGTTTTGAGCGATCCGCGTATCTATCCCCATCTGTGGATCACCTGTGGACGGATTGCGGGGAACCCCACGTAGGGAGAAGCGGTTCTGTGGACGAAATTGCTCGCACTGGGGACGGACAGCCGGCGTTATTTTCCTATTCCCAGACCGCCGGCCGTCATCCACGCGCCCACCCACAGCCAATCCCCAACGAAACAGCCCGAGTCCACGAGAGATTTCCCGGTTGTGCACAGAATCCACACCCCCGATGACGATGACTACTTACTTTCATCAATCAATAACTACACAACCTTCACGGACGCCCCCGTGGATATCTCCCCTAGTCTTCGTCAATCACCGATTGTCGTGGGCGTCTTTGGCCGAACGCACCGGTAGGACCGTACGTAAGGGAGTAGACGAGTGAAAATTCGAGTGGAACGAGACTCGCTCGCCGATGCTGTCGCATGGTCGGCTCGTACGTTGCCGAACCGACCGAGCTTGCCGGTACTCGCTGGCCTCGTCATTACCGCCACCGACTCACACGTTGCCCTCAGCGGTTTCGATTACGAGGTCTCGACTCGAGCCAGCATCGAAGCAGATGTGGAAACCGAAGGATCGGTTCTCGTGTCCGGTCGTTTGCTTGCCGACATCGCTCGCTCTCTGCCCGCACAACCGGTAGTCATGGCCGCCGAGGGCTCTCGAGTTGTGATCACCTGCGGACGTTCGAATTTCACCCTTCCCACACTCCCGCTAGACGACTATCCGTCACTGCCGGAGATGCCCCAGTCGAGTGGAACCATCGACGCGTCATTGTTCGCGCACGCCGTTGGCCAGGTGGCGATTGCAGCAGGTCGTGACGACACGCTCCCTACACTGACTGGTGTCCGGGTGGAAGTCGACGGATCGACCATTGTGATGGCGGCGACGGACAGGTATCGATTGGCCGTACGTGAGTGCGAGTGGTCCCCGAGTGATTCGAAAGCGCACGCGGAATTGCTAGTGCCGGCGAAAACCATGTTGGACACCGCGAAGTCGCTGGCGTCGGCCGACGACGTCACGATTGCTTTGGCGCCCGAAGGTGAACGACTCATGGGATTCGAGGGTGCGGACCGGCGGACAACGACGCGGTTACTTGATGGCGAGTTCCCCAAGTACCGATCGCTGCTCCCCAGTGAATCGTCGACGCACGCCCGCGTGGACACAGCGTCACTGATCGAAGCGGTGAAGAGAGTGGCCCTCGTCGCCGAACGGAACACTCCACTGCGATTGACGTTCAGCGGAGCCGAGGTGGCTCTTCGTGCCGGCAACGGTGAGGACGCCCAAGCCGAAGAAGTGGTGGAGGCATCCATCGATGGAGACGACATCGAGATCGCTTTCAACCCCGTGTACCTCCAGGACGGCTTGACATCCATTGACGCTGCGACAGCGCAATTTGCCTTCACCCAAGCCACAAGGCCGGCAGTCATCACCGGAATGGTCGACGGGACGTCCGTCGAGGAATACCGGTACCTCCTCATGCCTGTTCGGCTGACTGGCTGACCATGTGGGTTCAGGCACTGAGCCTGACGGACTATCGCTCCTACCCGCAGGTGGATATCGAGTTCACACCTGGAGTGTCCACACTCGTTGGCATGAACGGGCAGGGAAAGACGAACGTCGTGGAAGCGATCGCCTACCTGGCGACCCTCGGTAGTCATCGGGTATCCACGGATGCTCCCTTGGTTCGACAGGGAAGTGAACACGCGGTCATCCGCGCCCGGGTGCGAGAAGAAGAACGCTCGGTGTCCTTGGACCTGCAGGTCAACCCCGGCGGATCTAACAAAGCCCGCATCAATCGCTCGCCGGCTACCAAGGCCGCAGACATCCTGGGAATCGTCCGTTCGGTGCTCTTCGCTCCCGAGGATCTATCTCTCGTACGAGGTGATCCCTCAGATCGGCGACGCCTCCTCGATGACATGTCCGTACAACGACATCCACGCATGCTGGGAGTGAAGGCGGACTACGACAGAGTTCTACGACAACGCAATGCCCTCTTGAAGTCCGCAGGGGGACGCCCTTCGGCGTCGATGACTCACACCCTCGAGGTATGGGACGACCAACTGGTAGAACTTGGTGCCGACATTATTCGCAACCGCTCGCAACTCGTTCACGATCTCACCCCGCACGTCCAGGCCGCGTACGAGTCGATCGCGCAGGGAGCCACCGTTGATGTTCGATACCGGCCGTCGTCACCCAGTGTTAACGAAGAGCACGCGACAGATGCCCTACCCGAGGCTTTTCGTCAGGACCTACGCGAGCGACGAGAAGATGAGTTCCGACGCGGGATCACCTTGGTCGGTCCGCACCGAGACGATGTCGACCTGGTGCTCGACGGTCTGCCAGTAAAGGGGTACGCGTCGCACGGTGAATCGTGGTCCATGGCTTTGTCGCTGCGGTTGGCGGCGGCGGAGGTTCTCCGCGGCGACGACGTGGACCCAATCATCATTCTCGATGATGTGTTCGCCGAACTCGACACGACTAGGAGAGATCACTTGGCGACCATGGTTCAAGGAGTGACCCAGGTCTTCATCACCGCGGCGGTACTCGACGATGTTCCGGCCGAGCTGACCGGTGCCCGATTCACGGTCACCAAGGGTCAGGTGACGGCGGCATGACGTCTGATGATGCCCACACCCCAGACAGCGAGGAGTCAGATCTCCGCGCTGCGACCCGTGCGTTTCAACGTGCCCGGTCGAGCGGGGTGTCGGCCGCGGGAACGTCCTCCGCAAACTCGCCGGGACGAACGTCAAAGAGGCGCTCGCAGCCATCCGGTACACGAGCAGGGAAGTCTGGCGATCCAACCTTGATGTCGACCGCGCTCGCTGAGTTCCTCAGCCACCAGGGATGGGAAGACGACGCTGCGCGCGCTGGCCTGTTTGAACAGTGGCGAGAGATCGTCGGTGAGGACGTTGCCGAGCACGTCCACGTGGAGTCGTGGAGTGACGGCCAGTTGGTGTTACGAGCGGACTCGACTGCCTGGGCCACCCAGGTGCGCCTGCTGACGGCATCCCTACTGGAACGGGTGCGTGCGGCCCTGGGCCCGGACGTCGTGGAGAGTGTTCAGGTGAAGGGTCCTCAGGCGCCCTCGTGGCGCGCTGGCCCCCGGGTGGTCAAGGGTCGCGGCCCCCGCGATACCTACGGGTAGTCCAGGCCGGCCGGGGCGTCACCCAGAAAGGCGCCACGCAGGCCTACAACATTCACCAACGGCCTATTGGGGAAACTGAGTACCCCCGTACGTAACCCGGGGTCCATGAGCCACATCAGGCATTCTCGTCCGTTTTTTCACAGGTCGGTGTGGTCAGAATTGGTCCGGCGGAGGTAGAATTAGGGCGTATTCCTCCCACCCCCGGAGCTGCCCTGGAGAGCCGCTCCATGGAGGACAGCCATGCCCTCGGAAACACCGAGGCGTCTCGTCAGGAAAGGCAGGACCCGGTGTCCTACGACGCAAGTGCGATCACCGTTCTCGAGGGCCTGGATGCTGTCCGCAAACGCCCGGGTATGTATATCGGCTCCACCGGTGAGCGGGGCCTGCACCACCTCGTCTACGAAGTCGTCGATAACGCGGTGGACGAGGCAATGGCCGGTTACGCCTCGACGATTTCCGTGACGCTGCTCTCCGACGGTGGGGTCCGAGTCGTCGATGATGGTCGCGGAATTCCCGTGGACGACCATCCGGTGGAGAAAAAGCCGGCAGTGGAGGTGGTCCTGACCGTTCTGCACGCCGGTGGGAAGTTCGGTGGCGGCGGTTACCAGGTGTCCGGTGGGCTGCACGGTGTTGGTGTCTCGGTCGTCAACGCTCTGTCCACTCACCTCGAGGTGGAGGTNCACCGCGACGGAGCTGTCTACCGNCAGTCCTACGACCGTGGCGTNCCCACNGCCCCGCTNGCNCAAGGGGAATCAACGACCGTCACCGGNACCACNGTNACGTTCTGGCCGGATNCGGAAGTNTTCGACACGACNTGGTTCGACTTCACCACNCTGTCTCGTCGCTTCCAGGAGATGGCNTTCTTGAACAAAGGNCTCAGCCTCGANCTGACCGACGANCGGCGNGGNNCANCACCGGTNATCGANGNNGCNGAAGCNGCCGATCCGNCNGAGGAGCANGTCAAGAGNGTTCGNTATCACTACGAGGGCGGCATCGTCGACTTCGTCCGACACATCAACGCCAGCAAAGGCGTCTCCAACCCNTCGATCATCGAAATCGGCTCGGAGAATGATGANGCCGGCCTGAGNGCCGAGATCGCGTTGCAGTGGAANACGACGTTCGCTGAGTCGGTCTACACCTTCGCGAACACCATCAACACCACCGANGGTGGAACACACGAAGAAGGTTTCCGGACCGCGCTGACCAGCCTGGTNAANAAGTTCGCGCGCGAGTGGGGCGTTNTNAAAGAAAAGGACGCGAATCTNACGGGTGAAGATGTGCGCGAAGGNCTNACNGCGATCGTGTCGGTNAAACTNATGGANCCNCAGTTNGAAGGCCANACGAAGACGAAACTNGGCAACACCGAGATGAAGACGTTCGTGCAGAAGATCGTGAACGATCAACTCGGTGCGTGGTTCGAGTCGAACCCGACCGAAGGAAAAGANATCGCGCGCAAGTCCGTGTATGCGGCATCNGCACGCATCGCAGCGCGNAANGCCCGCGACCTNGCCCGCAACCGCAAAGGCCTTCTCGGCGGCGCCGGTATGCCGGGGAAGTTGATCGACTGCTCGAGNCGCGAACCNGAGGAATGCGAGATCTTCATNGTCGAGGGCGATTCGGCCGGCGGCTCGGCTCGGCAGGGTCGCGACCCTCGTATNCAGGCGATTCTGCCGATNCGAGGAAAGATNCTGAANGTCGAAAAGGCCCGCATCGACAAGGTTCTCGGTAACAACGAGGTACAAGCCTTGGTGTCNGCGCTCGGTACAGGCGTGCAGGACGAGTTCGATTTNAANCGGTTGCGGTACAACAAGNTGGTCCTGATGGCCGATGCCGATGTCGACGGGCAACACATCCGCACCTTGTTGTTGACGTTGCTGTTTCGNTTCATGCGTCCCTTGGTGGAACTCGGGCACGTCTACTTGGCGCAACCGCCGCTATACAAGATCAAGTGGCAGCGTGAGGAATCCGAATTCGCATATTCCGATCGAGAACGAGACGCACTCATTGAAGCGGGGCAGGCCGCAGGACGAAAACTCCCGAAGGAAGAAGCCGTTCAGCGTTACAAGGGCCTAGGCGAGATGAACGCCGATGAGTTGTGGGAAACGACAATGGATCCCGCGCGCCGAGTCTTGCTCCAAGTGACCTTGGACGACGCCGCCCAGGCCGATGAAATGTTCAGCGTGCTGATGGGGGAGGACGTCGAATCACGGCGCAACTTCATCCAGCAAAACGCCCGCGACGTTCGCTTCNTGGACATCTGACGGCGACAANCGATGACACACGACGAGAACCACAGACTTTCCCCCANCACGACAANGACGGAGGCGTAAGTGCCCGACGACATCGACACCATNGACGCGACGGCCGGCGGCGAACCACCGGAGGNTACGCGCGTCGAGCCCGTTGATCTGCAAACCGAGATGCAGCGGTCCTACCTGGACTACTCGATGTCCGTCATCGTGTCTCGCGCGCTTCCCGACGTGCGCGACGGTCTCAAGCCGGTGCACCGCCGGGTGCTGTATGCGATGTANGACGGTGGGTATCGACCGGACCGNAACTTNTCCAAGAGCGCCCGCGTTGTCGGTGANGTCATGGGCAACTACCACCCGCATGGNGACAGCGCGATCTANGACGCCCTCGTCCGACTCGCGCAACCNTGGAGTCTTCGNTACCCGCTCGTGCAAGGCCAGGGNAACTTCGGTTCACCCGGAAACGACCCGCCCGCAGCCCAGCGCTACACCGAATGCCGGATGGCCCAGTTGGCCATGGAGACGGTGCGAGATATCGATGAAGAGACCGTCGACTTCGCACCCAACTACGACGGTCGGACCCTNGAGCCCACCGTTCTNCCCAGCNGGTTNCCGAACCTNCTGGTCAACGGAAGCGCCGGCATCGCTGTCGGCATGGCCACCAACATCCCGCCCCACAACCTGGGGGAAGTCGCCGAGGCGGCGACGTGGCTGCTGAACAACCCGGAAGCANCCACCGAGGNGCGCCTGACCGCCCTTCTCGNCATCGTCNANGGCCCAGATTTCCCCACCGGAGCGACGATCATCGGNAAGCGAGGCATTNAGGACGCCTACCGCACCGGTCGTGGATCNATNACNATGCGNGCCGTNGTCGAAGTGGACGAGGACGCCAAGGGTCGACAGNGCCTGATCGTGACCGAACTNCCGTACCAGGTGAACCCGGACAATCTGCTGCTGCGCATCGCTGAACTCGTGGGCGACGGAAAACTCACCGGAATCTCCGATGTTCGCGACGACTCATCGTCTCGAACCGGCATGCGCTTGATCATCGACCTGAAGCGGGACGCGGTCGCACAAGTTGTGCTGAATCAGCTCTACAAGCACACGCAACTACAAGACAACTTCGGTGCGAACATGCTCGCGTTGGTGGATGGCGTCCCCCGCACATTGACGCTGGAGCAGTTCCTTCGTTACTGGATCGCGCATCAAATAGAGGTCATCCAGCGCCGGACGCGGTACCGGCTCCGCAAAGCCGAGGAACGCGCACACATCCTTCGTGGTTACCTGAAGGCACTCGACGCACTCGACGACGTCATCGCCTTGATCCGCGCAAGCGCGACAGTAGAGGACGCTCGCACCGGTCTCATGGAACTGCTGGAGATTGACGAACTGCAGGCCACAGCGATTCTCGATATGCAGCTGCGTCGGCTCGCTGCCATGGAACGTCAGAAAATTGTCGACGAGTACGACGAGTTGATGACGAAGATCGCCGACTACAACGACATCCTCACCAACGAGCCCCGACAACGCTCGATCGTCTCAGAAGAACTAGGGGAGATCGTCGGCAAGTACGGCGATAATCGTCGAACCGAGATCCTGCCCTGGGACGGTGAGGTCACCGACGAGGACCTCATCGCAGAAGAGGACGTCGTCGTGACGATCACCTCCGGTGGGTACGCGAAACGAACTCGCTCGGACCTGTACCGGGCGCAACGCCGTGGCGGGCGTGGCGTNCGAGGAGCTGCGCTTCGACAAGACGATGTCGTCGAGCANTTCATGGTGACCAGCACTCACAACTGGCTGTTGTTNTTCACCAATCAGGGNCGCATCTATCGAGCGAAGGGCTACCAACTACCCGACGCGAGCCGNGANGCGAAGGGCCAGCACGTAGCCAACTTGCTGGCATTTCGNCCCGAGGAGACCATCGCGTCCGTTCTGTCCATTCCCGGGTACGACGCAGCTGACTACCTCGTGCTCGCCACCCNCAGCGGTCANGTGAAGAAAACACGACTGAGCGACTACGACACGAATCGGCAAGGCGGGATCATTGCGATCAATCTCGCCGAAGACGACGAAGTGATCGGTGCACGCTTGGTGTCGACGGAAGACGACATCTTCCTAGCGTCGACGAAGGGAATGAGCGTCCGCTTCACAGCAAGCGACGAGATCCTGCGTCCCATGGGTCGGGACACACGCGGCGTCATCGGGATGCGGTTCCGTGAGGGNGACTCGCTTCTCAGCATGGACATCGTGCGACCGGGCCANCACATCGTGACCATCACCGACGGTGGATTNGCCAAACGAACCCTGGAAGANGAGTGGGCGGCTCGTAACCGAGGGATTCTCGGCGTGCGAGCGATGAAGATCGACGAGAAGCGCGGATCGCTCGTTGCCGCGATGATCTGCGATCCGGACGATCAGATTTTCGCGATCGCGAGCAACGGCGTGGTTATCCGAACAGCCGTGTCTGAGTTGCGGCCGTCAGGTCGTGACACGATGGGTGTCACCATGATGCGGCTGGGTGATGAGGACTCGGTTGTCGCCGTGGCACGGAGTGGTGAGAAGGCGAGTGAGGACGACATCTCCGATGACGTGCAGGATGACGTGCAGGATGGGACCGAGCCCGGAGAGTCCGACGCAGCAGCGGTGGAGAGCCAGGAGGGTGACTCGGCGTGAGCCAACCGGCAGGGCAACGAGCGCGGCGTCGTGGCCAGCAGCCACCCGTCGCAGTCGAGTCGGCTGGTGCAGCAGGGTGGCCGGTGGATCCCACGGCCGACGCGCCGCCGGCGGCCACGAGTTCGGATCCGCCACCGGAGAAGTGGCGCAGGAAGCGTCCCGAGCCGCGGCGCGCTCGGGTGTATGTCACGCGACTTGACCCCTGGTCGGTAGCGAAGGCTGCGTTCTTGCTGTCGCTGGCGATCGGCATTGTGATCGTCGTTGCGTTCGGTTTCGTGTTCTGGACCCTGGATTCCACCGGAGCCCTGGATGCAGTGTCACGAACGATCGATGATGTGTTGGGTACCGGTGGCTTCGACCTACTCACGTCACTGGAACTGTCGCGCGTTCTCGGCTTCGCTGCCGTGATAGCGAGTGTGGAGATCGTCTTGGTATCCGCCCTGGCCACCTTGTTCGCATTCTTGTATAACGTGACCGTCGGCCTGACGGGCGGCATAGAAGTCGTCCTGTCTGACAACTAGGACCGAGAGACAGATCGCATTCGCCGATCCGGTAATGTCTCCTTCGCTTCGGGGCCTATAGCTCAGCCTGGTTAGAGCGCTTCCCTGATAAGGAAGAGGCCGATGGTTCAAGTCCATCTAGGCCCACATCTCGCACGGCTGATGCCGCTCCTTCCTACCCGAAACGCCCGGAGATGTAATCCTCAGTCTGCTGATGCTTCGGCTGAGAGAAAATGTCCGTCGTTGAACCAACTTCAATCAACCTACCGGGCTCCCCGACGCTCTCGAGATTGAAGAAGGCTGTTTCGTCCGACACCCGAGCTGCCTGCTGCATGTTGTGCGTGACGATGATGATCGTGTACTGATTCTTCAAGTCGTGAATCAGATCCTCGATCGCGAGGGTTGAGATCGGATCTAGCGCCGAGCACGGCTCATCCATCAAGAGCACTTCCGGCTCGACGGCTATCGCGCGGGCGATACACAAACGTTGCTGTTGCCCGCCAGATAAGCCGGCCCCGGGGCGATTAAGGCGGTCCTTGACCTCGTCCCACAGGTTGGCTCCTCGCAGGGATCGTTCGACGGTGTCGTCGAACGAGGACTTCTTTACCCCGCGTGATTTCTCCAACTTGAGGCCGGCGATGACGTTGTCGTAGATGGACATCGTGGGGAAGGGGTTGGGGCGTTGGAACACCATCCCGATGGTGCGCCGCACAAGCACTGGGTCGACGTTGGGGGCGTAGATGTCCTCACCGTCGAGAAGCACCTGGCCACTGACCCGTGCACCGGGAGTGACCTCGTGCATGCGGTCGATGGACCGGAGCACGGTTGACTTTCCGCACCCGGAGGGGCCGATGAAGCTCATGACCGATTGGGGTCGCACCTGCAGGCTCACGCCCTGCACGGCAAGGAATTCGCTGTAGTAGATGTCAAGGTTCTTTAACTCGATGCGACTTTTCGTCTCGACACTGTCCTGCAACATGGTGGATGTCAGATTCATTAGCGTTCCTTTGGTGCGTAGCGAGCAGCGAGTATTCGGGCGGTTGCGTAGAAGACGAGGACGATCAAGATGAGCGTGAGAGCGCCGGCCCACGCTCGATCGAGGGAGGACTGGGTTCCGCGAGCTATCTGATCCCAAATGAACGTAGGCAATGACGCCTGGGAGTCGGAGAACGCGTTCCAGTTGATGTCTTGGGCCAGGAAGGTGGTGAGCAGCAAAGGCGCCGTCTCACCTGTTACGCGGGCGATAGCCAGCATGACACCGGTGATGATCCCCGAGATCGCGGTTGGCAGAACCACTTTCATGATCACGCGATACTTGGGAATGCCGAGGGCTAGAGCACCCTCGCGCAACTCACTGGGGACGATGCGCAGCATCTCCTCGGCCGATCGGACCACGACGGGCACCATCAAAATCGTGAGCGCTAGACCCGCGGCGAGCCCTGATTGCGGGAATCCGAGGGTCAGGATCCAGAAGGTGTAGATAAACATGCCCGCGACGATCGACGGGATACCGGTCATGACATCGACGAAGAAGTTGATGCTCCGAGCGAGCCGGCCACGGCCGTACTCACTCAAGTAGATGGCCGTGAGTAGGCCAATCGGTACCGAGATGAGAGTCGCGATGCCGACCTGCTGAATAGTCCCGACAACAGCGTGGGCGACACCTCCACCGGCGGCCCGTGGGTTCACGTTGCGCATGGTGTCCACGAAGAGAAATTGCGGGCTCAGGACCGTGATTCCCTGGACAACAACAGTGACCAGAATCCAAATCAAGGGAACGAGCGCCAGTGTGGCGGCCGAGTAGATCAAAGCGGTTGCGAAGCGATCGGTGGCATGACGGCGGCCCTCGACTGCGAGCGTCCAGCCGGTGTAAGTGATGAGGAAAACAATGACGGCCATGACCACGGGGGCTAATCCAACGAAAGTAACCCCAGTCAATTGGACGAGTAGACCAACGGCAACACCGACGACCATTGCTCCACCCGGTGCCCATCGAGGTAGGCGGCGCCCGGTGAGCCGGAGTGAGTCCTCTTGTGGTGACAGTGGTGCGTGAACATCGGATCGCAGGGCCATCAGTTCGCCCCCGAGAAGTCACGGCGCCGGTTAACCACCCAGCGAGCAGTCATGTTCACCACGAGTGTGATGAAGAACAAGACCATGCCGGTGGCGATGAGGGCGCTGCGGCCATTGTCAGCGGCTTCTCCCCACTTCAACGCGATGTTGGCAGCGATTGAGTTGCCGCCCGGTTCAGTTATCTGCCAGTTGATCTCGAACACAGCAGACAAGATGAGGGCAACGGCGATGGTTTCGCCGAGTGCGCGGCCAAGTCCGAGCATGGCTGCAGAAATCATGCCCGGTTTACTGAAAGGCAAGACCGCCATACGGATCATTTCCCAGCGGGTGGCACCGAGTGCAAGCGAAGCTTCGATGTGACCCTTGGGAACTTGCCAGAACACCTCACGGGAGATAGCAGAAACTGTGGGCAGAATCATCATCGCCAGAACGAAGCCCGCGATGAGGATGCTTTTCGTGTAGAGGTCGAGGTCGTTACTGAAGATCGGAAGCCAACCTAGGTAGGTGGATAACCATTGCGCGGTAGGCACTATTTCCGGCATGAAGTAGTACAGGCCCCATAGACCGAAAATGATCGATGGAACTGCTGCTAGCAGATCGACGATGAACCCGAGTGTTCGTGCGATGCGCCGCGGTGCATAGAACGTGATGTAGAGCGCCGTGCCGATACCGACGGGAACCGCCAACGTCATTGCTATGACGGACGTCCAAATAGTTCCGAAGATGAGGACGGCGATACCCCATTGCGGCGGATCAGCATCAGGGAGCCACTGTTCGTTGGTGAAAATGTTTCCGGTGTTGTTCTGCAGCGCAGGGATTGATTTCCACACAAGGAACGCTGCGATCGCGGCCAGGACGGCGAGGACTGCCACGCCCGCACCCGTGGTGAATAGACGGAAGTTTCGATCACCGGGGCGGACAGAGGTTCCAGTGATTCGAGGTGGCGCCATGAGATTCATCGCACGGCTCCCGCAAGCACAGTGTCGACGGACTGGCGAACCCCGGTGAGCAGGTCACCGGATAACGGAACGTAGCCGATATCACCGAGGAGTTTTTGCCCGGAATCTGAAGCAGCAAAGGCCAAGAATGCTGCGACTAGTTCTGGGTTCTTACGAGCGTCGAGACCGGCGCTGCACACAATTTCGTAGGTGACGATGCTAATTGGATAGGCACCGGTCACCTGAGTGGTGTAGTCGATGTCCAAGATGATGTTGCCGTCTTCATTGAGCGTGGGAGATGAAGCCAACGTCACGGAGGCGTTCTCAGCGGTTGGTAGTACCGGTCCTGCGCCCTGGTCAATGGAAACAGGCTTGGCATTGATCGCATCGAGAATGTAGGAAAGTTCGACGTACCCGATGGAGTTTGGTGTTTGTGCAACGGATGCGATGACTTGGTCGGATCCTTTGGCGCCTTGTCCTCCAGGCGCGGTCCACTCTTTTCCGGTGTCGTAGTCCCACGCATTAGGTGCCGTCGACTCGAGGTAGTCGGAGAAGTTCGCGGTTGTTCCTGAGGAGTCCGATCTGTGGAACTGAGCAATGGCGGCGTCGGGAAGCACGACCGTGGAGTTCAATGCCACGATCGCCGGATCGTTCCACCGTGTGATGTCACTGGAAAAGATCCCGGCGATAGTTGCTGGATCCAGCGTCAACTCTTCAATCCCCTCGAGGTGGTAAGCCACAGCTATCGCGCCGCCGACGAGGGGAATATTCAGAGCAGGGTTACCCCCGCAACGGTCGGTGGCGGCGGCCAAATCTTCTTCGACGACGGGCTTATCCGTGCCACCAAAGGAGGTCTGTGCCGAAAGGAATGCTTCGACGCCCGCTCCCGAGCCGACCGGTTGGTAGTCGATAGTTGATTGCGGGCAGGCTGTTTGGTAGACGTTGACCCATTCGGTGATGGCATTGGCTTGAGCGCTTGCCCCAGCCGCTTGGATCTTGCCGTCGATGCACGTGATGTCCCCTGCGGCCATGGCCGCCTCCGCAGCGGGGATAGCCGGATTGACGGACGTTGAGTCCCCACATGCGACGAGACTCACAGAGGTCGCTGCGAGCACGACAACGAAGCCGCGGGTGGCGGCGAATCGGGGGGTGACCCGAGGGCGCACAGCAGTCCTTGCTGGTGGTTGGCCGGAGGGGAAGCACCGGCGTGGGCTGGTATGTGCCGCAGGTTAGGTGGGCAGGATGGCCTGCGGCGGAGCACAAAGTGAACCGAAAATGAACAAGAGATCGCACTTGTATCGCATGTTCCCGACACAACAGAATTTTCGACCTGTCGCTCACCCGCTGTCCACTTCCGCCAGACGCAGCACCCCCGCTGACGCGAGGAGTTGATTAGGCGGCACTATTGGGTTACCTCATGATTGAACGGAGTTCGCTATGAAGAAGTTGTTGCTGCTCGTCATCCTCGGTGGAGTCGGCTACCTGGTCTACCGCCAGTACATGGCTAGCCAAGCCGAGCAGGATCTGTGGGCTGAGGCGACCGCTTCTCCAGATCTGCGCTAGGTACCTGATAGACCCTCGGGGGCGCCGAGTAATCTTCGGCGTCCCATTAGGGGGCTTAGCTCAGCTGGTAGAGCGCTGCCTTTGCAAGGCAGAAGTCAGGGGTTCGAGTCCCCTAGCCTCCACACAACCACTCAGCGCTGATGCGTTGGGCCACGTCCGCGGGTTTTGTAGGGGCGTGACAGGATCACGCCATGGCAACTACAGCGACCATCGAAACCAATCATGGCGACATCCGGATCAACCTTTTTCCCGATCAAGCCCCCAAGACGGTGCGTAACTTCACCGGCCTTGCGGAGGGGACCCAGGAGTGGACTGACCCCAAAGTGCAGGCGAAGTCCACAGCTCCGCTGTATGACGGCACGATCTTCCACCGGATCATCCCTGGATTCATGATCCAAGGCGGCGACCCCCTCGGGACGGGGACCGGCGGGCCTGGTTACCGCTTCGATGATGAGCCTCACCCCGAGCTCACCTTCGACAAGCCGTACTTGCTGGCGATGGCCAACGCAGGCCCCAACACCAACGGATCTCAGTTCTTCATCACCGTCGCTCCGACAACGTGGCTGAACTTCAAGCACACCATCTTCGGTGAGGTGGCAGATCAAGAATCCCGCGATGTCGTCGATGCGATAGCCGCAGTGGAAACGGGAGCTCAGGACCGTCCCACCCAGGACGTGGTCATTGAGTCGATCTCCATTTCCCGTGACTAGCGAGTCCGACTCTTTCTTGTGAGCGACCTTTCCGGCGAGCAACAAACCCCGCGCGCCCCCCGGTGCTATCGGCACCAGGANNNCGAGACGTGGATTCGTTGCTCNCGATGCGACAAGGCGATCTGCACGCAGTGCATGATCCAAGCNCCNGTNGGNTACCGGTGTCCGGATTGCATGNGGGCAGAACAANCNGTGGANCCCACGACGGTTGCNGGCGCCACCACCATCGCCAAGCCGTACGTCANCTACACCCTGATCGTCATCAACCTGCTGGTCTTCGCCTACCAGTATTCGGTCGGCATCAACGCNGTCGCCGAACGNTGGGGCATGTGGCCGGTNGGCATCGTNACCGGAGATCAGTGGTACCGCTTACTGACGAGCGCGTTCTTGCACGGCTCGTTNCTGCATATCGCCTTCAACATGTATGTGCTTTTCGCCTTGGGGCCAACCTTGGAGCGCATTCTGGGACACGTGCGCTTCACTGCGCTCTACCTGCTGTCGGCATTGGGTGGCGCGGTGGCGTCGTACTTCTTCTCCGACATCACCACAGTGTCGGTCGGGGCCAGCGGCGCGATCTTCGGGCTCATGGGTGCGCTGGTGGTCGCAGGTCGACGGTTGCGGTATGACGTCACGCAGGTTCTCGTCCTGTTGGGAATCAACGTGGTGATCGGGTTTCTCGCACCCGGGATTGATTGGCGAGCCCATCTTGGGGGACTGGTGACCGGAGCGGTGGTCGCGGCGATCTTGGTTCACGCGCCGAGCAAGTTGCGGACCTTCATTCAAGTAGCGGGATTGAGCGGAGTCTTGCTGATCCTCGTTGCCGTTGCGATGCTGCGGACGTCCCAGATTCAAGAGCTCTTGGCACCGCTGGGTGTGATCACGACCTAGGGTGCACCGTCGAGGCGTACGGTGGATGCCATGAATGATGCGGTGATCGTCGAAGCGGTACGAACGCCTGTTGGTATCGGCAAACCTGAGAAGGGTGCCCTGTCGGGCATTCATCCCGTGGATCTTTCGGCGCACGTGATTAACGCACTGATCTCGCGGGTGGGAATCGAACCGGAGAACGTGGACGATGTCATCTGGGGGTGCGTGGGTCAGGTCGGCGAACAAAGCGCCAACATCGCGCGCAACGCTGCGCTGGCCGCCGGGCTGCCCGAGTCCGTCACCGGGGTGAGCGTCGACCGTCAGTGTGGTTCGAGCCAGCAAGCGGTCCATTTCGCGGCTGCCGCTGTGATGTCCGGCCAGATGGACGTGGTGATCGCCGGCGGTGTCGAGTCGATGTCGCGGGTGCCGATGTTTTCGAACATGGCCGGTGGGGACGGTCCGTTCGGGCCGCGCATGATGAGCCGCTACCCGGACCTGGTGAATCAAGGGATCAGTGCCGAGATGATTGCGGACCGGTGGAATCTGTCTCGCGCGATGCTGGACGAGATCGCGGCTGAATCTCAGCAACGTGCAGCACGCGCGACGAAAGACGGATTGTTCGACGCGGAGATCACTGCCGTCGACTCGAGCGAAGGGCCCGTCCATCACGATCAAGGAATCCGCCCGGACACGACGGCGACGTCTCTCGCGGGCTTAAGGCCAGCCTTCCGTGAAGACGGGGTGGTGACGGCCGGCAACTCGTCACAGATCTCGGATGGGGCGGCCGCGGTACTGGTAACGACCTCGGCCCGGGCACGCGAACTTGGACTCACTCCGATGGCCCGCTTGCACTCGTTCGCGATGGCGGGTGTNGACCCGGTCATCATGTTGACCGGACCGATCCCCGCCACCAACAAAGTGCTCGCGAAAGCCGGGCTNGATNTGGCCGATNTCGGNACCTTCGAGGTGAATGAGGCGTTCGCCGCGGTCCTCGGCGCGTGGCTGGCAGACACCGGNGCGGACCGNGAGNTCACAAACCCNCAGGGNGGGGCGATCGCNCTCGGCCACCCNCTCGGCGCGTCGGGNGCGCGANTGATGACGACCCTCGTGCACCGGATGCGACGGGAGAACATTCGNTTCGGTCTTCAGACGATGTGTGAAGGCGGAGGAATGGCAAACGCAACAGTTGTTGAGCTTCTCNCGTCACATTCGTCACGGTGATACACAGGCCACCCATTTATCCACACTGTTTCCACAANTGGGGATAGAACTACACGTCTGTAACTAGTTTTTCCCCACAAATACGCACGTCAGCGTTCAATCCAGATTTAGACAAGGTGTGGACAACTTCACCCAAAAGGGTGCGGAAGGGTCTATTTCCACTTGGTGGACAGGATGAAACCCGTGATGATGAAAGCGAACCCGATGGCCACGTTCACCAAGCCGTTGGCGGCTCCACCGATCGAGTTCATGATGGGAATCTGCGACCCGGCAACGTAGTAGATGACGATGTAGACCAGCCCGATGACGAAGCAGGCGATCATCGCCGGGGCGAGCCAGCCGGGCGAACCGATCTTGGCGACCTTCCGCTCACCCTTGGACGGGGGCGGGGTGTAGGGCGTCTTCTTGCGGCCCCTGGACTCCGGCACGGCGCTCTCCTTCTGCTTGCGTGACAGCAACCGTAGCCTGCCACACGTCGATGACCGGGGTACCGGAGAATGGGCATGTGAGCGGCCCGCGCATCCTCGTGGTGGACAACTACGACTCCTTCGTCTTCAACCTGGTGCAGTACCTGGCGCAATTAGGGGCCGACGTCACCGTGGTGAGAAACGATGCCGTCACACCAGCGGACTGTCTGTCCTACGACGGAGTGCTGTTATCCCCGGGACCGGGAACCCCGGCCGATGCCGGAGCGTGCATTCCGATTGTGCGCGAGTGCGCAGGGAAGACCCCGATCTTCGGTGTGTGCCTAGGACATCAAGCGATCGCCGAGGCGTACGGGGCAACGGTCCGCCAAGCACCGGAACTGCTGCACGGCAAGACCTCGCAGGTGGTGCACGACGGTCACGGAGTGCTCGCAGGCTTACCGAACCCATTCACCGCCACGCGGTATCACTCACTGGCCGTTGACCCCGCGACCATTCCCGATGTGCTGGAAGTCACCGGAACAACAGAATCCGGTGTGATCATGGCGGTGAAGCACCGCGCAGACATGGTCGAGGGGGTGCAGTTTCACCCGGAGTCGGTGTTGACCGAGGGCGGCCACGAGATGTTGGCGAACTGGTTGGCCGACTGCGGGTACCCGATAGCGCGGGAGCGAGCGCGGACGCTGCAACCGGTGATCGGCAAGAGCGACGACGACCCGGACGAGTAATGACCGCCCATTCGCGGCACACAACCGGCCGACTCAGAGGAACTGAGAAGCCTTACGGGACAGGGACGGTGGGAGCCGGCTGCGGATCCGGTGGAGGCGCGGGTGGCTCCGTCGGCTGCGGGGCTTCTGTCGGTGCGGGTGGCTCGGTTGGTTGCGGAGCCTCTGTGGGTTGAGGCAGCTCGGTCGGTTGCGGAGCTTCCGTCGGAACCGGAACCTCGGTTGGGACGATCGGTTCGGTTGGTTCCGGGGTGGGTGACTCTGTCGGTTCGGGCTCGATGGAGATGGTGATGGTCACGATCGACCCACGCTCCAGCGACGTTCCGGGTGGAGGTGCCTGAGCGAGAACAATCCCGGGCGGTTCGAGATCATCGGACTCCTGCTCGATGACTTGGATCTCGAATCCAGCCTGGGCGATGTCGCTGCGTGCTTGGGCGACCGAAACACCCGAGACGTCGGGGACTTCGACGAGGCCGGAGGAAACAACAACGGATACCGCGCTTCCCGCAGCCAACTGCGCACCCTCGGCGGGGTCCTGGGCGAGTACGTAGCCGGCGGGCTGATTGGAGTCTTCTTCGGTGACGTCCCCAAGTTGGAGGCTCGCGTCACTGAGCGCCGTACGAACAGCATCGAGGGACGTCAGCCCGAGAAGCTGGGGAACGGTCGCCTGCTCCCTACCGGTGCTGATCGTGACATTGACTGCTTGACCTTGTTCGATGCTCTCTCCGGGTGCTGGTTGCTGGGCAATAACGGTGCCGGGTGTGCGGTTGGAGATTTCCGGGGTTTGCGCACCGAGGCGCAGTTCGAACTCCGCGAGACTCGCGGTGGCTTCCTCGAGGTTCAGTCCGTCCAGGTTGGGAACCGTGACGAGGTCGGCGGTGGTGCCGCCGAAGATAAACCGGCCGATGCCCAAGGCTCCGAGGACCGCCACAGCGACAGCCGAGAGGCTGATTATCCAGAAAATCGTACTCCGCCCGGCACGTCCGCGGCGGCGCCGCGAGGTGTCATAGATCGGATCCGTGGCTGGTGGTTGCCCTCCCACCGCCTGCACAGGTGTCATCTGACGGGTGGAGTCGGCGACGATGGTCGGGACGGCGGCGGTGACCGGTGCACCGGCAATAGCCCGCTCAACGTCGGCCCGGAACTCCGTCGCGCTCTGGTAGCGATCATCCGCGCGCTTAGCGAGCGCGCCAAGCACGACCGTGTCGATCTCCGGGGACACTCCGTTATCCACCTGGGACGGTGGCGTGGGCATCTCGCTGACGTGTTGGTAGGCGATCGAGACGGCGCTCTCTCCGGTGAAGGGTGGCTGCCCGACGAGTAACTCGTAGAGAAGAACGCCCGTGGAGTAGAGGTCGCTACGCGCATCAACCACCTCGCCGCGAGCTTGTTCGGGTGACAGGTATTGCGCTGTCCCCATCACTGCGGAGGCGGACGTCATCGTTTGGCCGGACTCGTTGACTGCCCGCGCGATACCGAAGTCCATGACTTTGACGTCGCCGGTGCGGGTGAGCATGACGTTGGCCGGCTTGATGTCGCGGTGGACGATGCCGTGCCGGTGCGCGTAATCGAGCGCGGTGAGCACACCTGCCGCGATCTCGAGGGCGCGCTCGGGAAGAAGTCGCCGACCACTGGCGAGCAACTGCCGAAGCGTCATGCCGTCGACGTACTCCATGACGATGTAGGGGACGACGACATCTTGACCGTCCGGATCAATGAGAGTGTCTTCGCCGGTGTCGTATACGGCGACGATGTTCGGGTGGTTCAACGCAGCGGCGCTTTGGGCCTCGCGACGGAACCGCTCCTGGAATGTTGGGTCCTTGGCTAGGTCCGGTCGCAGGATCTTGATGGCGACACGTCGACCGAGGCGCAGATCGCGGCCCTCGTGCACCTCGGCCATTCCGCCACGACCGATGACCTCGCCGACCTGGTAGCGGTCGCCGAGCATCTTGCCGGGCTCAGCCTGCGTCACGACAATCCCTTTCCCACGTGTCTGCCCACCAAGCGGGCAGGTCTTTCATTGTCTCAGGAGTCACAGCGTCGACCGGGTAGGCGCGTGAGTCACCCGTTCCGGCACGCGCTTCGGGCCTGTCTTCCGACCTGGCTCCCGGCCGGTCTTCCCGCACCATCACCGACGCTCCAAAACTGCCTCCATGACGTCCTTCGCGATGGGGGCAGCGAGACCGTTTCCACTGACCTCCTCCGCACCGGCATCCTCTACGAGCACCGCCACGGCAACCTGGGGTGCCGCTGCGGGGGCGAAAGACACGAACCAGGCCACGGTGGGTTGATCGTTGCCGGTTTGGGCGGTACCCGTCTTTCCCGCTACTCGGACGTCGGAGATACGGGCATTGGTTCCGGTGCCGTTCTCGACGACGTTCACCATCATCTCGGTGAGTGCGAGTGCCTCGCTCGGACGAAGCGCGTCCGCGAAGACCTCTGGTTCTGTTGTCTGCAAGATAGTCAGGTCGGGGGCCCGCACCTCTTGAATCAGGTAAGGAATCATCGTGCGCCCGCTGTTGCCGATGGATGCGGTCACCATCGCCATCTGCAACGCGGTGGCGCGAACATCGAACTGCCCGATGGCACTCATTGCGGTTTGCGGCTCATCCGGGTCAGCGGGGAAGCGTGACGTCGCGGCGCGCAGCGGAATCTCGAAGGTCGTATCGAAACCGAAAAGTTCGGACTGCTCCCGAAGAGCGTCAGCGCCGAGCTCGTTACCCAACCACGCGAACGCCGTGTTGCACGAGACCGCGAGCGCGTCGCGGAGGGTGACCTTTCCGCCGGGTCCGCACTGGCGCCGGTTCCAGTTACGCAACTCCTTGTTGGATTGCGGGAGATCGTAGGTGCGTGGCCCGGGGATCACGGAGTTCGGATTGAACCTGCCGGATGAGAGTGCGGCGGCTGCCGTGACGAGCTTGAAGGTCGATCCCGGTGGGTTGAGGGACACGATCGGCCGATTCAACAAGGGCTTGTCCGGGTCGGCCTCGAGTTTGTTGTAGTACTCCCGGATCTCGGTGGGGTCATGGCTGGAGAGCTTGTTCGGGTCGAAGGACGGTGCCTGAACGGACGCCAGGATCCGTCCCGTCGCCGGCTCAATCGCGACGACGGCGCCCTTCTTTCCACGAAGACCCAGATACGCGGCCCGTTGGGCGGCCGCATCGATGGTGGTGGTCACCGCCCCACCGACGGGTTGACGCCCGGACACAAGTTGTTGGATCCGGTCGACGGCAAATATCTCGGACCGGCCGTTCAGGATCCGATTTTCAGTGCGCTCCAACCCGGTCGCTCCGTAGATGAGCGAGTAGAAGCCGGTGATTGGCGCATACAGCCGGGGGTTGGAGTACTGCCGTAGGTAGGTCAGCGTGTTGCCTGTCTCCACCGATCGCGCGACCGGGTCGGTACCGACGAGGATCGGTCCGCGCTCGCGGTCGTATTCGGCGAGAAGGATGCGCTGGTTACCGGGACGGTCCCGGTAGTCGCCGGCGTTGACCACCTGAATCAGGGTGATGTTGACCAGTACCGCCACCATGAGCAGCGCGAACACCAGCGACAGCCTGCGTACCTGACGACTCATGCCGTGCTCCTCACACAGCCCGCACGATTTGTGTCATCGCATCGTCGGGGGAGGGGGCGACGGGTGCGGGTCGACGCGAACGGTCGGAGATCCGCAGCAGGATGGCGACGATCACCCAGTTGGCGACCAGCGACGACCCTCCGTAGGACAGGAACGGTGTGGTCAGTCCCGTCAACGGGATGAGGCCGGTGACCCCGCCGATGATGACGAACACCTGAAGCGCGAGAACGATGGAAAGACCGGCGGCGAGTAGTTGACCGAAGGAGTCGCGCGCCGCGACCGACGTCCGTAGCCCGCGCTCAACCAAGATCGCATACAGCAACACCAGGGCGAATAAGCCGGTGATGCCAATCTCTTCACCGAGCGCCGCCACGATGAAATCTGTCTTGGCGAAGGGAACGAGGTTGGGAAAACCCTGACCCAAGCCGGCGCCAAGAACACCACCGTTGGCGAGCCCGAAGATCGCTTGCACGATCTGGTACCCACCGGTGTCCGCGTAGGCCCACGGGTCCAACCAGACGGTGACGCGGGAGCGCACGTGGGCGAAGTTGTAGTACGCCAACGCGGCACCCGCGAAGAACAACAAGGCGCCGAGAATGATCCATGAGCGCCGTTGCGTCGCGATATACAACATCGCGACGAACAGGCCGAAGAACAACAACGACGTCCCCAGGTCGCGTTCGAACACCAAGACGGCGAGGGAGACCAGCCAGGCGATCACCAGCGGCCCAAGATCCTTCAATCGGGGAAGCTCGATACCGAGGAACTTGGTGCGGACCACCGCGAGTGAATCTCTCTTCGCGACGAGATAACCGGCGAAGAAGATGGTCAACAGAATCTTCGCGGCTTCGGCAGGTTGAAAGGACAGATCACCGACACGTATCCACAACGTCGCACCGTTGACGGTGGTGCCGATCGCCGGGACCAGCGGGAGAACCAGCAACACCAGACCGATGAGGCCGGAGGTGTAGGTGTAGCGGGCGAGCCGGCGGTGGTCTTGCAGCAAAACAAGGACGGCGATGAACAAGATGATCGCGATGGAGAACCACGTCAACTGCGAGTAGACATCGGGGGTCGGCATGGGTGAGTCGCTGAGTACGGCGCGACGTGCGGAGGCGACATCGATCCGGTAGATCATCAGTAGACCGAGCATGGTCAGCAGCGTGGCGACGGGCAGCATGATCGGGTCGGCGTAGCG
This sequence comes from Micrococcales bacterium, assembly GCA_002694095.1. Lineage (GTDB taxonomy): Bacteria > Actinomycetota > Actinomycetes > S36-B12 > S36-B12 > S36-B12. Next base: position 8,014 of record NZLD01000043.1, on the reverse strand, counting down.
GGCGAAGATGCGGATGGTGATGTGGGCCGCCAGCGCGAGCCCCCCGACAACTCCGGCGGTGACCCAATACCGGGTGGTCATGCCTTCTCCCGACACCCACCCGATCTGCATCGTGCCGAGCAGGCCGATACCCCACGCCAGAATCAACAGCAGCAACTCGACCCAGCGACGAGTGGGCTTCTTGCGGTCCCGAGTGGACGCCTGCGTGGGCGCTTCGGTAGTCACGGCGCATCCTCGACCGGCTCGTTGCTGAGGCTGCCGGGGCACCCAGCGGGCGGGAAGATCGTCTGGCACTCATAGGCCCGAACCTGTAGTTCGGTGACGATGCGCTGGGCGTCGGCCTCGCTTTCGGCGGGTATGCCTTTGCTCACGAGTTCTTGGTCGAACAGGGGTAACTGTCCGGCGGGCAGCCCAGTGTCCGTGGTGAGTGTCGACAGCGAGACACCGGCCAGGTTCCCGGGAACTCCCTGGTAAATCGCGACCGTTCCGGTGCCGGGGCTGCCGTTGACCGCGATGTACCACTGGGATTGCAACCACGCCTGCGCAGCGATGAGAGCCCCGTACGTCAAGGCGGCGATGGCGGCGATGAGGGCGACGTAGATACCCACCCTCTTCCAGCGACGCGCACGCCGGGTCTTGCGTTGGGCCGCAGCCTGCTCATCGCGCATCGCCTGTTCGGCCGCGGGCACCACGATCTCGGCGTCGATCAAAGGCTGGGGAGCCGTCGGCGGCCCACCATCCACCGGTGGCAGTGCCTCGGGGGCGTCCGGATCTGGTTGAGCATCATCGGGGAAACGCACGCCGGGCAGTTGTGCTCGCACCCGGGGTTCACCCGCGGCTCCCACGACGACGGGCGCGAAGAGAGTTTCAGATGTTCCGTCTGATGTGATCGCATCCGCCACGACGTCCGCCACGACCACGGTGACGTTGTCCGGTGCACCGCGCTCGAGAGCGAGATCCACCAGACGCGTGACGCACCCCGTCGGGTCGCTCATGGTCAAGGCACCCGCGATGTCGGCGCCATCAACCACACCGGACAATCCGTCCGAGCACAGCAGATACCGGTCTCCGGTTCTGGCTTCTCGAACGGACAGGTCTGCCTCCACGGGGTTCATCCCGTCCAGGGCGCGCATCAACAGGGAACGCTTGGGATGAGTGGCTGCTTGCTCCTCGGTGATCCGTCCAGCGTCCACCAGTGCCTGCACGTAGGTGTGATCGTGCGTGAGCTGCACAAGTTCGTGATCGCGGAACAGATACGCGCGCGAGTCACCGACATGAACGATGGCGACTCGACTGCCGAGCCAATACAACCCGGTCACGGTCGTTCCCATACCCGTGAGGTCAGGTTCTTCATTGATGATGGCGTTGATGGTTTCGCCGGTGGAGTCGATCGCATCGGTCAAGGCGTTGAGGAGTTCCGACGATGACGGCGGGTGGACATCGAGATCGGCAACGGTCGCGATAGCAACGGCGGACGCGAGTTCTCCGGCCGCGTGGCCACCCATACCGTCCGCCACCATCAGCAGGCGGGGTCCGGCATAGCCGGAGTCTTCGTTTCCTGCTCGCACCAGGCCGACATCCGATCGGGCAGCAAAGCGCAGGGTCACCGGGGGAGCGACGTCAGGGACGACGAGCGCCGACTGGCCGTCTTCGTCCACCTCGATAGCGACTTCGACAGTGACGTCGTCCGCCCCAGGAGCAGCGACGCCGTCAGCGTTGATGTCGTCCGCGTCGGTCTCGGGGTTCGTGTCGTTCATGGCCGCCTACTTCTGGATCACCAGCGTCGTGCGGCCGACCCGAAGAGGTGCACCGATGGGCAGAACGGTGGGAGTGGTGAGGCGTGTGCGATCGATCCAGGTGCCGTTCGTTGACCCGAGATCCTCCGCGACCCAGGCTCCCTCGGACTCATAAATGCGAGCGTGACGGCTGGAGGCGTAGTCGTCGTCGATCACGATCGTGGAGTCCGGCGCCCGGCCCAGAGTGATTTGTGCTCCTTCGAGCGGGATCTCCGTTCCTTGCAGCGGCCCTTCCGTGACAACGAGTCGTGTCCCTTTACCTCTTGATCGTCGTGACGTGCGCCCGGACTTGCGCGTGCGTGGGGCGCGTCCGGGACCTGCTGCAAGATCGTCGGAAGCACTGGAGTCGCCACGCAAATCGTTACGAAGGGCAATCAGCGCGAAGACAACGAACAACCACAGCAGGCCGAGAAACGCGAACCGTGCCAGCGTGAGCGTGAGCTCAGACACGTCAACTGCTCCGGAAGGTGAACGCCGTCCCGCCGAGTTTCACGATGGCTCCCTCGGTGAGGGTGCTCTCGTCGATGCGAATTCCGTCAACGAAGGTCCCATTGGTGGACTTCAGGTCGCGAATGATGGCGGGGTTACCGACGACGATCTCGCAGTGTTTCCGAGACACTCCCGGGTCCTCGACGCGGATGTCCGCATCCGTCCCACGACCCATCAGAGTGATCGCACGTAGGAGCGGGTAGGCCTGGCCGCCCACCTCGAGGCGGGGCTGCCCGCCGGATTGACTGCCGGATGATTCGTGGGACTGCGCTGCCGGCTGTTCGTATGGACTTAATGTCGCTTCAGGTGCGGCCGACGCGGCAGACGATGGTGCAGCTGCAGCGGAAGCTGGCGGCGCCGGTTCCGCCGCTTCGACGACGCCCGCTCGGGAGGTGACTTCGGCTTTGGCTTCACTTCGGACTCTGAAGATGCCGGTCTCGAGTTCGTCGTCCTCGCTGAGTGTCACGCGAACCTCGCCGAGCAGTGTGTAGTGCTGCTCGCCGGCGTAGGTGGTAACGAGGGTGGCGAGCTCGGCAGCCAAGGCGTCTTTGAAGACAGCGAGCCGCTTGTAGTCGTGGTCGGAGAGCTCGACGTGGAAGACATTCGGAATAACGGTCCGGTCTCGATCTAGGACGCTGGCGCGGTCATCTACGTCACGCTGCAGGGCGGCAGCAAGTTCGACGGGCTGAACTTCCGCCTTGAATGCCTTGGCGAAAGCCCCGTTGACCACCCGGTCCAGGGAGTCTTCGAACTTCTGCAGCAAACCCACCCATGGATGTTACTTCCCCGACCGTGGTGCGCCGTGGAGCCGGACCGCAGCGCACAGGGGCAAGTAGTTGGCTCACCAACGATGACCGAAATGCGGGCCTGTACCCTTTCGACGCTGCCCACTGCGGTGGGTTGGGCGCGAGTGGCGGAATAGGCAGACGCGCACGGTTCAGGTCCGTGTGCCCGAAAGGGCGTGGGGGTTCAACTCCCCCCTCGCGCACCACGCGGTGCAGTTTCACCCAGTTCAGGCCCTTGCGGTTAGCCGCAGCACCCTCCTCCGCAGCACCCTCCTGAATTCGGTGCTGCCTCCATTGGGGATCCTCCGGTGGATGTTGTCCCTACGGAGGCGACGTTCAACAGACGAACGGTGTCACCGTGGCCAGCGGGACACAGTGCCGTATCACTCGACTGACTCATGGGTCGTTGCAGGACGAACGTGTCACCGCATTGGCGACACCGAAACTCGTACGCGGGCATGACGACAGATTACGACGCCCACCGAATAGGCACGTTCTGGTATCCGCGAATGACGTGGGATGGATAGCGCGTTGGCTCCCCGTTCATTTCGAAGGCCGGCAGTGTGCGCAGCAGTTGGCGCATCCCCACGCGTGCTTCGAGTTTCGCGAGCGGCATCCCGATGCAGAAATGAATGCCTTCACCGAACGCGAGGTTCCGACTCCCGTCACGGTCGAGAATCAACTCATCCGGACGGTCGAACTCGCGTGGATCTCGGTTAGCTGATGCGAAAATCATGAGCACCCTCGACCCTGTCTCCAACTGGACGCCGTGCAGTGACACGGGCTTGGTGGTGACTCGGGCGAGCCATTGCGCGGGCGCATCGAACCGGACGAACTCATCGACTGCAGCGGCGGTGGGGAGGTCGACCCCGCCGCCAAGTTCCTCACGGGTTACGGCTCCGGTGGCGAGGGAATGCACCATGGTGCCGAGCAGGCTGGTCGTCGTTTCCATCCCTGCGGCGATGAGCAGCAACGTGAGCCCTTGAATTTCTTCGTGCTCCATGGAGCCGTCGTCGATGGCACGCGCGAGATCACCGAAGACGTCGTCGGTGTAGTTGCCACCACGACGTTGATCAACTTGGTCTTCTAGGAAGGACACGAGTTCGGCTCGCAACTCGTACGCCTGGGGGGACGGGCCGGATTCACCGGGGGGACGGTTGAGCATCTCGAGTCCGGTGTCGGTTGTCCAGGCGATGTCTGCTTCCGGGATACCCAAGATGCGGAAGATCGTCATGATCGGCAACCGTTGCGTGAAGGCAAGCCCGAGGTCCAGGTCGGCGTGATGGGGCAGATCCTCCAGCAGTTCCGCAGCGGTGGCTTCGACCATTGGTTCGTAACTCTTGACCGCCTTGTTCAGGAATCGTGGCGCGAGGACTTTGCGCAGTACGTCGTGCCGGGGTGGATCGAGTTCTTGGATGCTTCCCGGCCCGAAGAACTTCGCGTACGTCCCGAGTTCGACGCCTTCTGAGCTGGAGAACGTCTCCCAGTCACGCAGACCCTCTTGCACGTCGGTGTATCGCGAGAGCGCCCAGGCGTCGTGCTCGGCGATGTAATAGAGCGGGTGATGGTCCCGTAGTTGTTGGTAGATCGGGTAGGGATCGAGGTGAGCTTCAGGTGACACCGGGTCGTAGATGAGTGGGCTGTTCGCGTTGGGGCTGTTCGAGTTAGACCTGCTCGACCCTGCTTCGGCGTGCGACTGCATGGACAAAAAGTACCGACGACGAGGTCGTCAGGGGGAGAGGATTGCAGTAATTGTCTCGGTGAACGCGCGTGCATCAGAAAAGTCGGGCATGACGGCGTCTGGTCGATGTTCCGCCAACGCGGCGGCGTCGAAGATTCCGGTGGTCGTCGCGATGACGGGAAATCCCGATGCATGGGCGGCCAGGATGTCCAGTGGCGTGTCCCCGACGATGATCGGCCGGATTCCCTGCTGCACAGACAACTGCTCCGCGGCAGCGGCAACGAGTTCCATACGGGTGGCGTAGACGTCACCGTAGAAGCTGGAACCGAAGTCGATGTGATCCGCGAGGTGCGCGGTGGTCACTTTCAGTCGAGCGCGCTCGGGGGTATTGCCGGTGAGGACTGATTGTGAGGCGCCGGCCTGCGCGAGGTGAGACAAGAGATCTGCGGCGCCGTCCGTGGCGGTGGACGGTGAGGTTCGCATGTCCTCCGCGGTCACCTCATCGATGACGCGAAGCGCGCTCGCGAGCTCGTCGTCGCTGGGCAAATGGTCGGCGAACAACTCGATAATGATCTGCCGGTCGGTTTTTCCGACGCCTGCGGGGAGGCGGTCGACCGGACGACCGAGAACGCTGCCCACGGCGTGCGCGTGCCGGTCGCGGGTAGCGGGGGCATGAGTCACCAGGGTGCCGTCGATGTCCCACAGTATGAGAATGTCGGCCAAGTCGCTCACGCGAGCACGGTAGTCACTCGCAGAAGCCCCCATCGCAGCACGGCTGGATGTAGTAGCACGATGGGCAGAAGTCCTTGCCTCCGCGACGCTCGAGGTCAGACGCCTCGCAGGCGGGGCAGGGCCCGGGGTTTCCCATCACAGGGGTGAGCATCCCGAACCTTGTCGACCCATGGCAGCACCCCGCCCGCGGGCGTGTCGGCGGAAGTCAATTCCCCGCTGTCGTGTTCGGGGCTACTCCAAGCCTGTGGAGACGTAGATCTCGTCCCGGTAGGCGTTAATCAGTTGCTTGGTCACGGGCTGCATAGATACCGGGCGGCGGTCCCCGTCAGCAGTCTTCACCCACGCCTTCGGTGGCACTGTGGCGGAGGCCTTGGTGTAGTCGACGACGATCTTTGCGCCGGCTGGCACCCGGACGTTGAGCCCGACGTACTCCCGACCACCATCGTCGTCGAGTCCTCCGACCTGAATGTTCCAACGCAGGGTCTTTTTGGCGTTCGACCGGTACTCGACGCGTTGGGTGGCGGTGTTCCACCGCTGATCGACCCGGACATCGGCGGGAAGGTTCAGCGGGTGGCCGTTGACGTCGAAACTCATCCCCGGCTGGTCGGACAGTTGAAGGATGCGCGGCGAGGAGGGTGCCGACGAGACGAAGAGGGAACCGTCAGAGCCACCAACCCCGAAAACCGAACCGCTATTGCTGGCGAGTTTGTCGAGCAGGACGTATTGAGCCTCACCGTTGGAGATGGCGAACACTTCGAGCGACTGCTCGCTGGCCAAGTTTCCCGTCAAGATCTTGACGCCGAAGCGAACACCGGGTGCGACGGTGATGACGGGTTGGCTCACGACATCCTGTGTTGGAGGGTTGAGAGAACCTGTCTCTCGCCACAGGGAGCGATCAAGCGGCTGGCCTGCTTCGTCGATGAGACTCAAACTGATTTCCGATGCGTTTTCCTTTTTCAGTGACGACAGGGTGACCAACGTTCCTTGATCCGGGCCGAGGCACACCGGACACGTTTGCTCGGTGAGAAGGTCGGCGACCGAGACAAGACCGATCGCTGCTTGTGTTTCGCTACTCCACTCGATACCGGGAGCGGTCGCGTTGATGGCGGAGGAGTAAGAGAACGTGTCCGTCGTGGTGTTCACGGTGATGGCTCGGGCGCGAAGTGGGTAGTTGTTGTCATACACCGCAATGTCGAACAGGCCGTCGCCTCGATCCAACACCGCGAAGGGTGTGATCCCGTGTCCCCCTTTGTCGTTGAGAAGGGTCAGCACGTACGGGGTAGTTCCACCAGCGAGCTCACTCCGCAGTGTGGTGACGACCTCTGTCGGACTCATCCCCGTCGAAAGCATCGGAGGGACAGTGCTGTTGAAGTATTGAGTGCCGAACAATCGAGTGATGCTTTGCACAGCCGGTTGCCGCATCTGGTTGGCCGCGTTGACGCCCAGCCCCGATGCTCCTACTTGGCTCGCAGGTAACTGGCCGTTGTAGAGCGCGGCGGCTGCGGCGGCGAATCCGAAGCAGTGGCCTCCACGACTCGATGATTCGATCATCCGGGCCATGAGTTCGGCCCCGAAAATCAACTCACAGTCTCCGGTTGTGGGGTCAATAGCCTTGGGGTCGCGGCAGACACCGTCACCGAACGTTCGACGCAAACTGAGGGCGTTGAGAGGTTTGGGTGGCGTGATGGAGGACTTGTTGTACTCCTCGAGGGTGACACGCTCGGGCACCCCGAACACAAACTGGTTGTTGATGAAGCTTTGTGGGTCACCCCAGTTGGGAACAGGGAACCCGTTCGGGTAGGGCCGAAACCCACTGTCGGCGACGAGAGTGCCTTGCGGGGCGCCAACATTGAGGGGCCCGAAGTAGGCGTCGTAGATCTCGGGAGAGATCGCCCACCCGGCGGGTGCCTTTCCACCGCCGATTAGGTCCGGTTGATTTTCTTGCGCGACAGCCGATGGGACCGTGATCAACATCAAGGCGATGGACGACGCCAGGGCGAGTGAACGAATCATGAGCAGGGTCATAGCAAATCTTCGTCACCGTTTCATGGGGACCTACGTCGGCACGCGAACGGCCGGCGAGAGACGTGACGGTACGGATGGTCCGTAAGGAGTGATGGCCTCGACGCGGAAACGGTGCTTTCCGGGCGCACGCTTCACTCGGCATTCCAAGGGTGAGGTCGTCGGATCGATACGACACAGGACCTTCCCTTTGGGGGTGGTGACGTGGTAGCTCGTGACGGCGGGGTAGTCCACGGGTGACACACGGATTCGAACCGACTTCTTCTTCGACGACGATTTCAGCACCTTCGCGGTCGGCGCCTGAGGCCACAGCATCTCGGCGGTCGGCACGAGGTTGGCATCCCCTTCACCTTGGGCGTTGTAGCTGCGCACGGTCATTCCGTCGACGCCTCTGGCCCCCGTGGGGAAGGAACACGTGGTCTCCGCCGTCGAACACAGCAGGGCCCCGGAGGTGTCGAGGACGTCGTAGGCGACGACCGTGTCGGGGGAGTCGGCGGGAGCGTCCCACC
>NZLD01000042.1 GCA_002694095.1 Micrococcales bacterium | reverse complement strand
GTCTACCAATTCAGCCTGCCACTCGCGAGTACCACAGTATATAAGCGTAGCATCAATTTGGGCGGAATCGGTTCGTGTGTTCTGAAACATACCCTTGAAGCTATATTTACTGAAAACCCTCCGGGTTCGCGTGTTTTTTTTGATACTGTATCTGGCAGCAAGACACCGCGAACCTTCAGGATCTCGACGCTGAGTGCAGCCCGACCAAGGTGTGCCGGAACATGAAGGACGTCACCTTCGACGGGTATGCAGACGAGGGTGGAGACGTCAAGGCAGCCTGGCGCAACACCCTCGCCCAGGAGGGCAAACTCGGCGGCAGCAGCCTCGCCGACCTCGTCAACGTCGATCAGAACTAGCGGTCGCCCGATGACCGAGGCCGAGGGTTCCGGTGGAGTCCACGACCTGATTACCCAACTGCGGGCAGAGGACTACATCGCCGATCGAGGGCTCGCCACGTCACTGTTCCTCGCCCTTCAATTGGGTAAGCCGCTGCTGCTCGAAGGTGAAGTCGGAGTCGGCAAGACAGAGTTGGCGCGCACCGTGGCGCGGATGACCGGCCGCCAACTCATCCGACTCCAGTGCTACGAGGGCATCGACATTCACCACGCCGTCTACGAGTGGGACTACGCCCGGCAGATGCTCTACGTTCGCTCGCTGGGTGACGCGGGGGCCCAAAGCCCTGAGGATGAATTGTTCGGAGAACGCTTCTTGATCGAGCGACCTCTCCTGCAGGCCGTTCGAGCGGGCGATTCCTGCGTTCTGCTAATCGACGAGATCGACCGCGCGGACGACGAGTTCGAGGCGTTCCTGCTCGAACTTCTCAGCGACTTCCAGGTCACCATTCCCGAAGTGGGCACCGTCGAAGCCGAGTCTCGGCCGATCGTCATCCTCACCTCGAACCGCACCCGCGAACTGCACGACGCGTTGAAGCGCCGCTGCCTCTACACCTGGATCGGTTTCCCCGAACCCGACCGTGAGATTGACATCGTGCGCTCGAGGTTGCCTGGCGTCTCGGAAAACCTCACCGCACAGGTCGTCGCCGCGGTCAACCACCTTCGCGACATGGATCTCGAGAAGTTGCCCGGGGTTGCGGAGACCATCGACTGGGCTCAGGGGCTCAACGCCGTCGGCGCCACGCATCTCGATGAGCAGTCCGCTCTCGAGACGCTCGGTACCGTCGTCAAGGATCGCGACGATCTCGAATACACCTCACGAAGCATTCAGGATGTCCTCGCCTGACGCTCCCACCGAGAGCGTGGATGAACTTCTCGTTGGCTTCGGCCAGGCTCTCCGGGACGCCACGATCACGGTCGGGACCGACGACGTCCTCACCTTCACCACGGCGGTGGCCGAACTCGACGTAACAGATCTCCTCGATGTCTACTGGAGCGGCCGGGCCACACTGGTCCGGCGCCGCGAACAGGTGCCGATCTACAACGAGGTATTCCAGCGGTATTTCCTGGCTTTCCATCCGGAGGCGGAAGATGCCCTGAAGAAGACGATGAAGTCCTCGTCGACGGCCGGGGCCACCCTCGAGATTCCCAACACGGAGGAGGGGCTCCCGGGAGAGTTGAGCCCGGACGAAGTCAAGTTGGGATACGTCGCGAGCACGTCCGACATTTACCGGCACAAGGCATTCGCCGACTGCTCGGACGCCGAGATGCGCCAACTTCGTCGACTCATGTCGAGGATGCGGGTGACTCCTCCGAAGAAGAAGACCCACCGCACAACGTCCACCCGACGCCGATCCACTCTCGACATGCGTCGCATGGCTCGCGATTCGATGCGTCATTTGGGAGACCCGAAGGATCTTCACTACAAGACCAGGAAACACAAGTTGCGTCCCCTTGTGTTGATCCTCGACGTCTCCGGGTCGATGGCGGACTATTCGCGCAACCTGCTGCAGTTCGCCTATTCCGCCCGACGCGTCAACGCGAAGGTCGACGTCTTCTGCTTCGGGACACGTCTCACGCGAATCACCAAAGCACTCGACCGCCGGGACCCCGACGAGGCCATGCGACTGGCGGGAGAAGCAGTCCTGGATTGGGATGGTGGAACGAGAATCGGTGAGTCGATCAAAAGCTTCACCCGCCAGGCTCGGCGGGCTCGACTCGGCCGCGGGGCAATCGTGGTGGTGTGCTCCGATGGCCTGGATCGCGGGGACCCCCGGGACCTGGCCGAGGCGATGGAGAGCCTGTCGCGGATTGCCCATCGAGTCCTGTGGGTGAACCCCCACAAAGCCGACGATCAGGAATGGGTGCCGGCGGCTATGGGGATGATCATCGCCGATCCCTACATCGACGAGGTGCACTCCGGGCATAACCTCGCTAGCCTCGAGCATCTGTCCAAGCGACTATCGAAGGTGGGATGACGTGCGCTANAGCATCTCCTTGTACGCCGAGGGTGATCGAGAGGTCTCTTTGGAGGAAGTCGTCGAACTAGCCGACGCNGTTGCCACCCTCGAGGGAATCGCATCCGGNTACGGAACCATGGGNTACGGAGCCCAGATCGTCGTNGANGCGGACAACTCCGACGCCGCCGTGGANGTGGCNCTTGAGAAGTTCGCGGCCGCCGTGGCGACAACGTCCCTCCCAACATGGCCCGTCGTNAANGCCGAGTCGGTGAGCGAGGACGACGACTACGCCGAACTCGAGGANCAAATCCCNTGATCCGACTCGGGAGCTTGGCGGGCTACTCCTTCGAAGGCCCCCGCGCCCTGGCCGGCTGGACCCCACCGGCNAAGCCGGCCGTCTANGCGGTCCTCGCTAAGTCCAANCCCGACCGCTCGCAAGAATTCTCGGTNATCTTCGTCGGGCACTCGGACGANCTGACGACGGAAGGCTTCCCNTTCCGTCACGCTCGATCGAACGCGTGGATCAAGCGCGCCGACGGCAAGTACAACCTGCACGTGGCTTGGCTGGAGGTTCCCGGAGGAACACGNGCGCACCGCGAGCAGATAANGCGCGANTTGATCGCCATCTANGAGCCGAGCTGCAACACCGACAAGTTCGACAAGGCTTGGAAAGCGGAATGGATCGGCGAGTACGAGACTCCGGTAACAACGCCCCTGACAACGGATAAGCGCCCCACGTAGGTTTCACGCGGGGCGCTCTGTNCCGANATTCGCCNAACTTCGCAGGGTTCGACCGGTNGGGCCGTCAATCGTCCTCAGAAACGCCGACTGCCTCCATCATGCGCGAGCGACGCGTACCCATGGCGGGTCGCGCGACGNTCTCGGGCACGTGNTCATCATGCTGGAACGTCGCGCCNACCACGATTCCCTCACCCATGCCGTATAGGAGCGGAAGAGCNCCGGCGACGACACGGCCCGTCGAGTTGATGGACGTCAAGCCAGGCTCGATCGCTTCCGCGTCCTTCTTGATGTCCCAGACGAGATCGGCAGANTCCTCCAGATTCGTGGCGACCTTCTTCAACTGNGANCTCACGATGAANAGGTAGATCGCCAGGCCCGCGATGAGCGCCACAATGTTGATAACCGACCACAGTGCTAGTGAACTCATGACCGCACCTTGTCCAATACNCGTCCGAGGAACAGATGGTGTTCCAGNCCCTCCGCCAACACGGCCTCGACGCCGCCGGCGGTCGTNGTAATCAATTCAGTGTCNGCCGTGTTGGCCTTGGTANCAGTCAAGGTCTCCTTGATCGCCGCCACCCGCTTGTGAATCCGATGCACGAAGATCACCAGCAACGTNANTAGNGCGGCTACNGCGACCACGACAACGGAGCCGAGAACNTTGGCGATNGTCCACAAGTNNTCCACTTGCGNGTCCATGTCAGCCTCCCAACTTTGCTCGTCCGCGCTTCAACCCGTCGATGATGGCGAGGGCCGACGCGATGGTTTCGTTTAGTCCGGCGAGTCCGGAAGTGTTCCGCTCTGCCTGCTTCAACCCATCCAGGATGGATCCCGCCTGATTACCGATGCGCCAGGCNAGAGCCAAGATCGANACCACCAGCACCACGACGACGAGGACTACGACGAGTCCGATGATGTAGCCGGTGAGCCAGCCGCTTTGTCCAGAGAAGTCCACGAGCCCTCCTAGATCGATTCCGCGAACGAGCGAACCGGAGCGAGGCTCGCGTTGACAGAGGTGACAACCGGCTCGACCGTCGANGTCTTCTCTACGATGACCTGGACGCCACCATCGAGAGCATCGAGGGTGTCNGCGGTTGCCTTCAGATGGAAGATGGCCCGCAAGAGACCGAGCGCGGCNGCAGCGACGATCAACGCCGCCACAACNAGCGTGATGATTGCATCAGTCGACATGTGCTCTCCTAACCCAGCAGCTTCGAAACGGGACCGGCGTACCGCACCGATCCATTGGCNACTTCCTTGATGACGTCGTCGGTCTTGTCAAGCAAGCCCGGCGTGGTGTTGAGCTCACCAATGAGCGCGACACCTCCGTCGAGTGCGTCCTTCGATGCGCCTCGAATTCGTTCCAAGGCGCCCAGCAGGCGATTCAGCAGGGCTACCAGCACCGGGACGATGACGATGATCAGGATGAGGTTTCCGATTCCCCAGAGAGTCATGAACGCCTCCTTACGAGCGGCTCGGGGCCGGTTGATAGGGCAGGAAGAATCGAGCGAAGACCCTCTTGACGGCCAGAGTGAAGGCCGAGAAGGCGATCGAGATGCCGCTCGCTGTCTGCGGCGCNCCCACCGCCATCGGGTCTCTGCCTTCGGCGATAGCCGTCATGCGAGTTTTCATCGAATCCGCGGTCTGGTCGATAAGCACCTCGGTGAAGTCCGCCACGAGTCCGCGACCGTACTGAGCAGCGGCTCCCGAGATGGTCAGGTCGATCGCTAGATCGACACGCGTTGATCCACCGAGTGAGTTGAGCGATGCGTCCAAGACCACGCTCGCAGCTCCGCGGCCNTTCTTGTCAGCCCCGGCTCCCTCGAGAACGATGACCTTCTTCGTGTTATCGCGTGACTTGATCTTCAATTCACCCGAGAACTCCAACTTCACCGGACCCGCCGAAATGGTGACNTCTCCCTCGTACTGATCGTCACCGACCTNNTTCGTGAGATCGGCGCCNGGGACACACGCGGCGACGAGCGGAACGTCGTCAAAGAAGTTCCACACTTGATCGATTGGTTGATCGACCTGGAACGAATGGTTAATCAGCATGGAGCCTCCTGCTGGGTGGTGATGAATGAATCCGGATCTTTCTCGAATGCCTTGCGGCACCCCGGTGCACAGAAGTAGTAGGTGACGTTTCCGTACTCGAAGGGGCGGTTCTTGGCCACCGCGTCGACCGTCATGCCGCACACGAGGTCGATCGCCGTAGTCGGCTCGACGATGTCCAGTCCGGCGACANTAGAGGGCTTGAGTTCTCCCGAGGCCCGACGCCGAACAAGATCCGCCAGGATGGAGACCGCGATCTCCCGATGGCCGGTGTGACCGAGGTCGATCCCGATGGGCACCTGGACGCGCGCCAACTTGTCCAGGTCTCCTCCGTGCTCGGCGAGGAANTCCCGAACCACACGGCCCCGCTTGGCCGATGCGACGAGNCCGATGAAGGCGGCNTCGNTTTCCAAAGCGAGAGCAAGCACGTCCTCATCTCCGTGACCCTGAGTGGCGANGATGACCGCGGAGGACGCCGACACNTGCGCGGGCCCGAACTCAGCGGCNTCGATGAGATCTCCCCGCCACCCCAGATCACGGACCAGGTCCAGCAGTGTCACCGCCATCGGAGAGCGCCCCACGATCACCACGTGCGGCGCCGCCATCACCGGCTCGATGAAGATCTGCAGCGCCCCGTCACTTTGGCAGGAGATCGGNATGGTCATGACGCCCTCGGGTACGTGCATCTTCTCCAGATCTTCGGGCTGACCTAGCCAGACCAGGGACGCATTGCCCTCCTCGAGCACCCGCCGTGCTTCGCGCAACAAGACCGGCTCGGCGCACGCGCCGCCGATCCAGCCGAACAACTCGCCCTGGGCGGTCACGATGGCGCGGGAGCCGTGCTGCCCCGACGACGGTGCCTGTCGCCAGACGACCGTCGCCATGGTGAAGGACTCACCCGCTTCCACCAATTCGACAGCGCGCGCCATCACGGCCGCGCCATCGGCTGCCCGAGAACCGTTGGTCACGTCAGTCGACCCTCACCGGTGGCATTCCGCTGATGTCCTGGCCGTTGCGAACAGCGTCGTAGACCCGATTGGGCATCAACGGCATGTCGACGTTGCGCACTCCCGTGTGTTCGATAGCGCTCATGACGGCGTTGACGAAGGCAGCCGGGCCNCCTACNGTCGCGCACTCACCAATACCCTTCGCACCGATCGGGTGATGNGGGCACGGAGTCACNACCTCGTGTAGCTCGAANCCGGGNGTCTCCCACGCGGTCGGGAGCAGGTAGTCGATGTAGTTCGCCCCGATGCAGTTTCCTTCCTCGTCGAAGGTGATGTACTGCATGTTGGCCATCGCGTACGCCTCCGTGAGGCCACCCATGATCTGTCCTTCGACCACCATCGGATTGATGCGAACACCGCAATCGTCCACGGCGACNAACTTCAACACGTCCCACACGCCNGTCTCCGGNTCNACCTCCACCTTGCAGATGTAGGCGGCGAACGGCCANGTCAGGTTGGGCGGGTCGTAGTAGGCGTTGTTNTCCANGCCAGGNTCCATGCCGTCCGGCACGTTGCTGTACGCAGCGAGTGCGCANTCCTGAATTGTGACTCCACGCTCTTCGTTGCCGCGAACGTAGAACCGACCCAACTCCCACTCGATGTCCTCCTCAGATACTTCNAGCAGGTGCGCAGCAATCTTGCGGGCCTTNGCGCGGATCTTGCGAGCCACCATGGCCACNGCAGCNCCGGCGACNGGNGTCGAGCGNGATGCNTACGTNCCCATGCCGAAGGGGGCTGTATCCGTGTCGCCNTCCTCGACGACGATGTCGTCGGCGGGGATACCCAACTCGTGAGCGACGATCTGCGCCCAGGTGGTTTCGTGACCCTGACCCTGCGTCTTGGCTCCCGTGCGCAAAATAGCTTTACCGGTCATGTGGACCCGCAATTCAGCGGAGTCGAACATCTTGATGCCGATGATGTCGTACTCGCGACTGTTGCCGGCTCCGAGCGGCTCNGTCATCGTCGAGATTCCGATACCGAGCANCTTTCCACGCTTTCGCGCTTCCTCCTGCTCGGCCTTGAACGACGAATACCCGATGGCTTCCAAGCCCAGATCCAGGCACTTGGCGTACTGACCGGAGTCGGTCAGGAACCCGAAGGCTGTTCGGTACGGGAACATGTCGTCCTTGACNAGGTTCACCCTTCTGAACTCCGCCTGGTCCATTCCCAGNTCNTTCGCAGCGGCGTGAATCATCCGCTCCTGAAAGTACATCGCCTCCGTCACCCGGAACGAACACCGNTAGGCGACNCCGCCGGGGGCCTTNTTCGTGTANTANCCGTCGCTCGTCAAATACGCGGCCGGGACGTCGTAGCACGCGAAGGTCGAGTGCATCAGGCCGATCTTGAACTTGGTCGGCTGGGCGTCGGCGAAGAAGGCCCCATGATCGGACGTGGTATGCATCCGCATTCCGAGGATCTTCCCGTCTCTGCGGAGCGCCATCTCCCCCTTCAGATAGACATCGCGTCCGAATCCGGTCGAGATCAAATTGCCGGACTTGTCCTCAATCCATTTGACCGGACGTTCGGTGAGGATCGACGCCAGGATCGAAATGACGTAGCCGGGGTACACCGGGACCTTGTTGCCGAAACCACCGCCGAGGTCGGGGCTGATGATCCTGATCTGATGCTCCGGCAACTCCGCCACCATGGCCACCGCCGCCCGAATGATGTGCGGGGCCTGCGTNGTCATGTACACGGTCAACTTGCCCGTNGCGCGATCGTAGTCCGCGATTGAGCCACACGGCTCCAGCGGCGACGGGTGCGAGCGCGGATAGTGCAGATCCAGACTCGACACGACATCCGCCTCNGCGAANGCCCTGTCCGTNGCCTCCTTATCNCCGATCTCCCANTCGAAGATNTTGTTGGAGTCCTGATTNACCTTGTCGTCNCGGATNAGCGGCGCACNCGAGTCCTTCGCCTGATCGGGGTTGACGATNGCCGGNAGCTGCTCNTATTCNACNACNATNTTGCTGCANGCNTCCTTGGCGATGTACGGATCGTCGGCGACAACCGCAGCGACCTCTTGNCCTTGGAAGCGNACCTTGTCGGTCGCGATGACGGCCTGNGTGTCGTACGACAGGGTCGGCATCCAGGCTAGATTGCGAGCAGCCATGGTNTCGCCNGTCAGGACGAGACGGACACCGGGCACCTCCCATGCTGCGGAGGTGTCGATTGACTTGATGCGGGCGTGGGCGACCGGGCTTCGGAGAACCTCCATGTGCAGCATGGCGGGAAGCACGACATCGTCAATGTACTTGCCCTTGCCCCGAATAAACCGGTTGTCCTCAACGCGGCGGCGGCTCGCCCCCATGCCGCCGATCTTCAACTCATCAAGTGCCATTACGCATCCTCTCCTCGATCGGCACGCATTTTCTCTGCGGCCCACAGCACCGACTTCACAATGTTTTGGTAGCCGGTGCATCGACACAAGTTGCCCGACAACGCCCACCGGACGTCGTCCTCAGTTGGGTCCGGGTTTCGCTCCAGGAGGGCCTTCGAGGCGAGCATCATTCCCGGAGTGCAGTAACCGCACTGCAGGCCGTGCTCTTCCTTAAATCCCTCCTGGACGGGGTGAAGTTCGCTGGCCGAACCCATGCCTTCCACCGTCTCCACATCGTGGCCGTCGGCTTGAACCGCGAGCATCGTGCAGCTTTTCACCGGTCGTCCGTCGAATAGCACTGTGCAGGCGCCGCAACTAGTTGTGTCGCAGCCAACATGTGTTCCCGTCAGTTGCATTCCCTGACGCAAAAGATGCGCAAGCAGCAGCCGCGGCTCCACATCAACGGTGCGCTTCTCTCCGTTCACCGTCATCGTGACTCGACGCGTCGGGACGTCGTCCGTCGGTGTCTGCACCTCGTCGTACAAGCTCGTCATGTCAGGCCGCCTTCTGCTCAGTTTGGGCTAGGTTGGTAAGGATTCTCTTCACAAAGGTCTGGACAATGTGTCGCTTGTAGGCGTCCGACCCACGATGGTCTGTGCGGGGTTCAGCGACGGCCGCAACCGCGTCGGAGGCCTGATCGATACTGTCCTCCGTCAGTGCTTTACCCACCAGGCATGAAATCGCCTCGTTGGCGTCGATCGTCCGACCGCCCACGCCCGCGAGGGCGCAGCCCGCCTTGCGGATGACATCGCCATCTAAGTCCAGCGTTACCGCCACCGACGCTGTCGCGAAGTCCCCAACACGGCGCTCGAGCTTGAGATAGCCCCCGCGCGGCGTACCAGTGGCCCCGGGGATGACGGCTTCGACTGCGACCTCGTTGTACGCAAGAGCGGTCACGAACGGTCCGAGGACGAAATCACGCATATCAATGTTGCGGCGTCCATTGGGACCCTGCGCGACAACATAACCGTCTTGCGCCAACATTGTGGCCTGCCAATCGCCCTGCGGGTCTGCATGGCAGACCGACCCCACAAATGTTCCGCGGGTACGGACAATGGGGTCAGACACCAGCCCTGAAGCCGCGGCGAGAGTCGGATGAGTATCCGCCAGTGTTGTTGACTCTTCCAAGTCAACGTGCCGGCAGAGTGCTCCAATGTGCAAGTTCCCTTCGTCGTCGACGTGGTGGTAGTCCAGACCGGGGATGTTGTTGATATCCACGATCATTGCGGGCGCCGCGAACCGGAGTTTCAGCATGGGAATCAGGCTCTGGCCACCCGACATAACTTTCGCTTCGCCGCCGCTGCGGTCGAGGATTGCGATTGCCTCTTCCACCGACTTAGGCGACTCATAGTCGAAACGGTTGGGGTACATAGGTATTCCTTGTCAGTTTGAGTGCGTGACTTATGGATAGGTTTTGGTACTCGGGGGTTGGATGTCTTCGTTTCGATGTTGACGCTTTAGGACTCCGTGTCGCGCACGGCGACGGGGAGCGAGTCTGCATCGGGGTCGGGCCGAGGCTCCTGATCCGGCGGCCAGGGCCCTTGCACGGGCTGCCCCGCGACCTTGAGGAAGTCGATGAACTGCGGCCAGGCCCACACGGTCGGTGAGGGGCCCTCCTTCGGCGAGTCCTCCACCAGAGCGAACATGCGCGGATTACCGCCTTCATGACCCGTGGACTCGATTGCCATGCGAACCTCTTCTCTGAAATGATCTTCACTGTAAGGCCCGAGACTGGTACTCAACACCGAGATTGCGCACTCCGCAAGCCCTTAGCAAAACTTTGTTCAGTCATTCACAAAGTGGCGCGTTACTGAAACGATTTGGGCGGCGATCGAAACGGCGATCTCCGCCGGAGTCGACGCACCGATGTCAAGTCCCGCCGGGCCATGGACCCGCGAAAGGTCGGTCACGTCCCGGTAGGCCAACCAGTCAGCCCGAGCCTGCTGCATCGTCCGGGAGCCCAACGCGCCGATGTAGCCAGCATCGCTGTCCAAGGCCACCTGCAGGCAACGGCTTGACGTCTCGACGTCGTGACCCATGACGACAACGGCATCCGCGCTCGACAGCCGCGTCGTTAANCCCTCGACCAAGTCCGGTCGCGTCTCGACCGCGACATCCCACCCCAGAAGGCTCACCTGGGCGATGAGTGCGTCCGCGATCGGACCNCCGCCGGCGACCACCACCGTNGTGCCGGGTACGAGCACCGTGCGCACAAGNGAATCNGTGATNTCGACCGACGGCCCNNCNGCNCCGAGNGCNGTNGCCTCCNCNCCGGTCGCCGAGGCCGACGTCGTCACCGCGATCTGAGTTACGTCGTCTCCGTCGAGNACACTGTCGATGATCACNGGTTCGCGAGCCATCAGCGCCGGCCACACCTCCTCGGGGAACTGAGCGGCCGGNACCACCAGNAACTCCACGGTCGAGTCCGCCGGNAGTCCGCTCGTGCTCGCTTCCCATTCCTCGACACGATGNCGAACNCGACGCCCCGTCGGTAGTTGTCGNGNGGCNGCATCCGCCAGNANNCCGGTGAANGCTCCNTTNGCGAGGACNCCCAGGTNCCCTCCCCCCGGNGTGATCATCACGGCTTCCTTGCTGGCCGCGGGNGAGATCATCCAAGCGACATCNGCTCGCGTTCCTGCGCGNGCACATGCGGCAACGCTCAANGCNACGTCGTACATCCGGCCCTCTCCCTTCCTTNCNCCCGCGCCGACCGTCTGCTCCCGTCGGTCATCAGTGCGATTACTTCCATTCGNCTTATTCCCATTCGATGGTGCCCGGCGGCTTGCTCGTCACATCGAGAACCACTCGATTGACCTCCGGCACCTCGTTGGTGATGCGGGTCGAGATTTTCGCCACGACCTCNTAGGGCAGCCGNGACCAGTCGGCCGTCATCGCATCNTCGCTCGAAACCGGCCGCANAACGATGGGGTGTCCNTAGGTTCGACCGTCCCCNTGAACACCGACCGAGCGNACATCCGCGAGGANNACCACNGGGAACTGCCACACATCCCGGTCGTACCCGGCGGTGGTCAATTCCTCNCGTGCNATCGCATCGGCGGCTCGAAGAATCTCNAGCCGTTCNTGGCTTACCGACCCGATGATGCGGATCGCNAGACCCGGNCCCGGGAACGGGTGTCGCCAGACNATCTCTTCNGGCAGCCCGAGGTCGAGGCCGACCTGGCGAACTTCGTCCTTGAAGAGTGTCCGCAGCGGTTCCACCAGGGTGAATTCCAGATCGTCCGGGAGGCCACCGACGTTGTGATGACTCTTGATGTTCGCCGTTCCCGATCCGCCACCGGATTCCACGACGTCGGGGTACAGCGTCCCCTGGACCAGAAAATCGACACTGCCGCCCGACCCNGCTTCCGCGACNACCTGGCGAGCGGCGTCTTCGAANACGCGGATGAACTCNCGCCCGATGATCTTGCGCTTGGTCTCNGGNTCCTCGACGCCCTCGAGCGCGNTCAAGAAGCGCNCNCGCGCATCCACGGTCACNAGCCGAACGTCGGTGGCGGCGACAAAATCGCGCTGCACCTGCTCGACCTCTCCNGTTCGCAGCAGGCCGTGATCGACGAAGATGCATGTCAGTTGGTCTCCGACGNCTCGCTGCACGAGNGCGGCAGCAACGGCCGAGTCGACTCCCCCCGANAGGCCGCAGATNACNCGNGANTCCCCCACCTGNTCNCGAATTCGCGCGACCTGCTCNTNGATGATCCCGGACATCGTCCATGTTGGNTCGCANTCNGCGATCTGCCACAGGAAGTGCTCGAGGATGCGCTGCCCGTGAGCGGTGTGCATGACTTCGGGATGGAACTGCACTCCNGCCATTCGACGTTCGATGTTCTCGAAAGCTGCCACCGGCGCTCCNGGANTGCTGGCCAGTACGTCGAATCCGNCCGGCGNNACGTCCACGCTGTCTCCGTGCGACATCCAGACGTTCTGCGTTTCGGGTAGGCCGCTNAGCANNGTCCCNGGGGCGCGAACCGTCAGCGTGGTCCCGCCGTACTCGCTCCCNCCGGTGCGAGCGACCGAACCCCCAAGGCCCTGAGCCATGGCNTGGAATCCGTAGCANATCCCGAATACNGGGACGTCCAATTCGAAGATNCGGGTNTCGAANGAGGGAGCGTGNGGCTCNTACACNCTGGAAGGNCCACCACTGAGGATGATNGCGCACGGGTTCTTNGATCGAACGTCCTCNATNGNTATGGAGTGGGGGACGATCTCGGAATAGACNTGGGCCTCGCGAACCCTCCGCGCAATCAACTGCGCGTACTGGGCGCCGAAATCCACCACGAGAACGGGACGGGCTCCGAGCGATTCCGTGCGACGCGACTGCTCCACTCCGCGGAGCCTACTGCGGGGAACTGAATGCGCCGAGGGTCAGGAGCGCGCCGAGGAGCCCTCCATAGACCAGCACGCCCACGATGATCGTCACGATGATGAAGATGAGGGCGAGCCGTGAGTTCCTGCGAGCTCGGGCGAGATCGTCACGCCGCTTCCACACGCCGGTCCGCCAGCTGAACACCACCGCAATCAGACCCAGGGGCAAGAAGAACAGGGCGGCCGCGACGATTGACCACACCAGGTGCGTCCGTGGCTGGGTGGGGGCATCCGAAGTCACGAGACCGAACACTAGGCCCCTCACGACCGGCCGTCCCCGAACCAAGACCTATGCCTATGCCTATGCCTATGCCTATGCCTATGCCTATGCCCATGCCCATGCCCATGCCCACAATCCCATGGACCCCAACAGTCGCAACCACCTCAGCAACCCCAACGACTCCGAAACTGCGCTCCGCCCTGCCTGCCCCGTTCCACGCCTGTCGGGTGGGTGCACTCGCCGCTCGATCCAATTCACCCGAGTCTGACCAAAATCGAGCGCAGATCCAGAAATGCTCCTAGCGTGAGTTTCCTCACAACCGATCGGTCGTGCGCGGAGGTGACCTGCCTCTCGCAGACCGCTTATGACGAATACGAAGGAAGGGACATCCATGGAGCACATTTCTGTGAATGTGGATGGCAACCAGTACGAGGGCGATGTCGAACCGCGCACTCTCCTCGTTCACTGGCTGCGTGAAGAGTTAGGAAAGGTCGGTACCGTCGTCGGGTGCGACACCTCTAATTGCGGAGCGTGCACCGTGCTGCTCGATGGCCGCAGCGTGAAGTCGTGCAGTGTTCTCGCCGTTCAGGCTGACGGCGCCGCAGTAACGACCATTCAGGGCATCTCCGACGGTGACGACTGGCACCCAGTCCAGACCGCTTTCAAGGAATGCCACGGCCTGCAGTGCGGCTACTGCACCCCCGGCATGGTCATGTCCACCATCGACCTTCTCGGAGAGAACCCCAACCCGTCCGAGGCCGAGATCCGCGAAGGCATCGAGGGCAACCTCTGCCGTTGCACCGGCTACCACAACATCGTTCGCTCAGTGGAGAAAGCTGCTGAACTCATGGGAGGTGCGAAGTGACCGAAACCGTCGAGACCTCGACGCCGCTTGGTCGCCCCATCAAGCGCAAGGAGGACGCCAAACTCCTCCACGGTCGGACCAACTGGACCGACAACATCCAGTTGCCGGGGACGCTGCACATGGCGATCCTGCGCAGCCCGTTCGCTCACGCGAACATCACCAAACTCGACGTCTCGGGTGCTCTCCAGCAGCCCAATGTCGTGGCCGCGTACGGCGCAGACGAACTTGGTGACCTGAATGGTTCCGTTCCCTGCGTGTGGCCGGTCACCGATGACATCGTCATGCCGGACTTCCCGTCCCTCGCCAAAGGCAAGGTGCGTCAGGTGGGCGACTGCGTCGCGGTTGTTCTCGCCACGGACGCCAAGCATGCGGCGGACGCCCTCGAGGCGATCGACGTGGAGTACGAGCCGCTGGATGCGATCGTGGATATGGAAGCCGCGCTGGCACCGGACTCGCCACTCCTCCACGAAGACGCCGGCACCAACCAGTGCTACGTATACAACCTCGGTGGCGGCTACGACGATGCCAAGGCGAAGGCCGACGTCGTCGTCAAGCGCCGCTTCATCAACCAGCGCCTCATTCCCGCCTTCATGGAGCCCCGCTCCGTGGTCGCGGCACCCATGGGCATGAGCGACGAGATAACTGTCTGGTCATCGACGCAGATTCCGCACGTTCTGCGCGTCCTCATCGCGCTGGTGACGGGAATTCCCGAGAACAACCTGCGCATCGTCGCTCCCGATGTTGGCGGAGGCTTCGGCGGGAAGCTCCAGATCTACCGCGAGGAAATCCTCGTTACCCAGATAGCGCGCAAACTCGGCCGTCCGGTCAAGTGGACCGAAAGCCGGAGCGAGGACATGGTCGCCACGCACCACGGTCGCGACCAGATCCAAGACATCGAGATCGCTGCCACGAAAGACGGCACCCTGCTCGGGCTCAAGGTCGATCTCCTCGCCAACATGGGTGCCTACCTGCAGATCATTACCCCCGGCACCCCCTTGCTCGGGATGTTCATGTACCCGGCGATCTACAAGATGGATGCCTACGACTTCCAGTGCACGGGCGTGTTCACGAGCACCACGCCCACCGACGCATACCGCGGGGCTGGGCGACCGGAAGCAACGTACGCGATCGAGCGAATCATGGATGAACTCGCCGCGGCACTCGACATGGATCCGATGGCGCTCCGCCAGAAGAACTGGATCACGCATGAGGAATTCCCCTACACAACGGTGGCGGGGCTCACCTACGACACCGGCAACTACGAGGCCGCAACCGCGAAAGCCATGGACCTCTTCGGCATGGATGAGTTGCGGGCCGAGCAGCAGCGGCGTCGGGAGTCTGGTGACCCCGTTCAACTCGGCATCGGCATCTCCACCTTCACCGAGATGTGCGGCTTGGCTCCCTCGCGAACTCTGGGTGCCCTAAAGTACGTGGCCGGCGGGTGGGAGCACGCGACAATCCGCATGCTTCCGACCGGCAAAGTAGAGCTGATCACCGGAACGTCTCCCCATGGCCAGGGTCACGAGACAGCCTGGAGTCAGATTGCGGCCAGCATCCTGGGCATCGGGGTGGAGGACATCGAGGTCGTTCACGGCGATACCGGACGCGCTCCCTACGGGATGGACACCTACGGGTCGCGCTCGCTGGCTGTCGGTGGGCAGGCCATCAAGAAGGCCGCCGACAACCTCATCGAGAAGGCCACAGTCATCGCCGCGCACCAACTCGAGTGCTCCCCCGGAGACCTTGAATTCGCTGACGGGCAGTTCTCCGTCAAGGGAGACCCGGAGAAGTCACAGCCGTTGGCTGCGGTTGCCTTCGAGGCGTTTACCGCCCACAACCTGCCCGATGGTGTCGAACCGACACTGCAGGGAGAGGCGACAGTTGACCCGGAGGACTTCTCCTTCCCGCACGGGACACACCTGGCGGCGATGGAGGTCGACACCGAGACGGGACAGGTGACAGTACGCAAGTACGTGGCTGTCGATGACGTCGGAGTTCAGGTCAACCCGATGATCGTCGAGGGTCAGGTGCACGGTGGCCTCGCTCAGGGCATCGCTCAGGCGCTGTACGAAGGGGCCTTCTACGACGAAGACGGCTTGCCATTGAACGCGAACCTGTCGACTTACCTGATCCCGGCGGCACCGGATCTGCCGTCGTTCATCACCGATCGCACGGAGACCCCCTCCACGACCCATCCGCTTGGGACGAAAGGTGTCGGCGAGGCAGGAACCATCGCATCCACGCCGGCGATCATCAACGGCGTCGTGGACGCTCTTCGACCACTCGGTGTCACCGACGTCGCAATGCCGGCGACACCGATGACGGTCTGGAAAGCCATTCAGGCAGCGAAGGGAGGCCAGGCATGATTCCGGCAACTTTTGGCTACACGAGGGCGTCCACCATCGATGATGCGGTCGCCGCACTCGCCAGCAGCGACGACGCGAAGGTGCTCGGCGGAGGGCAGTCGCTCCTCCCCGTACTGCGTCTGCGCCTGAACGCACCCGAGCTCGTTGTCGATTGCTCCGGCATCGACGAGATCAAGAGCATCGACGGCTCCGGTGACAGGGTCGTCATCGGCTCGGGAGCCACCCACCACGCCGTGATGAACGATTCTGCGGTGACCTCGTCCGTGCCGTTGCTCGCTCAAGCGACAGCAACAGTCGCGGACCCGCAGATTCGTCATCGCGGCACCGTCGGCGGCGCCCTCGCACACGCGGACCCGCGGGCAGACCAACCGCCGGTGGCGTTGGCTCTGGACGCGGAGTTCACCATCGCCGGCCCCGGAGGTCGTCGCACGGTTCCGGCAGCGGAGTTCTTTGTCGGACCGTTCGAGACGGCCGTCGGCGAGGACGAGCTTCTCGTCAGCGCCTCCTTCCCGAAGTACGACGGTTGGGGATCGCACTACGAGAAGTTCAACCGCACGGCGCAGGCCTGGAGCATCGTCGGTGTCGGGGCTGCTGTCCGTATGGACTCCGGCTCCATCGCCGAGGCGCGCATTGGCCTGGCGAATGTCGGGGGCACACCGATGCGGGCCTCTGCCACAGAGCAGGCGCTCGTGGGCGCGAGCAGCATGGCCGAGATCGAGGCCGCATGTGCTCAGGCGGCCGACGGTCTCGAGCCGTTCGCCGACGAGGATGCCGATGTCGAGTTCCGCAAGCATCTGGTGACGGTGCTCACCAAGCGGGCGGTAGCAACGGCGGCTGGTATCTCCTCGTAGTCAGCGACACAGCAACACTGTTCGGGAGGGGTGGATCTTCGGATCCGCCCCTCTCGTCGCGTCTATCGAAAAACCCGTAAACCTCGACGTCAGGTATCTCAGCGTCACGTTACGAGCGGGAGGCGCAGGGATCCGGGCGCGTCGGCCGGCACTATCGGACGGGCCGGCTCGATGGGAGTGACCGGCTCGTAGCCTGCGCCGAGGTCGGGCCTGGCATCCGGCTCACCCTTATTCGGCCACAACGCCATCGCTCGTTCCGCCTGCGCGGTGATGGTCAGCGATGGATTGACGCCCAAGTTCGCGGTGATTGTCGAACCATCCACGATGTGCATCCCCGGATATCCGAAGACGCGGTGGTAGGCATCGACCACTCCAACGTCAGCGTCGGCGCCGATCACGCACCCTCCGACGAAGTGGGCTGTGAGCGCCGCGTCGATGTTTTCGAAAACACTCGAACCGGGAATGCCGCCGATCTTGTCCGCAACACGACGGACCACATCCTGGGCAACCGGCATGTAGGTGGGAGCCGGCGAGGACTGATCTTGATCCGTTGTAAGCCGCCACCGCGAGAACGGGCCGAGTCGACGTCGCTTGCCGGTCAATGTCAACGAGTTGTCGACCGGCTGCATGATCAACGAGATCACCGTGCGCTCGGACCACCCGCGGACGTCCAGCAGTTGCCGCACGATTCCCGGTTGTCGGGCCAACTCTCTGAGCCACACACGCCACCGAGGTTCTCCGGCGACAGGTGTGGTGAGAACGGACTGCAGCAACCCCATCGAGTTTGAGCCTTTGCCGTAGCGCACGGGCTCGACGTGCGTGTTGTCGTCCGGGTACCAGCTCGATGTGATGGCGACTCCTTCGGTGAAGTCAGCTCCTCTCACCGAGGTTGTTTGAGCCACCGCCCCGAGAATGGATTCTGAATTGGTACGCGACAGGCGGCCGAGCATCGGCGACAGGCGAGGTAACCGACCTTCGTCTTTCATCTTGTGGAGCAGTCGCTGCGTGTTGTATGTGCCTGCAGCAAACACCACGTGTTCGGCCGTGAACCACCGGCGAAGGCGATTGCCGAGCGACCCTGTGGCCCTCGTCTCGATGCGGTACCCACCGCCGGGTAACGGGTCGACGCCAATCACCGTGGTCATCGGCAGTATTCGCGCCCCGGCGAGTTCGGCCAGGTGCAGATAGTTCTTGGGCAGCGTGTTCTTCGCGTTCCACCGACAACCGGTCATGCACTCACCGCACTCGATGCATCCTGTTCGAGCGGGTCCGCGCCCCCCGAAGTACGGATCCGGGACGGTCACACCCGGGGTGCCGAAGTAGACACCCACCGGCGTCATGCGGAAGGTGTGCCCCACTCCCATGTCATCGGCCACCTGCTTCATGACAATGTCCGAGGGCGTCATCCGAGGGTTGTCCTCGATGCCGAGCATGCGACCGGCCTGGTCGTAGTAGGGCGCGAGTTCTCGAGCCCAATCCGTGATGTCGGACCATTGCGGATCCGAGAAGAAACGACCTCCGGGGATGTAGAGCGTGTTGGCATACACGAGGGATCCACCACCCACACCGGCACCGGCAAGGACGGCAACGTCCTTCATCACATGGAAACGTTGGATGCCGAACATTCCGAGCATCGGAGCCCATAGGAAACGTCGAAGATCCCACGAGGTCGAAGCGAACTCATGATCGGCGAAGCGACGACCCGCTTCGAAAACCGTCACACGGTAGTTCTTTTCCGCAAGCCGTAGAGCGGTCACCGAGCCGCCAAAGCCGGACCCGATGACTGCGACATCGGTGTCGAAGACCACAGGGTCACTCACAGGCGCCGCCATCAGCCCTCCTACTTCCATCCCAGGTTCTTCATAAAAGCCATTGCTTGAGCAAGGGTGTCACCCCATTGCTCGTCTGACCACCCGAAGGGTGGATCGAAGCCGAGCGCCCTCTGGGTCGCGATGGTTTGCGACTCCGTGTACTTCCATAGACCTTCGTCGCCGTGACGCCTGCCCAGCCCCGACGCACCCATGCCACCCATGGGTGCTCGCTTGCTAGCCCACGCGGCCGCGTACCCCTCGTTGATGTTGACCGTTCCCGCCCGCAGAGATCGCGCCATGGCCCGGGCAGCCCGGGTGTCTCGGCTGGCAATGGCAGCGTTCAAGCCGTACTCAGAGTCGTTGGCCCGGGCAACAGCCTCAGCGTCCGAGCCCACCGGATACACCGACACCACGGGTCCGAAGGTTTCACTACGGCAGACATCCATGTCTTCGTCCACTCCGGTGAGAATGGTGGGTTCAAAGAAATACGGTCCGATGTCCGGTCGGGGTTGACCCCCCACGATCACGTCGGCTCCGAGCGTCACCGCGTTCTCCACGTGGGCAGCCACCCGATCACGTTGACGCTGCGATATCAGAGACCCGACATCAGCGCCCCAGCCGATCTGCGCCGACATGCGCAAAGCCTGTGTTCGACGGGCAAAGGCATCGAGAAACTCATCGACAATGGATTGATCGACATAGATCCGCTCCATCGAGATGCACAGTTGCCCCGAGTTGGAGAAACTCGCTCGACAGGCAAGCGCCGCCGCCGCCGCGATNTCGGCGTCGCCTCGAACGATCATCGCGTTCTTTCCGCCGAGCTCCATGGAACATCCAATGAGCAACTCCCCGCATCGAGCGGCCACACCTCGGCCCACCGCCGTCGACCCGGTGAACATCACGTAGTCGGATCGATCGATGACCAGCGGNCCCACAACCGATCCCTCNCCCGCNACNACGGTGAACACCCCGGGAGGAAGGCCGGCTCGCTNCAGNAGGTCGGCGATCCANANCGCTGAGAGTGTNGTNTGCACGTCGGGCTTCACCACAACGCAATTTCCCGCCATCATCGCGGGTATCGCATCGCTGATNGCAAGCGTGAGCGGGTAGTTCCACGGNGCGATAACCCCTACGACACCGAANGGAACNCGGCGCTCGACNACTCCCACNAGNCCNGGNAGTGCGCCGAGTCGTCGGCGCGGCCGAAGGAGCCGTCGNGCATCTCGGGCGTAGTGCCGAGCNNTGATGCACACGTCGAGGACTTCTTCATTCGCGTCTTTCCGGGCCTTACCCGTCTCTCGTTGCACCAGATCCAAAACGGCTTGACGCTCGNCNAGCAGCGCANCGTGAAATCGCAGCATGATCGCGCTGCGCACCGACACNGGGGTATCNNCCCACATCTTCTGGGCTCGGCGNGCCTCGTCAAAGACGGCATCGATGTCGTCCTCGGTGCTCGTCGGGAGCGAGTACAAGNTGGCGCCGGTAAACGGCTCGATGATGTCTGTCGTNTGCCCCGAGGCAAGCAGAGANGAAAGGAGTCGATCCGAATCCACGACGGCNCCTACGAGCTNACGACCATGTCGACNCGCTGAAACTCNTTNAGATCGGAGTACCCAGTCGTCGCCATCGCCTTTCGCAGGGCACCCACNATGTTGACGCTGCCATCGGCTCGAGTGGACGGTCCGCGCATGATCTCGTCGAAGGTTCCCACCTGATCCATCANGTGACGCTCTCCCCGCGGGAGTTTCCCATGCCAGGCTTCCGCTCCCCAATGTGCTCCGCGACCAGGGGCATCCGTCGCCCGCGCAAAGACCGAGCCGACCATCGCAGCATCGGCGCCACAAGCGAAGGCCTTCACGACATCTCCGCTCGACCCCATAGATCCGTCGGCAATCACGTGGACGTAGCGACCCCCAGACTCGTCGAGGTANTCGCGTCGCGCNGCAGCNACCTCAGCGACNGCCGTNGCCATGGGCACTCGCACACCAATNACGTCGGCNGTGGTGTGACTCGCTCCTCCACCGAATCCNACGAGNACACCCGCCGCACCNGTACGCATCAGGTGCAACGCCGCCTGCCGNGTNCTGCATCCACCGACGATNACCGGNACGTCGAGATCGTGAATGAACTCCTTCAGATTCAGNTCGTTNCCATCCGAGTTCACGTGCTCGGCGGACACNGTNGTTCCACGGATGACGACGATGTCGGCNCCAGCGCCGGCNGCCAATGGCGCNAGTTCGGTCGTCCGTTGNGGNGANACCGCCACCGACACCGTGANGCCNGCCGCCTTCATCTCCCCGATGCGACGTGTAATGAGTTCGGGTTGCACGTCGTGTTCGGAGTACACGCNCTGCAGGTAGGGCGTGACCGCCGCNGGGTCCTCNGTGGCAATTCTCGCCAGCAGTGGCTCGGGGTCTTCATAGCGANACCACAGGCCCTCNATATTCAAGGACGCGAGGGCCCCGCACCGTGCGAGCTCNATTGCACNGGTGGGAGANACGACNGAGTCCATCGGGGCTGCGAGAAGAGGGGTTTCGAACGAGTAGGCGTCGATGTTCCACGCGGTAGAGACGTCNTCGGGATTGCGGGTCCGCCGACTCGGGGCAATCGCCACTTCNTCGAACGAATACGAGCGGGCGGCAGCTTTCGAGCCGCCGATNAGNACATCGGCCATGNTTATCGCCCCGTGTAGTTGGGGGCTTCGAGCATCATCTGCACGTCGTGNGGATGGGATTCACGCAACCCGGCCGCTGTGATCTGCACGAAGCGACCACGAGAGATCAANTCCGGCATCGTTGCGGTTCCGGCGTATCCCATGGCGGCACGCAGACCTCCCACGAGTTGATGAGCAACCGCCGCCAGNGGTCCTCGATANGCGACCATCCCCTCGATGCCTTCGGGAACCAATTTGTCGTCGCTGAGAACNTCNTCCTGGAAGTAGCGNTCTTTGCTGTAGGACCGCGCCTGTCCGCGCGATTGCATCGCGGCCAACGAACCCATCCCGCGGTAGGACTTGAACTGCTTGCCATTCACGAAGACCACCTCGCCCGGTGCTTCTTCGCACCCGGCGAGCAACGATCCGAGCATCACCGTGCTGGCACCGGCGACGATCGCCTTGGCGATGTCGCCCGAGTACTGGATGCCGCCGTCTCCGATCACGGGAACACCAGCCGGAGCGCAGGCGCGATATGCCTCGTTGATCGCTGTGATCTGCGGGACCCCAACGCCAGCGACCACCCGTGTCGTGCAGATGGATCCGGGACCCACGCCAACTTTGACCCCGTCGGCACCCGCATCGACGAGCGCTTGCGCGCCTTCGTACGTCGCCACGTTGCCGCCGACGATGTCGACGTGAGAGTCTTGCTTCAACCGTCGAACCACCTCCAGAACCGCATGCGAATGCCCGTGCGCAGTGTCCACGACAAGAAAATCAACGCCNGCGGAAATCAATGCGTCGNCCCGCTTCTCGGCGTCCTCACCGACACCGATTGCCGCACCCACCACCAAACGACCGTCGACGTCCTTCGTGGCATGCGGATACTTGTCGGTCTTGACGAAGTCTTTCACGGTGAACAGCCCTTGAAGCTTGTTGTTGCCGTCGACAATGGGGAGCTTCTCCACCTTGTGCCGGGCCAGCAATGCGAGTGCCTCTTCGGGGTCAATGCCCACCGAAGCCGTCACCAACGGCATCCCCGTCATTGCCTCGCGCGCGGTAATCGACATGTCCTCTTCGAAGCGCATGTCACGATTGGTCACGATTCCGAGGAGAGTTCCGGAGGCGTCCACGACGGGCACTCCGGAAATTCGGTATTTCGCGCACAGGGCATCGACATCGGCAAGCGAGTCGTCGGGCCCGCACGTGATGGGATTTCCGACCATTCCCGCTTCGGAACGCTTGACGCGATCGACTTGATTGGCTTGCTCCTCGATCGGCAGGTTCCGATGAAGCACACCCACCCCACCTTGCCGCGCCATCGCGATGGCCATTCGTGCTTCCGTGACCGTGTCCATGGCGCTGGATACCAACGGCAGACGCACGGCGATACTCCGTGTCACGTGGCTAGCCGTGTCGACGTCACCGGGGACGATCGTGGATTCTCCCGGGAGCAGCAGGACGTCGTCGAAAGTTAGCCCGCGCAGGGCAAACTTGCCGTCGTCAGCCGCGCTCTTCACGGCCTCAGGCTACTCACATGCCCAGGGCGCGAGCCAAACGCGTTACGGTCTCGGTGAGATCGGTGGTCTGACCCACCCCAGGTGGCGTGGGGCCACTCCAGCCGGGGCCTCCCGCCACCACGGTCGGAGCAGGACGCAGCGTCGTCAGGTCCGCCAGTATCTGGGTCTGCGCCGACCCGGGGATTTGGGCCCAGACGAAAACGGCCGCCGGCCCGGTTCGGCGAACGGACTGCACGAGCGTTTCCTGTGGGACGCGGGCTCCGAGCATTCGGCAACCGATTCGGCGTTCAGCCAAGCCCGCGGCAACAGCCCACAGCGGCAGGAAGTGGGTCTCCTCATCCGCGCCGGCGAGCAACACGAGTCGGGCGTTTTGCGGCTCTTTGAGTTCACGGGCGCGCTCGGCGAGTACCGCATGCACGGAGTCGCTGAGGATGTGCTCGACGTCGATCCCCCGGCCTGACGTTGCCCAGCGCTGGCCGACCCCGGTGAGTACCGGCACCAACAGGTGGTCCCAACTCCAGATCACGCCCCGTCTCTCAATGGTGTCCCGGATGACGTTCTGGCAGGCGTGCCCATCAAGTGCCAGGGCCGCGCGCGCGAGGCCGCGCGAGGCCGGCGTGCCGCCCGGAATAGGAATTACCTGGCCGCCGCCGCTGCGAAGGGCGGCGGGATCGGACGTTGGCTCTGTGGACGCGACTGCGGGCGAGGACGCCATCGCGAGGTCAGTCACCGAAGCAAGCGCCGATGGGTCGACATCCAGGGCCAGCGCCTCGCGCGCTGCGTCACCGGGAGGTAGGCCCGCGAGAACCAGGCGACGCATGTGCTCCAGACGCGTGAGATCGACGGCTGAATAGCGGCGATGGGCACCCGCCCGATGCTCACTTGGGCCAAGCCCGTATCTGCGGTCCCATGTCCGCAACGTGGCCGGCGCGACGCCTAGCCGGCGTGCTACTGCGGCGACCGTCAAGCCTGGGGCGGTAGACCTCTCCCCCTCTCCCTTTTCGGTAGGACGGAGCTCGCTAACCACACCCCTATTCTCAAAGGCGCTGGCGCGATTCGCATCTCCAGTTACAAATCCACTTAAAACCGGACATAACAGTACTCAGAAACGTTTCCTAAATTATTCAATTAGATCACTTGACTAAGGTATGGAGCGATTGATATCGTTTCAACTATTACTTAGGAGGTGCTTCATGGCTGACGTTTCACGGCTTCCAGGACCCAACGCTGACATTTGGGATTGGCAGCTCGAAGGCTCCTGCCGCGGAGAAGATCCCGGCATCTTCTTCCACCCGGAAGGAGAGCGTGGTCCCGCCCGCGCGGCGCGCGAGTCCGCCGCCAAGGCGATCTGCGCGTCCTGCCCCGTCATGATGCAATGCGCCGCCCACGCCCTCGCCGTCCGCGAGCCGTACGGCGTCTGGGGCGGCCTCTCCGAAGACGACCGCGACGCCATCTACGCCGGTCGTCGTCGTCTCCCTGAAGCTGTCTGACACTCGTTCATTTACGCATCCCTCCTCACATAACGAAGGGCGCCGGTTTACCGGCGCCCTTCGTTATTGGTTGATTGCGTAGCGTCTAGTGCGCGTGACCGTGATGTGCGTGACCGTGACCGGCCTCGTCTTCTTCCTCTTCCGGCTTCTCGACGACAAGGGCCTCGGTGGTCAGCAGCATCGCGGCGATCGATGCGGCATTCTCAAGAGCCGACCGAGTGACCTTGACCGGATC